>CAZNTU010000116.1:0-16515 GCA_964575975.1 uncultured Desulfobacteraceae bacterium
CGCCCTGGCCTGCCTGAAACTGGCCCGCGCGCAGGAAGCGCCGGAGCCGGTGTGCCGTTTTTTCAAACAAGTTCTGGAAAAAGATTCGACGACAGCCGCATTGCAGGAATCGGAAATCCTGCAAATGCGGCTTCCTCCGCGTGTGGAGTCCGTCGTTCGGCTGTTGGCGGGACCCGGCTCGCGGAGTGAACGATTCCAACGTTTTACAGAGACACAGGGAAACGGGTGGCCGTCCGCCTTTCCGCTGGACCCTTCCGCATCGTCGGCTGCTCAAGCCGCGGAATATTGCCGGAAAGGCGATTGGGAGCGCGTCGTGGAAATGGCCGAAGCCCTTGCGGTTTGCGACGATCCGTCGCTTAGGGAACTGGGGGCGCTGCTTCGAGTGCGCCACGCCTTGCAAATTGCCCTGGACGGGGATCTGGATGAGGCCGAAAGGATGCTTGAGAAGCTTGCAGCCCGCGAATCCGGTATAAAATAGGACTTTCCCCTCTGGCAGGGCAATTGTTCCCACCTTACAGCAAAAGAATGCTTTCGACGAACGAGGCAATGATCCATAAAACCCGTTCCTTCCGCTGGTAACAATCCGCTTGTACAGATTGTCAAGATACGTTTTTTTCGGTCGCCAACTCCAATACCACAAATCGGGACACCTGGACCAACCGATTCTTCGCTACCTCCATGGAACGGTTTTTCTGCAGGCTTTGCCCCACCAAGTCCAGGCGGGACACATTGGCGTAAAGCACCTTCCAAAGAGAAATCCGCGCATTTTGACAACCCCATGGCACCTTCGACGCCAGAAACTGGCTGAAAGCCTTGGACAACAATTGGTATAACTCGATCGCCCTATGGTAAAGATCGTTCAGCCGACTGCCGTCCAAGTTGGGCAGTATGTTCAAAAGCGCGCGGATGGCCGGTTGCGGGTAGACGATTCGGAAGAACTCTTTCATCTCCTCGGTAACGGCGCCCCTGAGTTCGCAAGGATCGGCGCTCAAGCACAGGTACAACAGCTCGATCGCGTACCGAAAATCCGGCATCGCCAGTTGAGCGGCCAGCGCGTTTCCCAGTTGCTGGTCCTCGTGCCACGCGGACTGAAACACATGCCGACCGACATGATCGCAAAGGAAATCGTCAATGCGCCGCCGGTCCTCCGGATCGTTGAAACCGGTCATCCCGGCGTAACCCTGCCTGAAGGGCGCCATGTTCAAAAAAAATTTTTCGTGCCCGCCATGCATCAGTTTTGCGAAACGCGGATTGGAGCGAGGATAATCCAGACTGATATACACCTCTTCGACAATGAAATGATAATTGGCGTCCCAGCACCTCGCGATTCGGTAGATGTAATACACCGGCATTCCGGCGGGCCGTTGCCGAACGCTGATATAAAGGTTCGGATGAACGCCCGACAACGCGTGTTCCAAAGCGTCCCGATCCGTGAGCGCCACTTGTCTCTTGCCGAAGAATCGTCTCTCGACGAAGACGGGCTGTGTCAACAAGCGGGTGATCCGATTCAAATCGGCGATCCGGCCGCCTTTTTTTTCAAGGGAAATCCGTTGAAGATCGTAATATCTCAGGTGCTGAATCAGTTGTCGAAGTTGCAGGCGAATATCCTGCGGCGAATCCGTACAATCGTCGTCGCAATCGGAACAGTCGTAGGCGTTGTCGGCGATATCGCCGCCGCCCGAATGGATACCATAGGCCATCGCTTCCTCCTATCTGCCGTTTTGTGCCTTTAACAACTGGTGCTGCCGCATGCATTCGGCCACGTACAGTCCGATCTTTTCCGCGACTGCGGCATGGTTTTCCAATTCCGGAGCCGATACGCGAATCACTTGATCGAGCATATCCTCCAACCCCGTATTGTCCGCGACGCCAAGGGCCACCAGCGTGGTGTGCAGCTTGCCCTCGAACTCTTCGTAAGCCGATTCGAAACAGGCATGCACTTCGTCGAAGCCGCTTTTGCTTTCCCGAAAGCTTTTGTTCCATGCGGTATCGGAAATCAGGATCATATAGACCATGCCGCCTCTGGCGATTTGTTTGGCCTCGGAGAGAATAAATCCAAGCGAGAGGGCGTCGGATTGAGCGCCGGTTCCTTTAAATGGAAGGGATACCAACGCGCGAGCCGCGTCCTTTCTGCCAATGGCCGGTGTTTTCCGAGGATGGTACAACCACTGCACCAGAGGTCCGGATACGCCTGGACGTATGGCTCCGCTATGGTAAAGTCCGGCCAGGATTTCGATCCGCGTCCGAACGGTTCCGTTGAGCCATCCGGCGGCCAGGAGTTTGAGAAGCTGCATCTGCTTGGCGTTCAACGACCCCGACCCGTCGCAAGCGATCACCAGCAGCGGATTTCCTCTCATATCCACCTTCTCCAGGGATCTGTATCTTTTAAACACTGCGGGGGAAAACTCGAACAGGCAGATTCTCGCGTGATCCAGAGATCCCACGGTCTTTAGCTTCAAGACCTCGGGCATTTGTTGAAAATTGGGGTATAAACTACGCTCCAATGCCCGGGTAAAGCCTTCGGATTCGGAAACCAGCGCCTCGTAGGCAGGCAGATTGTCGGACAGCTCGACAGGCCGGTCGAAAATCTCTCCGCCGACGCTTCGGTCTCCACCAAGGTCCAACCGAACCTCGTGTCCTTCCACCGGATTTCCTTCGATAGGAGAAGGTTTGAACGGAGTATGAGAGAGGGTTTTCTCCAAAATATCCGAACGCATATCCTCGTATGCGCTATGTTGTCCTCCGGCCTTTTCGACGGCGGATGCAAAGTCGTTCAAAACTTTCTGCGTCTCTTTGGAAACGGGCGCCGCCTGCGACACTTGGCCGCCGGAATCATTCCTGTCGTCTCTCGACAGCTTTTCAGTCACCTGTTGGAGCGTATTCTGGGGTTCGAACAGGGATGGAGGACCGGAACCGTCCAGCGGCGCTATCCAATCCGGTTCATTGGGCTCGTTTATTGGAGAAAAACGCGGCGTTGCCGTTCTTTTTGAGAACGACGTCGAAATCCCCGGATTTTTGTGCGGGTGATCGGGTGCGGCAGCCTTCGGCGCCGGCGCCGGCTCGTCGGGCAGGTACTTCAAAAGCGCAGCGCACAAGCTTTGTACCCAGCGCACGCCCACATCGACGAGTTTTTGGCCGTTTTCCCGGCCGACGGCCTCGTAATAAGGGCCGCAAACCCGCGTGAGATCCATCAGGATTTTTTCCGCGAACGGATGCGGCTTTAGCGACCGCCAATCCGGCATGACATCGCCGAAAAGCACCACGCAACGGATGATTTCAGGAAGCGACCCAAACCGCATTGGCATCCGGTCGGCCGAAAAGAGGCGATACATTTCGACGGTCGTCAACCGATGATTCCTGGATAGGTCTTCATACAACAGACGAATTTGGACATACTCGGCTGCCATCAAGGCGATCTTCCGATAGGCCGACGCATCCCCCCGGAACCGGCCGAATCTTTCCAACTGACGAAGGTACGGGTCTAGTTTCAACATCAGAATTTTCTTTTGCACTCTGGTCGAAAACTCGAGAAACGCCGTCAGACCGATGGCCGCGTAAGCGGCGATCATCGGCGGATATTGGGTATAGCATGGCGACAGTTGGGGCTTGACTATGGCTTGAAATCCTTCCGGATTGGCGAACCCCGCGATTTGAGCCGCCTTCTTTTGCACTTTTTTCAAGGTGCGGTAAAACAGCTTTTGACCGTCCAGGCGCGAGTGGTAATCCAAGTTGTAATTGAACGCGTTGCCGATGCCGACTCCAGCCCACAAGATTTTGCTGCGATGCTGATACCGGACATGGGAATAGGCGCCGGCAGAAACGGATGCCTCCGAGGCGCCGTCTCCGCGATTTCGGCGTTTGCACCGCGATGTCGATGTCATTGCTTGTCTCTTCAAAACAGGTTTCCTCCTATTGTGGGGTCTTCGTCGTCCACCGCTTGCAGACCGAAAACTTCGTTGAAGACGCTGGCAATATATTTTTGATCGTCGACGCTTCCGTTTCCCAACAAGGTGGCCGACGCCAACTGATACTCGTTCATATGCGGCATCGCCATGGCCATGCGCAAAAACGCCATATAACCGTAGATGGTCGGCGGCGCCACGGATTGAAGTTTGCCTTCGGAGCGGTATCGCCGAACGACATTACCCAATTGCACCACCTTGCCTATTAATTCCGATTGTTCCGTTTTCATAACGCACCCTCCGCTACAATATGTTCGAGTACTTGGATCTCCTGCCGGGCCGTGAGATAATTGACGGACAGCTGGAGAGTAAAGCGCCTTTTCAAGGCATCGTCGAAGGCGACCAGGGTATGCATGCTGTCGCTTTCCGCCTGGTAGTTGCTGTCGCTGATCCAGGCGATGCCGTCGCCCCCGAATCGGGTCCCGTCGGGCAGCACGATCTCCCCCCGGGTCATGAGATTGAGCAGTCCCCCCTGCACTGCGGAAGTAAACACCCGCCCCATTTCCCTTAAATGGATCAGGGGATAGCAGCTTCCTTTTTGGCCGTGGGCCTGGATCAACGCCTCCACAAGAATGCTTCTTTCATCGTAGGTCGTTCCGTTCCGAATGGAGCGACGCTGATACAATTCGCCGGGGGATTCGAAGATGGCCATCTCGACGGGGAACACCTTCAAAGGCTTTATCTCGAAGCCCAACCCTTCGCAGACGGCGTTGAAATTTTCCGGCATCAGTTGAATGGCCTCCAGAAGCGACGATTTGGACGTGCCCGTAGGGCCGCTGAGATGGATGAACTCGTGGTGGGTGATGCCGTAGACCAGGGTTTCGAGCAACTCCTTGGGCAAAAACAGGGGGTTCGCCCCGGGCGCGGGCAGCAACCCCATCAGATCCGTCGGGCCGGCCTTGCGGTACTCGGCGGGTTTGGTCAAGTGGTAGACTTCGGTCATGGGACTCTCCTTTGTTTTTTAATTCTCGGGTTAATCGGGTTGTACAGTCAGAGCCACGATCTCGAGTTCGCCTGCATCGTTCAGGCGTACCCGCGCTCCGGGCACCGGACCTGGACCGACTGTTCGGCGAAACGACAAAAAGCTTTCGACGGCCAGGGAACGTCCGCGTTCCAGCAAGACCCTCGCGCCGAAGGACGCGATATCGATGGAAATGCGACGGAGCAGCCTTCGCCCGAGGTTCTTTTCAAGGCATACCGATCCGATGTGCATGCCCAGGCCTTTGGCGGACTGTGCTACGGCATCGGCGACGGCCTTTTCCAGAATCCGGGCCAGCGCGTCCCCGCTGAGCGGATCAAAGACGACCGGGGCGCCCAACCGGCTCATGAAGGCTCCGGAGACCAAGCTTTTGAGTTCCGCCATCACGTTTTTGCGAATTCCTTCCGCGTCGGGCGCAGGGGAAAACCCGAAACTTTTTCGCACGGCTTCGTCCTTGCGGTCCGGAAGGTTCATGCTGAAGTAAAAAATGACGTTTGCGCAGGAGAACATCGCGCCGGTGGCGCTTTGGGCTTCTCCGGTCTCCAAGGGCTGAAGGAAGCTGTCCGCCAGTGCCGACCGCACCGAGGAAGGCGCGTGATCCAAGTCCGCGATCTCGAAGAGCACGCCCGTGTGATGCTTGGCCCCCTGCTCCAGGCGCCCTGCCCGATGCGACCCCACGATGCCCCGGCCGGACCCGTAAAACTGCGCCAGGGCCGTGTAGTGATCGGGCATGCTGGCCGCGTCGATGTAGATATAAGGAATCTCGAGATAGCGGGCGACGAGGCTGGCGCTTTCCGACTTGCCGGTGCCGGGCGTGCCGATCGCCAGGCATCGGATGGGCTGATGGGACGGCCGGGAGAAGATTTCCGTCCGAAACCGCGCCGCAAGGGCTTTGACGGCCGCCTCCTGGCCCTCCAAGCGGGCATTCAGGCAGGTCTCGAGGTCGTCCCCGCAAAGCTTCGCGACAAATCTCCGCTGCACGCCCGCGCTTCTTTCGACACGGGGCTTGTGGCTCAATCCGGCGAATGTCTCGTTACAGTCGGCGAGTTGTTCGAGATAAGACCGAAGTCCATTCGTGTCGCATCTTCCTTTCAACTCATCGTGAACGCCCTTTTGAGCGACGGCGGGGAGCAGTCGCCGTTTGTCCCCGTCGTCGAGACGGCACATGGCATGCGCGACGGTTTCGCGGAGCCGGTCCAGACTGTTGGGAGAAAGCCCCCCCTTGGCTGAGGCGGCCGACTCCACGGCAAAATGCACCAATGCGCCGAATTCGACCTCCGGAACATGACACGCCACTGGCAGCAAAGGATCTTGCTCCGCACCTTGTCCGCCGGCGAAAACCGACTGCTGCTGGGCCATCGAGCCGGTGAACACCATGGCTCTGCCCGCATGGGAAAGGGCTTTGACAAGATTTTGAGCCTCGTTGCCCTGCTCGTACGGATTGCTGCCCATGCTCAAGCGCACCACCGGCACGGCAACCATTCCCGGCGCCTTGACGGCCAGATCCAGCAGGGCCATGCTGTTGACTGCGGGAAGCGTCATACGGGCCACGGAAGAGCCGGCTTCCATAATCTTTTCCGCCAGCTCCGCCAGGGCCATGTCCAGTACGACGGGATAGGGGCAAACCACCGCCGCGCTGATCCCGGAGACCAGCATTTCCGTAATCCGGTCCGCCCAGTCGGTCAGCGCCGAACCTCCCTTTGTCGAGGCGGAAGAAACGGGAAAAACGGGGGACAAGGCCCCGGAAAAGTCCTTGTACGTCTGGGTCAATTCGGCCTTCGACTTTCTTTGGGGCATGCCGGCCTGAAGCACTCGGGCCATGGAATCGATTCTTTTCAACTCTTCGGCCAGCGCGCCGGACCGGGCGACGCCCAGGGGGATGGCCTTGACGCTCAGGGCCACCCAGAGGCCGTTTTCCCCTTCGTGGCTTTCGGGCGGCGACGCGATGCGAATCCTGTCGCCAAGGGATGCCAAATGGCGGAACAGCTCCCGGGCGTCGGGCCGCACGGCTTGGGCAGCCCGAACCAGCTCGAGTTTGACGACGACGATATCCTCGGCCGTCAACTCGGCGCTGAAAGACTTCACGCCCGAGGGACCTTCGTCTTTCGAATCCCTTGAACGAAAGGATTTGAGATCCAAGCCGATTCGCGTTTCCAGCCCCAGGATCTTTCGGCAAAGCTCGTCCACCTGGGCCAGGGCCTGCAGAGCCGCGTTCTGTCCCGGAGGCGCCATGGCGTCGGTGGCGATCGAGGATATTTCCATTGTCTTTTCGTCTCCTTGAACGATGGTCGGGTGTAGTTGGGCCGATTCTAAGAGCCTGTTTGAAAACCCATCTATGCTTCGAAGGGTTTCATTTCGAGTTTGCGTTTGAGAGGCGGTCTCTCGAAGGTAGTCAGACCATTCTGGTCTGGCGCCCCGAAGGCGACGGGATTGTCCTGGTCCAGCGTGTCGAGGTCCGCGACAGTGTTCGACCTTGCGCGGCCTCGGACCAGAGCTGGAAGCTCTGGTTACCTTGTTCCGCCTTGTTGCCGGGCCTTCTCCGGAGTTTTCAAACAGTCTCTAAGGAATAAGAGCGATTCGGGAGGGAATATCTTTCACTTGATGTCCAAGTTTAAAAGATTCGTATAATATCGACCCCTTTGAAAATTTTTTTCCGCTTTCCGCTCGCCCCTTACGGCCGTCGATCTGGGGCAAGAACAGCCCGAAAACCGATGTTGACGTAGCGGTTCCCGTGCACGGGACAGGTTCCCTCCATTCTGCGGTTTACCGCGTGCCGACACCTGGCCGAATCCCAGAGGTCCCCCCATGGATAGGCGAAGCTCGCGGCTCCACGCGCGGCCTTCTCCCACTGTTTACAAGGTATCTCGCCTTTCGGCCGCGAACCCTTTCGTCTTGATCTTGATCAGGTTCAACGAGTTTTGCGTCAACGAGGGATCGCCCACTAGGCGCACAGGGACGGCAGTCATGCGCCGGGCGCTCATGCAGGCGTCGTTGCCGGACTTGCGAAGGATCAGCTGGACCATCTCGTCGAGGTTGACGCCCGGCGCGTTCCGGATCTCCAGCTCGTCGAATTCCGCCAGGTGCGCCTCGGGGTCCCGCATCGCCAGGTTGACGAAAAGATCGCCGCCGTCCACGTAGAAAGATTCGTCCCACGGCGAGTCCAGCACCGCCGTTATTTTCCCGACATATTCCATTCTTGGCTGCACTCGACCGCACCGGCGGCAGCCGTAGAACGCAACGGACTGCAAAAAACCCGTCTTGACTCTGTTCCGGACAAACCGGGCCAGGCAGTTGCGGCAGACAGGCCTTTTGTCTTCCAGAGACAGAGACGCTTCGGCCGCTTTTTTAAGTCGTTCGACGGCGTCCGCGACCTTTTGCTTCCTCCGTCCTTCGCTTTTCGCTTTCATTTCTACCAGATCGAACAGCGCGAAAAGCTCCTCTCTCCGGACGAGCCCCTCCAAGGCCGAATAGACGACGCCCTCGTCGTCGTCTTTGAGTGCCTTGGCCACGGCTTTCGAGGCCGCCACCTCGTCTATGACGGCCAGCTTTTCCGTCGCCAGCCTGCGAACCGACGGGTTTTGGTCCTTGACCGCCGTCAGCATGTGTCCGACCTGCCGGAAAGGATGGACTCCCCGTTTTTCGGCCACTTTGTTCAACGCTTCCTCCGCAGCCTTGCATACCGTTTCGTCCGAATGAACCGAAGCTCTGACAAGCTGGTCGATGGTTTTGCCGTCGCCCGAATCGCAAAGTCTCTCTACATTGGAATTCCATAGTTCCATTGCAATTCTTTTCACGTATTCGTACGGATCGATTGTCATTAGGACAAGACGCTCGGCGCAAACAGCGCCCCCGAATTTTCGATACGCGTTCAAAGCGGCAAAACGCACCCACGACACCCTGTCGTCCAGGACCGATTCGAACTCGTCCGCCGCCCGAACGTCGCCGATCTTCGCCAAGGATCGAAGGGATTCGCACCTTATCGTCCAATTTTCGTCCTTCAGCGCTTGAACGAGCGCGTCCACCGCTCCGGCGTCGCCCGTATCTCCCAAGGACATCGCGGCCGACCTGCGAATCCGCCAATCCTTGTCGCCCAATTGACCGATTAAATTGTCGAGTTGAACCGCTGTCACAGTACCTCCAGATGTTTACGTCCGTTGATGGAATATTTCCCTCGAATCTGAAAAACCAGGGTAAAACCGACAAACATTTTCGACCTTCCAGGAATGGGACTTGCCGCTCGCCCCTCACGGTCGTCGCCCCGGGGTCAGAACAGCCCGGAAACCATAGTAGCCGACGCGGCGCGACGGGGGTATGTTGACTCGGTAGGCGGCGCGGCAGGCCCAGGAGGCATTGATCCAACCGCCCCCGCGAAGCACGCGGCTGGAGCCCTTTACGGGACCGGTCGGGTTCTTCGACGGGCTGCTTTTATAATAGTCCGGGTCGTACCAGTCCGAACACCACTCCAACACATTGCCGGCCATGTTGTACGCGCCGTAGCCGGAAACGCCATCCGCATGCTCGTGTACGGGACAAGTCCCCTCTTCGCTTCGGTTTCCCGCGTGCCTGCATCGGGCCGAATCCCAGAGGTCCCCCCATGGATAAGCGAAGCCCTCGGCTCCCCGCGCGGTCTTTTCCCACTGCGCCTCCGTCGGCAAGGACAGCCCCGCCCAACGGCAATACGCCTGCGCGTCCTCCCAATCGACGCACACTACGGGATGCTCCGACAGCTCGGGGGGACAACCGTCCCCTTTCCATTTGGGACTCCCCCATTCCGCGCGGTCCGGAGCCCTGTGCCCCGTCTCGTCCACGAACTTCCTGTATTGCCGGTTCGTCACCGCGTACACGCCGATATAGTACTCGTCCAAGTACACCCTGTGCCTCGGACAATCGAAATGCACCCCGTCCCCCATCTCGAATTCGCCGGCAGGGACCAGAGCCAGAAGCGACCCGTCCTTCTCGTTCTCCATCAGAGGGGATTCGAACCGACATTCGTTTTCCGTTCCTTCGCATGTCGTCGTCACGGCATCGTTATCCATTGTTTCATCGGTATTTTTCTCCTCGGCCACGCCCGACGCCATCCGCTCCTCCTCTTCCTAAGTGTCGCATATCCTGTCGGAGCCCTTTTTAAGCGAAAATCTTTCACGCCGTTTTTTTGTTTTTCCTTGAAAGATTTCCCTTTCGACGTCCCTCCGAATAAAAGGCCGATGTCGAGCCAATTTCAAAAAGAATCGGTTTTGTCAAGATGAAAGCGGGAAAAAGCTCGAACGGGGACTGCGAACGCATCGGGACGCCTTCGAAACCAGGGGCGACCCATGAACTTGCCATAAATCCCCATCCCCCGTAAAAAAACGCACTGCGGTCAAATGAATTGTATTTGTCGAAAAATGTTTGTATAGAAGGAAACTTGAATGTTGTTCGCGGATTTCCTTCGGCAACAAATCGAGGAGTGCCAATGGAATTTTTTATCGATCATCGACTCAATCCTCAGGCATTTGAAACAGATATTCGTCAGGGCACCCACGACCTGGCCGATGTTCTGGCCGCCGCCGTCAAGTCCGGCAGCGCACGGATCGAAAGCACCCACTTTTTAATGGCCATGGCCGGCATCCGGAACGGCGCGACGCGGAAGTTTCTGTCCCAAATGGGTTTATCGACCGATCAATGGGAATCGGGGTTGTCGGAAACGGCCGCGAAATCTTCGAACGAGCTGCCGCCACCTCTTTTGAGCAAAGACGCGATGCACGAAAGCGCCGCGAACATGCTCGGCGGAGTCGAATCCTATTGCAGAAGGCACGGCTTGGCCCGCGTGTCGGAACCGGTGCTTCTGCTGTGCGCTATAGGGAATCTGACCCGGGAAACCGCGGACCTGTTTCGGTCGGCCGGTATCGACACGGACGCCTGGCGCGGGGAAATCGAACTGACGCTGATGCCAGCGGACCCGATCCGGCCGTTTCGATCCGACGCTTCCCAGGCGGTGGAACCGGATCTGTTTTCGCCGGCGGCGAAAAAGGTCCTTTTGCTGATGAAAGGCGAGGCAGAGTCCATGGGGTTTTCCCAAATGGACCCCCGCCATCTGGCCATGGCTCTCCTGACCCGCGAAGGCGGCGCAACCCCCTTGGGACTGTTTCAGCAGGGTCTCAAGCCGCGAAAAGTTCAAGAAGTCCTCGCCCTGAACCTGAAAGCCAAGGCCAAACGCGTCCGGTCGGAAATTCCTTTGGACCGGAACCATTGCCAACCCATGCTCCAACGCATTTTCGCCCTTGCCGGAGAATTGGCCGGACGGGATCATGCGCCGCGCATAACGGAAGCCCACCTTTTGCGCGCTTTTCTGGAAACCGAAAGCATGGCCCGCCATATCATGGAAGACGAGGGGGTCAAGCTGGCGCGATTGAAGGAAACGGCCGAAAACTTCGACAGTTCCACAGAAGCGGAGGAAGAGGAACAAACCCTCGCCGACATCGATACGGTGCGCCAACGCCTGCTGTCCCGGCTAGTGGGCCAGGATGCGGCCATCGAGCGGATTCTGCCGGCGGTGCAGCGGATGCAGTTCGGCTTTGCCATGCCGGAACGGCCCGTCGGGGTTTTCATGTTCTGCGGCCAATCCGGCAGCGGCAAGACGGAGATGGCCAAGGAGCTGGCCAGGGCGGTCTACGGTTCTGAGGAAAACCTGATTTTCCTGGAAATGGGGCAATTCAATTCTCCGGAAAGCATGAACATTTTCGTGGGTGCCCCTCCGGGATACGTGGGGTACGGCGAGGGAAAACTGACCAATGGCTTGCGGGACAAGCCGAGATCCGTGGTGCTGTTCGACGAGGTGGAAAAAGCCCATGCGCGGGTGATGGACGCATTGCTGCGTTTTCTGGACGAAGGCCGCATCGACGACCCGGCCGGTCCAGTCCGCGACGGTTCCCACTGCATCGTGATCTTAACGAGCAATGTCGGCTCCGAGTCACTCAGCGAAATGGCCAAGGAGTTGGACGTCAAGCCGGAGGGCCAGTCCGCGATCCGTAAAAGATTGCGCGAGGAGTTCAAAAGAAAAGAGTTCAGGGTCGAATTCCTCAACCGGGTGGACGAACTGATTTTGTTTCGCACCTTGAACCAGGACGATTACACCGCCATTGCCGCCCGCCTGTTCGAAAAAACGGCAAAGCGCATGCTGGACCAAAAGCAAGTGACGATCGTCGCCGGTTCCAATCCAGGAAAGGACGGGATTCCCGATGTTGCCCGGGCCATCGGCGCCTATTGCGTCAAAGTCGACGAAGGCGCGCGGGCCGCCGTGCGGATGATTCAATCCGTGGTCGTCACGCCCGCCATCGACTATATCCTCAAAAACCGGATTGTTCCCCCGGCGAAGATCAAGGTGCGGGCGATCTATTCCCCGGACCGACCCGAAGTGGAACCCCGAGGCGTGGCGGAAAAATGGGAGGACGACATGCACGGATGAAAATCCATAAAACAGACGGGGAAACGGAGAGACGGCACTGAACCACCGAACACTGAACCCCTGGACGTTGAAAAACAACAACCTTAGGAAATTTACATGGGAGCAAGGAGGTTTGTTCATGAACTTGGCCTCGTATGAAGGCGCGGTGATCGACGGTCGTTACCGCCTGACGCGATTTCTGGACGAGGGGGCGTTCGGGGCCGTTTTCAAGGCGGAACAGATGGCTTACGGCGTGACGTTACGGGAAGTGGCCTTGAAAATCGCCAAAGAGCCCATGTCGGATCTGGAGACGAGGGTCGCGTTTCACGACGCTTTGGTCATGGCCCGGTTGTTGGACGGCATCCGAGACGCTTCCATGAAAGACCGCTTCGTCACCGTCCACGACGCTGGCCGTTGCCCGGAAGGTTCGATGCTGGCCGGGCATCCTTACATGGTCATGGAACTGGTCCGAGGCGCCGGACTGCATCGTCATTTGGAAAGCGGGCCGTTTCCCCTGACCAAGGCCATTGCCTATTTCGACCGGATGCTTGAAGCCGTCGCCCTGATGCATCGGGGAACCAAAGACCCGGACGGCGGGATACGGCCCGTGGTTCACCGGGATTTGAAGCCAGCCAACATTCTCGTGATTCGGAATTCGGGCGGCGAAGATACGATCAAGATCGCCGACTTCGGTCTGGCCATCGAAGTGGACACGCTGCTCGGATGGACCGACAGCGGCGGGACAATGGCCTACCTGGCGCCGGAGTCCTTTTCCCGCAATACCTGCTCTCCCCAAAGCGACGTGTACGCGCTGGGCCTGATTTTCTACGAAATGATCGCCGGCAAGAACCCTTTCGTCCAGGTCGGCAACCATTTGAGAGGCGAGACGGACGAAACATCCGGGGAACTCAGACGCCTGCATTTGATAGCGCGCCAAACGGAAAAATTCGCGTTGTTGGAGACCCATGAAGAACTAGGACGGCATCCCGGACTGATTCAAGTGTTGCGAACGGCTCTGGCGTCGGATATGGCCTCCCGTGTCTACCGCAATGCCGGCGAACTCAAAGCGGACTGGGACCGGGCACGCGCCCGGGGGCAACGCAGTCGCGAACCCACGCCGTTGGATACCGTGGAAAAACTGCTGGAATCGGCCGAACAGTGCTACGCGGTCGGGGACCAGTCGCGGGGCGACGAATTCCTCGACCGGGCCATGGTCGTCAACCGCGACCCGCGCCGCGTGTCCGACCGTAACACCAACGGACGCTGCTATCTGAAGAAGGTCGAACGGCTTCTCAAGCAAAATCGGACCGAACAGGCAGGGATTCTTGCCAACGAGGGATACCGTCGTCGGCCCTGCCGGTCCACCTGCCTCGCCGTGGCGCGTTACTACGAGGCGATGAAATCGCAGGTGGCCGCCAATTTCTATCGAGAAGCGTCCTGTTGCAAAGACGAGGCTTAGCGGAGGACCGGGCATTGGACACATCCAAACTGATTCGCGAAAGTCTGCATGCCGTGCGGGAGGCCAACGATCGCATGCATCGATACAACGGCTGGCAGGCACTTCAGGAAAGGGACGACGACGGTCTCCCCAAGGGTCCGCTTCCATACTCCGACGCGGCCATCGACCACTTTTTAAAGGCCCGGGACTGCGACCCCGACAGTCCGAACGTTGCCCATCATTTGGCCGTCTGCCTTCACGCCCGCGCCTGGGATCTGGAACTCAAGGGCGATCCGGACGCCGACAGGCAGTGGGAAAGGGCGCTGGGCGCTTGGCGCAAGGTGGTCGCCTCCCCCGAATTATGGCGACGGTTCAAGGAAAAACTCGTCGCCTGCGACGCCGACGCCGACATTCGCGAGCTGGATTCCGCGAGGAACCATCTGTACGAGCATCTGCTCGAGGTTCATGTTGATTTCATCCGGCACTATTTCGAAATACAAGTTCCGGACCGGGCCGCCGCCCATGTCGGTCTCGTTCGCCGCGCCAAAATACCGCCCGCCGTCCGCAAACGAATGGTCGGCAAACTGTTCGAGGCCATGACGGTCAACGTGCCCATGCTCAGGTCCGCCGGAAAGACTCGGGAAGCTCTGGAACCCGTGGAGCGGTATCTGAAATTATACGACGGATACCTGCCGGCCCTGCAGATGCACGCCGAAATTTGCAGGGATCTCCTGGAGGGGCTCTCCATCATGGAGGACTGGGACGGCATTCTGTCCGTCGCCGCTCGCGCCGAACCCTGCGCCGTCCGACTGGCCGGACACGAAAAAATGCCTTCGACGCCGCTGGCAAAAACCGCTCTCGAAGGCCTGGCTCTGGAAATGATGCGAAAAGCAATGGATCGGGCTTCGATTCATGCGTCAACCCTTGGAAAAGAGGGGTTTTCCACCGTAGTCTTCGATTCCGCCGAGGCGACCTACGGCTTCGCGATTCGGTGGGGAGAGTTGGCGTTGCCGATATGTTCGTCGGGCTCGGGTTTTAAATCTCTCCTGGCCAGTGCGTACAACGGCCGGGCCGTGCTTAGCTTCAATTACGAGAGCCGGCAGATAGAGGAATCGAATATGGGCATGACCGACAAATTGGAAAGTTTTCTTTATCTGACCCGAAAAGCCTTGTCCATGCTCCAACAAGCCTTGCGACTCGATCCGGCTGACGAAACGCTGAAAAAAAACCTGGCCGCCGTCGAAACGGATTTGGCGGATCTGGAAACGAAAGCACATTTCTACCGATCAGTGATAAAATAGGAGGCGACGCGATGAATCTTTGGCGAAACGGTCCCATCTATCAGAATCCCTATTACCGTACAGCCTTTCGAATCGGGCGCGTGCCCCGGGAAATGTCGCGGCACCGCACCCTTGTCAAATGCATCGGCCAGACACGGAAAATCGTGAACAATACGCCGGACCGCCATGTCGTCAACGGCGAGCCGGTATCCATGGCCGAACTCAACAGCGCGGAGGAGATCCTTTTGGATCCATTGCGCCGAATCCGCGAGGAACTGCTGCATCACGCCACCGAACCTCCGCCGATCCAGCGGATCAAGCAACTGGCCGAACAAATTCTGGAGTCGCTGTCCGAAGTGGCCGACAATCCCTTGGAAATCAGGGATTTTTCTTGGATTGACGAATGGACCGCGCATTTGAGTGAAAGATCTCTCGACGACCAGCCTCTAACAGAACAGGCTTTCGGGCCTGACGAACTGGAAATAGCGCCACCGTTTGGCAAACCGGATGAAGAAAGGAACGATGCATGACGGACCCCCGATTCGAAGTCAACGACCCGCTTCGGCCCGATGTCGCGGACGCCTTGGCCAACCTGCCCCTGGTCGCCATTGCATGGCGGGCCATGCGCTCGGAATACGAACGTCGCCGGCAAGAGGAAAAGAGCGTTGGAGAAGCATTGATAGATGTTGCCGATGAAATGGAGCGTCTCAGAAAAGCGGCCGCCGCGGCCCTCGGCGGCGACGCCGACAACCCCGCCCGTCCGCTTGCCGGCACTCTGGCGAACATCGCCGACAACCTGGAGCGCATTCTGAGCCGCCTGGGCGTCGAAGTGGCGGCTCCCGCAGGAGAACCGTACACGCCGGAGCGAATGGAGATAATGGACAACATCGCCCAGGTGACCATGCCCGGTATCGACGGCCCCCTGATTCACGAGGTGGTGCAGTCGGCGGTGTCGATTCGGGGCGGGCTGCAACGCATGGGAAAAGCGGTGATCGCATGGCCGGAAAACATTGAACATGCCGGATAAATCGCAGAATCCGCCTTCGTACCGACGAAAACTTCGTCAAAATCCTTACTTTGCAACCCTTTTCTCGACAAGGAGACACCATGGGTAAAATCGTTGCGATCGACCTGGGAACCACTTACTGTTGCGTCGCCATCCCCGAAGAACGAAACGACGCGGGTTTTTTCGTCTTGGAAAAATGTCCGGGATACAGCGTCGTCCGGGACAAGTTCAAACGGCTGACCACCCCTTCCGTGGTGGCCGAAAACAGCCGCGGCGATATCGTAGTGGGCTATACGGCCAAAAACTTGACGGGCGGTTCCATCGAGCCGATCATGTTCGCCAAACGCGCCATGGGAGAAGACGTCACCTTCCGGTTGGAAAAAAACGGCGACTTGAAGCCCGAGGAGGTGTCGGCCCATATCCTTCG
>CAZNTU010000117.1:0-9990 GCA_964575975.1 uncultured Desulfobacteraceae bacterium
AAATATTTCAATTGGTTGCGGCTTATGTTTACGATGTCAAGTTATTGGTTATTGGGTAATGGTTGTTGGTTATTGGTTATTGGGTAATGGTTATTGGTTGTTGGTTATTGGGTAATGGTTGTTGGTTATTGGTGGACTGTCGTTTTTTACAACTGGTTCGAACCGTTTTTTGTCTCTATTCCACGAATATTTTTCCAATGTTGTAAGTGGTAAGAGGGTCGTCCATGTACATCCCCAGGCCGGTCCTTTGAATGGATTCCATGGCTCTGGGGTCGTACGTCGGCATTGCCACTTCGGGAGCGTCGGCCGGAGTCACGCTTTCGGCCATCCGGGAGCATTTTTCCAGCTTGCCGATGGAAAAGTCGATCAGGTAGCGCAAGAAGGCGAACGGATGCCGAATCATGTGGAAGCCGTATTTCTTGCATAGCGCCTGGCCCGTTTTCGCGTCCGAGCAAGCCCTCTCCGTGGGGTGCTCCTCGTGGGTCGCGCCGGCGTTCTGGCATGTGGGAAGGTCCAGCATCATGTTCAAGTGGCTCAGGAGAATGTTCAGCAGATTGTGGCTGACAAGGCCGTAGTTGGGGTTGTACTCGATTCGAGGGTCGGCGATGGTGGGAAACCCCGCGTGGATGCACGTTATTTCCGGGTTGATCAGTTGCGCGGCGCAAATTCCGAAAAGTACCTCCGCGTGGGTCATGGTCAGCACGCCATTATATGAGTACGGTGCGCTGATGCCGGCCATCGGCATGGCGGAAACGAACAGCGGAAGCCCCGCCTGCGCCACTTTGAAGAAAGCTTCCGAAAAATTCTCGTTCACTTGGAGCGGCGGACGAGTCAGGCAAAAAACGATCATGATGTTCTTGCGCTTCTCGTAGATTTGGCGAGCCGTTTGCAACGATTCGTCGTCGGTGACCGCGAAATAGAGAGGCTTGGAACAGATTCGCGACATGATTTCCATCTGCTCGGATTCGTTCTGAAGCTTTATCCCGCGTCCCATCCCGGCGATGATATCCGTCTCCTCGGCTATGCGGGCGATTTTTTCCGCGTGTTCCGGCCTCGGTATGACGCCCCCCTTGCCCTTCTTGTCGTCGTAGATGTACGGGGCCGTTCCGCCTATGAAAAAACTGTTTCGCGGAACGAAAAAATCGTCTATGGAGGGAACGGTTCGTAGACACTTTTTCACAAGGTCGCCCATGATGTAGACGCGGTCCTCGTAGACCACGGAGAGTCCTTTGTCCTCGTAGGCGGAAAACGCCTTCAGAATGTCGGGCTGCTTGCATCCGACGCCCATGTTCTCCAGCATCCAAAGAGCGTCCTCGTGTACCTTGAAAAGCATCTCCACGGTTTCTTCGCCGAGGGAACGCCTGGAAAGTTCGATTTGTTCTTGATTCACGTTTTTTCTCCGTATGGGTTTTTCTCGGTTCAAACGGTTCCGACGCTACCTTGTTCAATTAAAATTAAAGCTGTTGATATTGTTTCATTTCAAACAATTTGACGAAGAATAACATGCGGGGAAATTATGTCAACCTTTTTTTACGAAATAATTGGAACTCGAACGGAATATCAAGGAAGATTATGGACGAAAGAACGAAATGACGGCCCTTTCGGAAATCATGCCGTATTTGTGGAGGTATTCGAAAAAAGTTTTGAGGCCGAAGAATTTCTGGGGGGTCAGGTCGTATTGCAGAGTGTTGTGGTACGACTCGCAAAACGCGGGGGACAAATTCAGGACCGAGGCGGAGCGGCGTGCAATGGTTTCCATGTTGTTTTCGCCATCCTGTCTGGAGATTTTGAAGAGCTTCGCTATCGCGGCGACGGCTTCGGGATAGTTTTCGGCGAAGTTTTTGCGGACCGCCACCACGGCGAAGACGAAAGGAAGCCCCGTCGCCTCTTTCCACATGGCGCCTAAGTCCAGAACGTATTCGAAGCTGTCGGCCCATGGTTCCGATATCGCCGCGTTTCCGATCACCAGGGCGGCGTCCGCCTCTTTTTTAACCGCGCGGGGATTCCTCAAGGTCGCTTTGACGAAATCCGGCTTAACGCCTTGCATGGCGAACAGGAGTTTTAGAAGGGCGGCGGCGCTGGCCGATTCGTCGGTCAGCAACACCTTTTTGCCTTGCAGACGGTCGAAAGGGCGGTTGGAGGCCAAAATGACGCTTACGGCGTTTCCGAAGCAGGAGATGGAGTTGTCGGGCAGGATGCTCCAATCCTTGTGGTTGGCCGCGTAGGCGGCGGTGGATACGGGACTTGCGTCCAAAAGCCCCTCGGCGAGCATTCGGTTCAAAGTGGACGGCGGTTCGCATACCAGTTTCATCCAAGGGGGGCGAAGTCCGTTGTCCAAGCCGAAATAGATCGGGGCCACGTTGATATAGCGAATTCTGCCGATTTTAACCTTTCGGTCTGGCAGTTGCAATGGAGGCAGGTGTTCAGCCGGGTAGTTCATAGGATTTGTCCGCAAAAAAAGGGGCGATCGGTTTAGAGAAATTGCCATGGACGATGTTTTCCAGCACGGCGCCGGGCGAGGCGCCCTCCACGGGAGCGTACACCATGGCGGCCGATTTTCCGGGAGACAACGTTCCGAAGCGGTCGGCGAAACCCAAGGCTTCGGCCCCGTTGATCGTGCCCATGGCCAGAATGTCGGCAGGGGAAATCGATTCGCAGGATCGGGCTGCGAACGCCATTTCGTCCAGAATGCTCAGCGTGTCGCAGCTGGCCAAACTGTCGGTCCCGAGGCAAGGCTTCAGACCGGCCTTGACGAATTTCTCCGGATCCGGAAGGCGTCCGTGGAGATTTTTGTTGCTTCTGGGGCAGAGACAAACCTTGACCTTGTTTTTCCTCAGCGTCTCGATGTCCTGTTGGTCGCAATGCAAAAGGTGGACGGCGAGCATGTTTTCCCGCAAGGCGCCAAGTTTTTCCAAATACCTGACGGGGCTTTTGGACGGGACCCCCCAATTCGAAAACCGGATGCCGCGAAAGGAAAGGAAATCCGCCCAGTTTCCTTTCCCGGTAGTGATGAACTCCATTTCGTCCTCGGATTCGGCCAAGTGGATGGACACGGGGAGGCTCTTCTTTTCGGCGGCCCGGAGAATTTCGGCGATCAAGTCGGGGGCCGTGGTGTGCGGTCCGTGAATCGCCATGGAATACCTCGTGTTTTCATTTTCCATGTTTTCGGAAATAGTTGACAATATTTGCGCGGAATCCGAGCTGTTGAAATTTCCAAGGTATTCCTTGAACCAAACGCCGGGCATCCGGGTTTCGGCGAGAGCTTTTCGGGTATATCCCAAAGTCGAAATTTCGCCCACGGCGACGCAACCGAAATTCCGCAATTCATCAATCCCTTTTTTCGCATATTCGCGAATAGTTTTCCGGTCCAGCTTCATGCGTTCTTCCAAGAGACGTATCACCCAGTCGCGGAACCCGGAGTCGTACGGGACCAAGCCTTTCAATGCGCAAAGTTCCAAGTGGGTGTGGGCATTGACGAGAGCCGGGATTATGGCTCCAGTTCCCCGCCTGACCACTTGGGATCCCCGAGGGACTCTTCCCGAGCCCACTTCGACGATTTTCCCCCCAGACGTTTTCACATATCCGTTTTTGACGATTTCATCCGGGGAAATTACGACCCACCCCGCCTTGTAGTAACAGCACTCACGGGCGCTCATGCGACACCTGTTTTTAAAGGTTCTCGTAAAAACAGTTCCTCCGCGCCGGAACGAATCCGGCGTTCCGAACAAGCCTTCTCATTTCCTTTTCCGGCAGTCTGAACTTTACCCCTGCGGCCGCCACGACATTCTCCTCGATCATGGTGCTTCCGAGGTCGTTGGCCCCGAAGGCCAGGGCGACCTGGACGATTTTCGCGCCTTGGGTGACCCACGAGGCTTGAACGTTGTCCACGTTGTCGAGAACGATCCTGCTGACGGAGAGCACTTTCAGGTATTCGGAGGCGGTCGCCGGTTCAGTTTTTATACGAGTGTTTTCGGGCTGGAAGCTCCACGGGATGAATGCGGTGAATCCGGCGGTCTCGTCCTGGAGGTCCCGGATTTTCATCAGGTGCTCCACGATATGTTTCGGCTTTTCGCGACATCCGAACATCATCGTGGCGGTACTGCGAAGGTTCGCCTTGTGGGCCTGCCGCATGACCTCCAGCCAGGCGGCGGAAGAGCATTTGTCGGGCGAGTTTTTTCGACGTATCTCGTCCACCAGGATTTCCGCTCCGCCTCCCGGGATCGATCCCAGTCCGGCTTCCTTGAGGCGCTCGATTACTTCTCCGACAGGAATTTTCGACTTTTCGGCGATGTAGGAAATCTCGGGAGGAGAAAAACCGTGGACGTGAATGTCGAAGTTGCCCTTGATGAATTTCAAGAGGCTTGTGTAATAATCAAGGTCGAGATCGGGGTTCATTCCGCCCTGCAACAGAATCTGTATGCCGCCCAGCTCGATGGTTTCCTCGATTTTTTTGGCCAGTTCCGCTTCGGAAATCACGTATCCGCCGGATTCGCCCGGCTTGCGGTGGAAAGCGCAGAACCGGCAGCCGCAACCGCAGACGTTTGTATAGTTGATGTTCCGATCCACAATATAGGTGACCATCGGTTCCGGGTGTTTTTTTCGCCGGACCGCGCCAGCGATGCTTCCCAGGGCGATCAGATCCGCCTCCTTCAATAGCGCCAGCGCCTCGTCGAAATCGATCCGCTCGAACGCGGACCCTTTTTCCAAGGCTGTCTCGAGAATATTACGCGTTCTCATATCGAAGGCTTTCCTGTACGACCGGCTGGTAGAAAGAGTCGCGCTCCACGGGTTCGAAACCGGCCGCGAGGATCATCCGTTCCATGCGGTCCGGGGTCAGTCCCTTGGCCGACGTCGCTCCGGCCATGTGGGTGATTTTTTCCTCCACGATGGTCCCGTCGAGGTCGTCGGCGCCGAACGAAAGGGCGACCTGTGCCAGTTTTTCTCCAATCATTACCCAATAGGCCTTGATATGTTCGAAATTGTCCAGCATGAGCCGCGCGATCGCGATATTTTTGAGGTCCTCGAACCCGGAGGTGTCGGAAAGGTTCGAAAGACGGGTATTTCGAGGATGAAACGCCAGCGGGATGAAAGCGGAGAAGCCGCCGGTCTCGTCCTGAAGGGATCTTAGGCCGATCAGGTGCGAGACTTTCTCCTCCACGGTCTCGATATGCCCGTAGAGCATGGTGGCGTTGGAGGTCAGTCCGGCCCGGTGGACTTCCTTCATGACCTGAAGCCAGCGTTCGTGGCCGATTTTTTTCGGAAACAACTTTTCCCTGACGCGCCCGCTCATGATTTCCGCGCCTCCTCCCGGAAGCATGGCAAGGCCCTCGGCCTTGAGCGTTTCGATCGTTTCGGAAAGGGAAAGGCCGGATATTTTCGATATGTATTCGATTTCGACGGCGGTGAACGCCTTGATGGTCGCCAAGGGGCGCATTTTCCGAACGATACGGATCAGGTCGAGATAATAGTCGAAGGGCAGGGCCGGGTTGAGCCCTCCCACCATGTGGACTTCCCTGACAGGCCTTGCCGTCTCGGTCGAAAGCATCTCCCGCGTTTGCTCCGGCGTCAAGGTGAACGCGCCGTTTTGCCCATCGTCGCGGGCGAACGCGCAAAAGGCGCATCGGTTCACGCAAACGTTGGTGTAGTTCAAGTGCTGGTTGACCACGTAGAACGAGCGTTTTCCGTGCCTTTTTTTCCTGACGCCGCCCGCGAGCATTCCAATGCCGAGCAAGTCGTTGCTTTTATAGAGCGCCACGCCGTCCTTGAAGTCCAACCGTTCTTGCGCGAACACCTTGTCCCTGGTATTTTTCAAAGAGGCGTCCGAAACTTCTGTCTGCATAAACCACCAGAATTGCATGAAATTTTAGTAACAGTCGCAAAGTGACCGAGCGGTCATTTATACAACGGAGCATGCCCGTTTTCAAGTTATTAGTTCCATTCGAAAAATGAAAGGGCAATGCTCCCGGAAATGGCGCGAGCCGCTCGAATTCGCTAAAATCGAAAAGCTCTCTCGTTCGACGCCCTATTCGCCGCCATAGTCGTTTCGCTTTTGGCTCGAATCGGTTCGTCTCCCACCCGAATCAATCCTATTCCGATTCTTTTCCGGCCGGTCTCGATAGAATCGACGAACTCGGCGGAATCGTAGGATTTCTTGATCTCGTTCCAGAACAGATGCACCTCGATATCCGGGAGGTCGTCTCGGGGAAGGATGTCATGGAATGCGACCAGTCCGCCGGGGCGAACCATAGGGCCGTACTGGTAGAAATCGGCCTTGACCCCCTCGTAGCTATGGTCGCCGTCGATGAATGCGAAGTCGATGGGCTTGTCCGCGAAAATATCGGCCACTTTCTCGAACGTTTCCGGCTGGTGGGAATCTTCCAGCAGAAGATGCATTTCCTGGTTGTCCCGGGCGAAGGATTTATAAAAAGGCAGGCGGCAAGACGGATATGCGCCGCCGAACTCTCCGTCGGGAAGGTCCATGCTGACAATGGTGGCGCGGGGCTTGGCCGCTCTCGTCCACAAGTACAAGGTCCCGCCCTTTGCCGTGCCTATTTCGAGGATTCGTTCGGGTGCGATTTTCAGCACTTCCTTATAAAGGCTCTCGATTTCCGAAAGATTTTGCCGGGGCTCGATGGATTTGAAAAAACCTCTTCCGCGAAATACGAACGGAATCGTAAAACGAGAAGTCGGAGTGCGAAGCTTGCCCTCTAAAAACGACAACTCCCGCCGTGCCTGCCAACGGTGAATTCCAGACATCAGCGTATATATAAACTTTTTCATATTTCCTTTTTCCGTGTTCGAGCATGAATCGTTGCAGCTCCGGAATTCGCTTCGAGACAACGATATCGACATATCGGCGTTGCATCGTCATGCTTTGGGCAGTTATTTCTCCCGTTCGTGCAACCGTATAGCGGCGCCCTCCGCCCAAACGCCCAGTTGCCCGATCGCGTTGGAATTGACGTCGGGCCGGGCGTCCGCGGCGTTGAACCAGAGTTTGCCCTCCAGCGGAATGCCCAGTGCGCAAATATGCGGATTCGGGACGCCCTCCTCGGAGATAAGATGGAAATCTTCGGTAACGTCCAGTCCTCCCAATTCGAAAACGCCCGAGTCGTCTTGGTTAATAAACGTCCGAATCGCGCCGCGTTTGAATAAATTTTCAATGAGGGGACTCGTGTCGTTTTTGCTGTCCACGCCGTGAATTCTGCCGTTGACGATGTGACGCACGGGTCTCGCAGGTCCGGGGGCCTCCTCGCTGCTTATTTCGAATACGCCGTTTTTTTCGTCGAATCCGATTTTCGGGGACGGTCCCGAAAAGGAGACGATCCCCTGCTCGGCCAATATCAGCAACTCTTGGGAACTCTGAATGGGAGGTCCGACCGCCGTGCGGTTGTTGAACCGCTCGAATCCGCGTTTCATGCGCCTATGGCTTTCGGCCGTCAGACCGCCGTGGTCCACGGCGGTCCTCAGAACGTCCCGCAAATCCCTCAGGACCGAATCCACGGCGTTCTTCTCGGGGCTCGCCATGTTGCCTTTTTTTGCTTCCGAGATATCGGCTCGCATGTAGTCCATGACGAACCGGGCGTATTGGTCGTAGGATTCGAAAAGGGGCGCTCCCGGACCCCGCCGGTCCTCAAAGGTCCAAAGCGGGTTTTCCAAGTCACGCCAGGAAAAGCGCTTTTTGAAGGGAACATTTTTTTCCACGAAGGCTCGACGCTCCGATTCCGACGAAAGCGCCGACAATTCTTCCCCGAACTCCGCTCCGAGAAGAGTAGTATAAAACACGTATTCCATCTCCCGCCTGATCGTCGGAAGCAAGTCCTCTTCGAAATCGATTTTCCGGCCTGCTTGTTTCAGACCTTGCACGAACTCGTAGGTTAAAAACCGCCCCTTGTACTGCCCCGTTTTTTGATTGTATCCGCGAGCGCAAAAAGGAAGGCCTACCCTCGAGCCCAGGATAAGGCGAGGCTCTTTTCCGCTTGGAACGTACGCGCCGTCTTCGAATTTTCCGCCGCGCCCGTAGGTGAACCCTTTGATAATGTCGATGGCGGTAAGGCCCATGCCGATCACGTACACGGAATCTCCGGCCGGGATTTTCTCCAGTTTTTCCGTTATGGGATAGGCCATGTGCGTGTACGAAAGGTCGTTGCCCTTTTTGTTTTGGGAACGGGCGAACTCGAGGCAGGCGTCTTCCAGCGACCCTGGCACGACCCGGTTTTTCGCGTGCCCGGTCAACAATACGATCTCGTTGGCCGGTATGGTTTCGCCGTCGCTTAGAATCACGTTGCGAACGCCCTCGGCGGTTTCCAAGATATCCACGGCTTCGGCGCTTCGCCTGCGAAGGACGACGCCCGGAGGCAGATTCGCCTCGGTCCAATCGAAGGCGTCCGCCAAATACTCGCCGTGAAGCGCTCTGGGAGGATAGTCGTTGGGACCGAAACCGAATCCTCTCGCCTCGAGGTAGCCGTGAAGGGTCCTTCTTGCCTCGGACGCCCTGGCCTCTCGGTCGTCGTCGCCGAACGCGGTGATCTGGCTGGCAACCGTGTTCAACAAAAGCCAGTGAGGCTGCGTCACGCTGTGAATCCCCCCGCCGCCGAACCTTCCCGACTTTTCGACCACGTGGATATGAACCGTGTTTCGAAGGGGCGTCTTGCCCAATTGAAGCGACAGCCTCCTGAAACAGTACGTCCCGCGCGGACCGCACCCGACAATGACGATATGATGTTCCATCGTTCCTCCCAATGGTTTCGAACAAAATGATTACGCCCGCCTTGCGATCGTTTCGATTGGCTCTTCGAAGATCGCTTCCGGAGCGGATTTCGGCGACTTTAATCAAAGCGCTTGACTTATACCACAAAAGCCCCCGAAGAGGAAGCGGTTCTCGATAGCAAATCTCGCCCCGCGATTATCCGCAGACCGAGAAAAAAACGTCCGGACGAATGGGAACGGGACGTGAATCCAGGCAAAACCAAGGGGCGAAACACAGGGGATCATGTCCCCGAGGAAGAACCGGAAACACAGGCAGCCTCGGAAGTCAAAGAGCTTCGGAATATTTTGGGTGACGATTTCACCGAGGACGAACTAAGGGAATTTCCGGTCGTGATGGAAGGGGGAGACTCCGGCAGGGCAAGACCTGCATCGGCTTGCGAGACCCGGAGCGCCGAGCTTTCAAAGCCATGGCCGAAACGACGGCAAGCCGACGCGACCTTTACGTCCCGAATAAAGACACCCCCCTATTCACTCTGGAACCGGCTGGTAGGCGTTTAAGACCCCTAAAGAACGTTGCGGCAGGACGGATCATGGCCGCAAACAACGCGGCACGATCCGCCCTTCGCACTTGCGGTTTGATTTCCATTTCGGCCGTTTTCACAAATAGGCCGAAAAAGCTATTTCGAATCCGTTACGACAGTCGCCTTTTCGATGACGATCGGATCGACCGGGACGTCCTGGTGTCCCGCCCTGCTCGTGGTTTTTTGATTCTCGATGGTATCGACGACATCCATGCCCTCGACTACCTTGCCGAAAACGCAATAGCCCCATCCGCGGGTATTTTTCGCCTGGTGGTCCAGAAAATCGTTGTCGTCCGTGTTGATGAAGAACTGCGCGGTGGCCGAATGAGGTTCCATGGTACGGGCCATGGCGATAGTTCCCCGGTCGTTTTTCAACCCGTTGTCCGCCTCGTTTTGTATCGGAGCCTTCACGGGTTTCTGTACCATGTTGGTAGTGAATCCGCCGCCTTGGATCATGAATTCCTTGATCACCCTGTGGAAAATGGTCCCGTCGTAATGTCCCGCATTGACATACCCCAAAAAGTTCTCCACGGTTTTCGGAGCCGCTTGAGGATTAAGCTCCATGACAATGGTCCCCTTGTTCGTCTTCAGCTCGACTTTCGGGGTCGCATCGCCGGCCGAGGCGTTCGGCCCTGTGGCCACCATCCCTACAGCCAAAAAAGACGCGATGAAAATATTTTTCATTTTTGCTCCTCCTTTTTCA
>CAZNTU010000117.1:10090-16414 GCA_964575975.1 uncultured Desulfobacteraceae bacterium
TACAGCCAAAAAAGACGCGATGAAAATATTTTTCATTTTTGCTCCTCCTTTTTCAATTTTTTCCATTATCGTTTGATTCGTGCAATTCATGGGTAAAATATTCTTCGAAAACGTCCCCGAACACCGCCGATTCCCCGGAAACCCGCGAAACCGTCGGCGTTCGAATCGTGTTTTTCCATTCGTCCGGTCCTTCCAACAAAACGGGGATGTAGTTGGACGACATCGCCTTGAGCATGCCGGTGTCGCCGTCCCTTTGCTCCTCCACCAAAACGCTCAACGTTTTTCCGACGAAACTTTCGAAAAAGCGCCTTTTCTTTTCCTTTCCCAGCTTTCGCATAGAGTTGCATCTGCGCTTGATTTCGGCCGTCTGAACCTTTCCCGGAAACGTCCAGGCGGGCGTCCCTTTCCGGGGCGAAAACGGAAAGACATGAAGATAGGTCGCCGGAATTTCGTCGATGAGATCGAACGTGTTCCTGAAAGCCTTTTCGGTTTCCCCTGGAAAGCCGATCAGACAGTCCACGCCTACGGCGGCGTCCGGAATATTCTTCTTTATCTTCAAAACGAGATCCCTGAAAAATTCACGAGTGTAGGGCCTGTTCATTTTCTTCAGGATTTCGTCGTCGCCGCTTTGAAGCGGAATGTGAAAATGGGGGCAGAACCCTTCCCATCGGGCCGCAAGCTCCACGATCTCGTCGGTGGCTTCGCGCGGCTCGATAGAGCTTAATCTTACGCGTTCGACCAAGTCCGCCCCCCGGATTTTCAAAAGCAGCTCGTACAGACTGGTACGTTCGTCCAAGTCCCTGCCGTAGGCGCCCAGGTGTATCCCCGTCAACACGATTTCCCGCGCCCCCGCCTTTTTCAAGATTTCGATCTTTTTCAGGACATCTCCGGGCGGAAGGCTCCTGCTCGCGCCCCTGGCATGGGGAACGATGCAGTACGTGCAGAACGAATCGCACCCGTCCTGGATTTTCAAAAATGACCTCGTTCGCGAACCGCCGGGCGTGGCCGGCATATCCTGAAAAAAACGCGAAACCCTGGCATCGTCCCGAACTATTTTGGCCGAACATGCCTTCGCCTTCAAATACGAATCGACAAGCTCCGGAATCCTTTTTTTCTCCGAATTGCCGAAAATGCAATGAACGCCGGGAATTTTCGCAATGTCCTCGGGACAGGTCTGCGCATAGCAGCCCGTCACGATCACAAGCGCGTCGGGGTTCGACCGAATCGCCCTTCTGATCGCCTGCCGGGATTGCATGGAAGCTTTCTGGGTGACCGTGCAGGTGTTTACGACGCACACGTCGGGCGCGATATCGGGAGAAAGCTCTTCTCCCCTGATCGAACGGGGGGCGCACCGGAGGCAGCCGCGCTCGGAAAAGCTCTCCTCCAACGCCTCGGATTCGTACTGGTTCACCTTGCAACCCAGCGTGACAACCGAGTATTTCAATCGTTTCCCTTCGCGATCCATCCTGCGCCCGTCACTTCCTCGCCCATGTAAAATACGGCCCCCTGCCCCGGAGTCAAAGCCTCCCTGGGCGACCGGAAACGCACCAGGGCCGACATTTTACCCTCTGGAACCACCTCGGATTCCGTCGCCGCGCTTCTGTACCGAACCTTCGTACACGCGACAAACGGGGCTTCCGGGATTTCCCTAATCCAATTGATCGATTCCACCCGGCATTCGGTTTGAAGCAATTCGTGCTTGAATCCCACCACCAGGCGGTTGTTTTCAGAGTCGATGCGCACGACGTAGTAAGGCTCCGATGCCGGGCAGTTGATTCCGCGTCTCTGTCCCACGGTAAAAAGGTGGAGCCCCTTGTGTTCCCCGATTGTTTTGCCGGACGTGTCCGCGATTTCCCCCGGTTCGGGGGAAAAATTCCTGGATAGAAAGCCGCCGTAGGATTCCTCGGAGACGAAGCACACGTCCTGGCTCTCGCCCTTCGTGACGGGGACAAGGCCCCTTTCCTTCGCCAGCAGTTTCACGTCGGACTTGGTCTTGTCTCCGAGAGGAAAGCACGCGACCCCAAGTTGGTCTTGGTTCATAAATCCTAAAAAATAAGATTGATCCTTGGCGCTGTCCGTGCCTTTCAAAAGGCGGAATTTGCCGTCGGACCCTTGCTCGACCCGTGCGTAATGCCCAGTGGCGACTTTGGACGCGCCCAGCTTTTTCGCATGTTGCAGAAGAGCGCCGAACTTGATGGACGGATTGCATACCAGGCAGGGATTGGGCGTTTTTCCATCCCGGTAGGTTCTCACGAAATTATCGACGACGCACTTTTCGAATTCCTCGCTCAGATCCAGGACATGGATCGGTATTCCCAGCATGGATGACAAGGTTTTCATCCTTTCTTCGGCCTCTTCGAGGAGGCGGCGGATCTCGCCGGTCGCGCGCAAATTCGCCTCGGGGCGCGCATGTTTCGGAGAACCCGGTTCGTAACCGGTGACGAAATGGAGGCCGACTATGGAGAAGCCTTGCTCTTCGAGAAGACACGCGGCCATCAGGGAGTCCACGCCTCCGCTCACGGCCGCCGCAATACGAGTTTTCATTCGAAAAAGAGAGTGTTGGTGGGACGAACCTCCATGGCCCTGGTGGGGCATGTCAGGACGCAAAGCTCGCAAACCGTGCATTTTTTCTGATCGAACACCACGTGCATGTCGGGACGGCTCACCGAAAGCGCCGCCGACGGACACACGGCCGTACACGATCCGCAATGGATGCATTTGGCCTCGATTCGCTTGATTTCCTGCGACGCGTTCTCCACCTTCACGTTCTGGCTTTCCAGGTACTTGACGCCTTCCTTGAAATTCTTCTTGTTGCCGGAAAGCTCCATCACCATGATTCCCTCTTTTCTGGGAAGCACCGTGGCGCGAAGTATGTTGAACGTCAGGTCGTACTCCTTGGCCAAGTTGCATACGATAGGTTTGTGGGCGTAATCTATGGGAAACCGCAGCATTAGGATTTTTGAATACACGACGACCTCCGAACAATTATTTTAATGAAAGAACGGTAGTGTAATGTTAATGTCGGAACATGTCAACGATCATATCAATAATACAAACATTTTCGTCATCAACCATTTCACCCGGATCGAAACCCTGCTGCTTCCCTACCATATTTTCAATCAAACGAGAGTTCCGGTCTGGTCGCTTGCCTCGGCGGAATTCTTCGGGGGAACGTTCGGAAATCTCCTGGACCTCGTAGGGGCCGTTTCCACAAAAGACCCGCACAGGGACCGACTGATTGTCAAGACCCTTCTGACGGCCGAGGCCTCGTGGATTGTTTTCCCCGAGGGTCGAATGGTCAAGAACAAAAAAATCCTGGAGAAGGGCAGGTTCATGGTTTCCGCCCCCGACGGAAGAAAACGGGAGCCCCATACTGGAGCGGCGGCCTTGGCCCTCCGGACCGAATTCTACAGGCAACGGTTCGAAAAAATGCGAAAGAAATCCCCCCGGGAAATACGGAGGCTGATGGATCTTTTCGGCATAACGGAAAGCGAGATCGATCCGGTATTGGAAAATCGCACACGAATCGTGCCGGTAAACGTGACCTATTACCCGCTAAGGGCAAGGGAGAACATTCTGAGCAACCTGGCGGAAAGATTCGTCGAGGGCCTCGACGGGGCCTTCCTGGAGGAACTCATGACGGAGGGAAGCATGCTTCTCTCCGGTGTGGATATCGACATACGCTTTGGAAAGGCCATCGATATCAGAAAGCGCCTTTGCACGGACTGCGTAAGGGAGGACATCGAGACGGACCGGGAAATCGGTTTCGACGATCTGATACCCTCGCGCGACACCATGAGAAAGATCTCCTCCGAACTCATGAACGATTACATGTCCCGCATCTACGACATGACCACGGTCAATCACGACCATCTTTTCGCGTCCGTGCTCAAGCATTATCCGTGGAAAAGGATCAAGGAGGCGGACCTGAAAAGAAGGGTCTATTGCGTGGCGAAGCAGGGCATCGAACGGAAAGGCGTCTATTTTCACGACAGCTTGCAAAAAGACCAACTGGCTCTTCTGACCGATGACCGGTTCGACAAATATCGCGATTTCATTTCCCTTGCCGTCGAAAAAAAAACGGTGGTCAAAAGGGACGGGACATTGATCAAAAACCCGGAGGTGTTCTCCACCCCGTTCGACTTCCATCGTTCCCGGATCGACAACACGGTCGCCGTAATCGCGAACGAAGTGGAGGCGCTGAAGCGCTTTCAACGGTCCGTGCGAATCTGCTCCTGGCTCCCTGGCTTTCTCCTTGTGGAGCCGCTTCTTTTGCGCCTTTTCGCGTACTCCCGGATATCGCCTTAGCCGAGGTTGTCGCGCAAGGGAATGTTCGGACGTTCCAAAAACGGAAAAAACTCCTTTTTGCGAGCGCGGATTCGCTTGAGGATTTCGTTCATGGTCTCGTAGTCGGCGGTATCTTATGGGTTGAAAAAAAAATAAAAATATGGCCAAAATACTAGCGAAATCCAAGATGAATGGGGGCGCCCATTAACCGAACGCCAATCGGAAAGATACGAAAATTGGCAGTGGGTCGAATCGGTTGGCATATCGGTGTTCTTCCTTGTCGATCGAATTCCGCATCTTTGGCCAACCGATTCGACCCACTACCCGAAAATTTAATGCAATATATTATACTTTTCGTCGTCAACGCTATCCGGATAACGTTCCCGCATCGCTTCGGCGATTTGCTTGTGAACCGAAACGACTTTGGCTACGCTTTTTTCCACCTGACGAGCGAACTCTTCCCGGGTAACCAAGCCCTGGTCGATCATGAGGTCGATGATCGAGTAGCACATCGCGGTCGAGTCGATATCGGCCTTTTCGAGGCTCTTCACGGCCTTCCAAATTTTAAGAATGGTTTCGTCCATGTTCGGCTTTAACCTGCAATCCGTTCGTTTTTTAAGGATGTAAGTAAAAACGGGATGCCGGAATCCTGTCGGTATTCCGGTCGTGCGTTTCGTCTCAATGGATTGTTTCGTCTCCGACGTTTTCCATGTTCGAATTGAAGACGGCGAGTGGATCGGAAAGGGCTTCCGCGATTTCCTTGCGGACCTTCATGACCTTCGGAATGCTTTCCTCCATTTTTTGGGCGATCTCCTGCTCCGATCCGACACCTTTTTCGATCAGCAGGGTTACGATGGCGTGGCAGAGAGCCGTCGTTTGAATATCGGCTTTGTCCAGGTTGGTCAGGGCTTTCCAGATACTTTTGATTTCCGGGTTCGATGGGTTTTTCATGTCCAATTCCTTATCTTTCTCGTTTGGTGGCCGGATTTTTCGTTTTTCTATAGCCGACCGCCGATTTTTCAGTCCCTTGTCGACGATGCCGAAAAACAACGCCGTTTCATGCCGAATCGGCAGGTTGCGACAAAGGGAGGCGTTCACAATCAAAAAAAGCATTTAGTTTAATCGAACGGGTATCGATTGTCAATTTTTAATTCGGGACGGAAATTCGGAGAAATTGGCGATGACCGGAGCAGTCCGAGAAAGGTTTTTTGTCGCTCCGGCTCGCGAAGCTTTTCACCTCGACGATTCCCGTCTTTCCGGAGCATTTGAGATGAAGGTCCACCTTGCCGTTTCCGGTCGGAAACTCGGGACTGACGACGCAAACATCCTGCAGGGCCTCTTTGAGCCACGCGTACAGGTGAAAATGCCCTGCAGCCTCGGTATGGCGCAAGTCCGCGCGCCAGCCGGCAAGTATCCTACCAAATATACGTATCGAGGGGTTTTTCCTTGCCGGGATTGTACTTTTCCGTCAGCAATTCTCCGAACCAGCCGACAAGGCCGGGCTGTCCCCGCGTGGCCTCGTGCATGCTTCGCACGACGTCGGGTTCGACCTCCTGCCCGCTTTCCTTTCTACTGCCCGAAAATGTTCTCCTCGCAATCCACCGGGCCGTACGAATGAAATCGTCTCATGAAACCTCCGTGTTCACGCCATCGGTATTTCACCGTCGCCGTCGGCGACGACGACGGAATCTCGCCCTCTCCTTTGGCGAAAACCCGCCGGAATACGAAAACGCGCGGATTGATCTTCCAATGAACGAAGGCAATTCGATTCCGGATATGGACGCTAAAAAACGAACTCGACCAAAAGCCTGTCGCTTCTTCCCGGTCAAATAAACAAGATAAGCGAGTTTTTTCCCGGCTTGACACGAATCCGGTATTTTGCCATATTGACGGACTCCGAACGAGCGGCGGCGCGGCGATGACGCACGAAACGCCCATGCCGATCGAGCTGATCCCGGCGGATTTCCGTCCGCAAGAACTTGTGGTTCATCGCGGAATTGTGGGGAAATTTTTCCCCTAATGTGAAATTGTGCTGGG
>CAZNTU010000118.1:0-16368 GCA_964575975.1 uncultured Desulfobacteraceae bacterium
TGGCGGAGGATACTTGCGGCCCAAAGGTGCTCGAACTGAAAAATGGCCTGTACGTAAAGCTTTTTCGCCTGAAGCGATTGATTTCGTCGGCGCTTTTGATACCATACGCGAATCGGTTCGCGTATGCGGCCGAAAGCCTTTCCCGTCTCGGAATCCAGACCGTCGCCGTCGAGGACGTTTTCCTGATCAAGGAATTGAAGCGGCATGCGGTGCTCTACCGTCCTGTTGTCGGGAAAACCCTTCGGGAGGCGCTGGCGGCCTCGGAAAATCCTGGAAGAATTCTTGCCGGCTTTGCTTCTTTTCTTGCCGAACTGCACGAAAAAAAAGTCTATTTCAGGAGCATCCATTTTGGGAACGTCGTCGTGACGGAAGGGGGCTGGTTCGGTCTGATCGACATCCAGGAGGTTCGTTTCCCCCGACTTCCGTTGGGTCTGCGGAAAAGAATCCGAAACTTCAAGCCGGTCTTCCACTACCGGGAGGATCGCCAGGCCATCCTCGATTACGGCCTCGAGAGATTCGTCGAACAATATCTCCGGGCGACGAAGATTCCCGAATCCGCCCACCTCGGCTTTATCCAAAGGCTCAAGCGTACGCACGTCCCAGGTTGGCGGCCTATTGCGCTATCCTGCCGTTGATATGCGCCAGATCATGTTTAAGGTCTGTGAAGACGGGTTGAAAGGCCCGAAAAACCAAATATTTGGAGGTGATAAAGCATGACCGTGATAAAAAATCCGGAAAACTGGGAACTCGATGACTGCGTAGAGGATTGTCACTATGTCAGCCGTTTCTGTCACGAAAAGGAAGATGGGATAATCGTCTGTCCGTCCGGCATTCGCGAGTGCGCCGATGATTGTCGCGAAAGGTTTTCATCGTAAATCCCGATCCTTGCATATACGACCCTGCCCGAGCCGGGCGGGGTTTTTTATGTCCATGAAAAAGAGAAGGCGCCAATTCTCTTCGGCTTCCCTCTGGACGACGGTCGAATAAAAGAGGTTGACACGCACTTTAAATTCCATATACAACTTTTATCCAATGAACATGAACGAAATAAAACGGGTCGGCCTTGCAGCCGCAGGTAAAGGCGCGGCCATTCTGAAAAGCCGCCTGGGGAAAATCCCCGAAGTCATGAAGAAAGGCGAGATCGACTTGGTCACGGTCGCCGACCTCGAATCCGAGAAGGCAATTGTCGGCGCAATCCGCGAATCGTTCCCGGAGCATGCCGTATTGGCCGAGGAAGGAGGGCTTGAAAAAGGTCCGGCCAAAAACCGATGGATAATCGATCCCCTCGACGGTACTACCAACTTCGCCCATGGTTTGGGACTTTTTTGCGTTTCCGTCGCTTTCGCTTCCGACGGCGACGTCCTTTTTGGCGTCGTGTCCAATCCCGTGACGGAGGAAATTTTCATGGCGGAAAAAGGCAAGGGGGCGACCTTGAACGGTTCCACCATTTCCGTTTCGAAGACGGAAAGGGTTTCCGACAGTCTGTTGGTTACGGGATTTCCTTACAATCACAAAGAAATCATAAGAGCGGTCGTTTCACGGTTTGCCAACTGCTTGGCCGCGAGCCAAGGCATTCGGAGGTTGGGCTCCGCCGCCCTCGACCTTTGCTATGTCGCTTGCGGGAGGTTCGACGGTTTTTGGGAACAAAACCTGAGACCTTGGGATACGGCGGCCGGAATGCTTATCGCCCGCGAGGCCGGGGGAACGGTCACGGATTTTTCGGAAAATCCGTTCGATATATACGGCAACGAGATTCTTGCGACCAACGGCAGAATACACGCGGAAATGAATCGTTTACTGAAGTACGAGGAAGTTCGATGAAAAAAGAAATTTTGGAAAAATTATTGTTCGAAGACCGCTTGGGATGTTTTGGTTGTTTCGAAGTAACCGACCCTGTCTGCCGAAAACTCTGCGTTATGAATATTCGATGCGCCATCGAGCGGGAACAAAACGACCGGATGGATTTTTTGGAAGAGCTTGTTTCCGGGGAGAGCCTGTTTCCGCGAATTCAATAGGGGACTTCTCTTTTTCCGATTTCGGGCAGGCGTCCGATCTGGATCAGACTCCTGCGGACCTTGCCCATATCCCGTTGAGGATGATATGGGACTCGAAATCGGATTCCGGGACCCCCAGCGCGGAAACCGCCTTGCCACGAATTGAAATCCCCTCCGCGTGAACCGTGTTTTTGTCCCCCGACACCAAAGGATGCCACCCAGCCAGTTCCTTGCCCTCCGATAGAAGCCGATAGGCGCATGTTTTGGGAAGCCACCTGTATTTTTGGACCTTTTGGGGGACCAAATACTCGCAATCCGGGACCAGTTTCGTCCGACACGAATAAACCCTGCAAAGGCAAGTGTTCAAATCCAAGTATCTGCAAGCCAAATCCGTATAGTAAACCTTGCCTGTCTTATTGTCCTTCAACTTTTCGAGACAGCAACGACCGCAACCGTCGCAAAGAGATTCCCACTCGGTTCTTGCCATTTGCGCAAAACTTTTGATTTTCCAAAAGGGAACTATGGAATTCTCCATGCCTAAAGCCTCCATCGCCGATTTTGCCGACAAATAAACGCGCACGGGCCTTCGGACCATCCGAAGCGACCGTGGAGCGTGCAAACCTTGTAAAAAAAAAGACCGCCAAGGTTTAGAAAAACCTTGGCAGTCCATACTCTGTAACATATTCAGGGAGAAACACCAATTTCGTTTTTGGGCGCCGAATCGAAAAATCGCCTCTTTTACCGAGAACCGCTTTGCCGACATCTTTTTTTTATAGTATTGTTCATTCTATGCGCCAATGGTATAAAACGTGGTTTTTAGGAAATATATACATGGTAAAATCCGAGAAACGAATATTTTGTACGCTGTTTTTCTCCCTTTTCGCAACCATAACCGGGGTGGGTATAGTGGTGCCTCTTCTGCCGGTGTACGCCCATGAAATGGGCGCGAGCGGATTGTATATCGCTTTGATATTCAGCGCGTTTTCCCTTTCCCGCACGTGCTTTTTGCCCTATTTCGGCAGGTTGTCGGATAAAAAGGGGAGAAAGCCGTTCATAATCGTCGGGTTGTTGTCCTACGCCCTTATTTCAGTGGCCTTCATTTTTTCGGAAAACGTCGAAACGCTGATCGCGATCAGATTCATACAGGGCATTGCTTCGGCGATGATCATGCCGGTGACCCAAGCCTACGTAGGAGATATAACCCCGCCGGGAAACGAGGGCTTTTCCATGGGATTGTTCAATCTTTCCGTTTTTTTGGGGCTTAGCATCGGGCCTTTGGCGGGAGGCTTCATAAAGGATAGCTTCACCTTGGACGCGGCGTTCGGATGCATGGGGCTGTTCGCTTTGGTCGCCTTTGGCTTGGCCTTCGTGTTTTTGCCTTCGGTAGAGAACGAGCGGGCCGTGGCAAGATCCAGACGTCCGGCATCGTGGAATTCGTTGTTGAAGGACCGCAACATTTCCGGTCTTGTATTCTTTCGATTCGCCTATACTGCCTGCATTGGCATCATATGGAGCTTCCTGCCGGTATACGCGGACCGTAACTTTTCGTTGTCGAGTTCCTTGATAGGAATATTGTCGATGCTCGCCGTTTTCGTAAGCGGCCTGCTGCAAACTCCCATGGGATACGCTGCGGACAGGTATGATCGAAAGGCCATGGCGGTTTCCGGCGGGCTGTTCGCGGGGGTTGCGATCCTGTCGTTGGGTTTGGCCCGGAGCTTTGACGACATGCTGCTGGCAAACATCCTGTTCGGTCTGGGCGGGGGCGTCGCCATGCCTGCGATAACCGCGCTCGCGGTTGTCGAGGGAAACAAGGCCGATTCCATGGGTTCCGTGATGGGGTTATTGACCATGGGCCACAGCCTTGGAATGCTTGCCGGCTCGATGGCGGCCGGTTTGACGATGGATTTTTTCGAACTCAGGCATGCGTTTTTTTTAGGAGGCGGTACAATGTTTCTCGGAGTTTGCGTTCTTATGCTTAGGCTGCGGACCGGGGAAACGGAATCGGTCGCGAGGGAAAAAAGGGAGGATGGGTCTGACCAAAGACATTGCTAATCGATACAAACTCTGCGAATTTCGTTCATATCCGACAAGCCTTGCAACACTTTGAGAATACCGTCCTGCCTGAGCGTATGCATGCCGTCCTCCGCAGCCTGTCTGAAAAGTTCCTCCGCATTGGCTTGCTTTTTGATCATTCTCTTGATTTCCTTGGTGCCTTCCATCATTTCATGAATGCCCATGCGGCCGCGATATCCGCTTCCGTTGCACTTGTCGCATCCTTTTGCCTGGCAAAGCACGATATTGTCGAAATCCATATTCAGTTTTTCGAAAGCCATCCTTCCGAAATCGTCGATAATTTCGTCGAGTTCCTCTTGTGAAGCCCGGTATTCCTGCTTGCAACCGCTACACAGGCGCCTGATGAGGCGTTGGGCCAAAACGCCCCTGAAGGCGTCGGAAAAGTTCAAGGGGTTCAAACCCATGTCCAAAAGGCGGGTGATGGTTTCCGGGGCGCTGTTCGTATGGAGGGTGGAGAACACCAAGTGGCCGGTCAGAGAGGCTTCCACGCCTGTGGCAGCCGTTTCGTGGTCGCGCATTTCCCCGATCATGATGACGTCGGGGTCGGCCCTTAAAAACGCGCGCATGACTCTGGCGAAGTCCAGGCCGATCTTGGGTTTGACCTCCACCTGCCGGAGTCCGGCCTGGGTGATTTCCACGGGATCCTCGGCGGTCCAGATTTTAATGCCGGGCTTATTGATGTATCCCAGGGCGGCGTGCAAGGTGGTCGTCTTTCCGGAACCTGTGGGTCCCACTACCAAGATCAGTCCGTAGGGTTGGGCAATTATGTGCTTTAGAATTTTCAAGTTCCTTTCGGTCAACCCCATGTCGTCCAAAGGCATGGCGCCGGCCTTGGCCAGGATTCGGAGCACGGCGTCTTCGAAGCCGCCCGTGGTCGGAAGAGTGGCTACTCGAAGTTCGAACTCGGGAACCCCTTTTCTGCGAAACTTGATCTTGCCGTCCTGGGGAAGCCTTCTTTCGGCGATGTCAAGGTTCGACATTATTTTGATCCTGGAGAGGATCGCCTTGGCCATGTGGTTCGGCACGCTGACGTATTCCTGGCACACGCCGTCCCGGCGAAATCGAATGAGGGTCTTCTTGGTAACCGGAGAGGGTTCGATGTGAATATCGGAAATCTTGTCCCGATACGCGGTGACAAGCACTTGGTCCACGAACCGGACGATCTTGCTGGAGGATTCGTCAACTATTTCTTCGGGAGAAAGTTCGCGATCATCCGTGTCCTCCTCGAAGGAAATGTCCGGGAGCATGTCGAAAGCGTCTTCCCCCCCTACGGACGAAACCGAATCCTCTCGCTTCTTGTGATCGAAAAAGAGGTTGATGAATGCTTCGATGTCCTCCTTTATTCCGATCCTGAAAATCAGCTTCTTGGCTTTTATCAAAGCGCCGATTCTGTCGGTTTTGGTCAAATCCTTGGGGTCGTCCAGAAGAATCTCGACTCCGTCCCTGCTCCAGCTCAAAGGAATCCAAAGTTCGTTGAGCAAAAACGCTTTTTTCAGGTTGCTGATCAGTTCGAAAGGAACGGGCAAATCCTTGTCGAACTCCTTGAATTTGCAGCCGCTGTATGCCGAAAGCGATTTTCCCAATTCTTCCTTGTCGATTTTGAATTGTTCGATCAGGACCAGCTCGACGCTCTTTTTCATTTTTTTCGAGAGGGCCAGAGCTTTTTGGAGCTGGTCGATATCCACCAGCTTTTTCTCGATCAGCTGGTCCCATCTGGAACCGGAGGTTTGGCTTGGAGGAGCCGCCTCTGGCGAAGCTTCGAAGGGCTCGTGGGAACCGGGGGGTTGGCTTGGAGGAGCCGCCTCTGACGAAGCTTGGGAGGGCTCTTTTTTTTCCTTTTTTCCCTCTCGCTTGCTGGCCAGCAAGAAATTGATCTTATTGGAATCCGCCCCCTGCCCGGCGGCTCCGGCATCTTCTTTCCTTGGCTCCGTTCGCTCCTGGAGAAGTATTCCGTCCTGCTTGCCGGCGCGATACTTGAGCAAGTCCTGCATCAGATCCTTTTGCCCGCGTTTCTCCATTTCCAAGGCGAGCATATTGTTGATCTGGTTCTTTTCGTTTTCCCGAACTCCATTGGCATCCATGATTTCCTGGATTTTTCGAACCGATTCGGCGGGGGGGTGAACTTTGAAAAGGCATTCGAGCATTTCGATAACGGTCTTGATTTTCGGGTACTCGAAGGAAAACAGCTTTTCGTATTCAAGGAGGGCCTCTTTATACAAACCGAGTTCCCTCAGAGCGTATCCGCTGTTCAATACCTGCGAAATATCGCCTTTTCCCTTGCCGGCCAAAGTCTTTTTGATAAGTTTCAGTTCCTTGACCGAAAGATCCGAAACTTCCTTTTCTTCCCAGGTCTTTTCTTCTTTTTTGATCGATTCGATTTTTTCCCGAACCTTTTTTTTCACTTCGTCGGAAAGATCGGGAACGGTATCGAGAATATCCTGGTATGCATCCATGGCTTCGCCGAGAAGTCCCATGGAATAAAAGGTTTCGGCGGCGTAAATTTTCGAATCTATATCGCGCTTTTCTTTTTCCAAGTTAATTGACATTAGTTTCCCCGGTTGTCGAATCCTTATTGCCCTTTTCTCCAAAGAGCCAATTCGGTTCTAAGGGCTCTGAATTCGGCCTGCAATATGTTTTTTATTTCCGCCAGGGCTACCGTAAAAGCTTCATGCGGAGTCATTTGCTCCAAATATTCGAATTCGTTTCCATTTGTTCTTTCCGAGATCGTTTCTTCTTCTACTTCGGCTTTTCCAAGCGGGGAGGAATCGTCGGAATTTTTCCCTTTGTCTTTAAAATGTTTATATCGCATGATCTCATTGTACAGAATACGCTTTTTGTCCTTTAGAGAGAGCGAATTGGAAAAGGCGGCCTCGCACGCCCGACGAGAAAAGTCCGTCAGCAGGCCGAGCGCTTCGTCATCCCTTTGCAATCCGTTTGCCGCGATATACTCTCCAACCGAATTCACCAACCGGACGAACATGAACAGTACTTTATCCTCCCGAGTAGCGTCCTTGAGGCTCTCGATGCAATCGCGGAATTTTCCCGTAAGATAATCCGTCAATTCTTCGTCTATGCATTCCACGATTCCGTTCAAGCGTTCGAATAGAAACGCGTACTCGCGAGTTTTCGCCTCTCTTCCAAGTTCGTCTTTCTCTTGGGCAAGTCCAAACAGTTCCTCGAGCCTTTTTCCCACATCGAATGTAATCGTATCTTCGGACGCGAGCGACATTTTTTCCATCCTTCATTTGAATTCGTTTTTCAAACTGGCCATAGTCATTGCAATAATTTTTTTAAGGGTGTTGACGACATTGTGCCCGGCCAATGCGCTGGCGGGAAAATACGGCGCTTTCAAGACGGAATTCAAGTCCTTTTCCAACGTTTCGATTTCCAGCAAAGCTATGCCCTTTTCATTCAGGTCCCTTTTATTGTACTGCATGACCAAGGGGACGCTTTTAATATTCTTTTTGTACAAAAGAAGGTTTTCCGCGAGGTTTTTCAACGACAGGATGTTTCTTTCGCGGCGGACCGCCATGGAATCCGCGACGAACACGATGCCGTCCACGCCGTTCAAAACAAGTTTTCGAGTAGCGTTGTAACGCACTTGGCCCGGCACGGTGTACAGTTGCACCTTGACATCGTACCCTTTGATCTGTCCCATGTCGAAAGGCAAAAAATCGAAGAACAGCGTGCGGTCTCCATGGGTTTTGATGCTAACCATTTCCGATTTTATGCGATGCTTGAATTTTTCGTATATTTTCTCGAGGTTGGTAGTTTTTCCACCTCTGCCAGGTCCGTAATAGACGATTTTGGCCTGAATGAGCTTTTTTTTCAGGTTTATGGATGCCAATTCAGCCTCCCGGAATAGAACGCGATTTAAGGATTCTTCGGACGCCGCAACGGGCAAATAGGGATCAGTGTCCCCAAATCTTTGCGATTTTTTTGATAGTATCCGATACTTTCAAGCGCAACAAACCCAAAGATATGTCTTTTCCGAAAATGGTTATGAGCAAGAACTCTTCGCTGATCTTGCTGAAATGAAGGCTTTCGGCTTTTCCTTTGTGGAAAAGAAGAGAAAAATCTTCCTCGCCGACCATTTTTGCCATGGCATCGACCGCCCCGAAATTGCCGGCCGCCAAGGCCGCCAGGGAATACTCGTCGTGCCGGCATTTGCCGTTGTCGCACTTGGCGATTATGTTTCCCGCCATGTTGATTAGAAGAGCGCAGCTGACGCCCGCCGCAACGAGGTCTTCGGAAAGAATGGTTTCTATTTTATCCAATTGTTCCTGCCCAAAACTGTAAATCATATCAACCGTTCCCTTACAAGTCTGTTAATTTAGCTCGCACCTCTCATGGAATGCCTTCCCTATCGATGTTCGGCGGCAAAAGACCGGATTTTCGATTTGCGATTCACAGCAACTTGCGACCGAGAATAACAGAAAAATTTCGAACTGTTCAACCCATTTTTTATGGTTTTCGCCAAGGAAAGCCCTTGTTGCAAATAAAAAGCACCGCTTGATTCCGGTTCGACCTGTTGTTGCTGAAGATTACGTCGGATTAGATACCCTACACGCCGGAATATGTCAACACGGCGAGTTCGGAGGCGTTTTGGAATGATTCGACGAAAATTTTCGGTTCGTTTAAAAATTATCGTTGACTTATCTTGGGGTATTTGTTCAATTAAACGGTTTCGGAAAGGATGACGTATCATATAGGAACTTAATAAATACATGCCAACCGGAGGAAAATCCATGAATAAGAACCGAATTTTCAATTTCAATCCCGGCCCCGCCGCCATTCCTGTCGAAGTCTTGGAGGAGATACAAGACGAGTTTTTAAATTTCAAAGACACGGGGATGTCCATAACCGAAATCAGCCATCGCTCCAAACCGTTCGAGGATGTCATAAACGACGCGATAGACCGGACCAAAAGGCTTTTGAAAATCGACGACAGGTTCAAGGTGCTTTTCGTTCAAGGCGGTGCCAGCATGCAGTTTTGCATGGTCCCGATGAACCTTTTGCCGGACGGCAAGTCGGCGGACTATGTGAACACGGGCACGTGGGCCACGAAAGCCATAAAGGAAGCCGAACTCCTCAAAAAAACCGTCAAAGTGGTCGCTTCCTCCGAGGACAAGAATTTCTCCTACATTCCGGAAAACATCGGGTTCAACGCCGACGCGGTGTACGCGCACGTGACGTCAAACAACACCATCAAGGGGACCCAGTACGCCCAATTTCCCGAAACCAACGGAATTCCCCTGGTTTCCGACATGTCCTCCGACATCATGAGTCGGCCCTTGGATATGGACAAGTTCGGCCTGATCTACGCGGGCGCCCAGAAAAATTTGGGGCCGGCGGGGGTTTGCATGGTCATCATCCGCGACGACATGCTCGATAAGGTTCCGAACGGTTTGCCGAACATGCTGAAATATACGACGTATTCCTCCAAGAATTCCTTGTACAACACCCCGCCGTGTTTCGCGATCTACACGGTTCAACTGGTACTCAAATGGATCGAGAACACATTCGGCGGCCTGGAAAAAATCGAGGAGCATAACAAGAAAAAGGCCGGGTTGCTTTACGATGCTTTCGATTCCAGCGACTTTTACAGGGGCACGGCGGAAAAGGGCAGCCGGTCTCTGATGAACGTCACGTTCAGGCTTCCCAGCGAGGACCTCGAGAAAGAGTTTGTGGCCGAAGCCGCCAAGAACGGACTCGGCGGGCTGAAAGGCCACCGGAGCGTCGGCGGTTGCCGGGCTTCCATCTATAACGCCATGCCTATGGAAGGCGTCGAAACCCTTGTCGATTTCATGAAAAGCTTCGAGGCCAAAAAAGGATAAACAAAATAAAGGCTGGACGGAAAAACCGGACGCCCGAGAGAGCGTCCGGTTTTTTTCGTCTGTCTTAAAAACTGATCACGGCTCCTTCGCAGCATAGCTTGATAAACACGTCGGCTGTGGACATGGTTGCGTTCTCGATCAAGTCCTCCCTTTCGATTTTTCTAATAGCCGCGCAAGGTGAGCATACCAAAAGAGGCACCTCGAATTCCTTCAGGTATGTAAGATGATCGTCGGCGCTGTCCCCGGTGGCGCTGCGGATATGGTCCGCAATGCCTTTTTTGGCGATGTATACGCCCTCGTCCAACAGAAAAACGGTTGTTTTCTTCCCGAGCTTATGGGCCATGGTGGCCATCTGAAGAGCGCGGGTGGTCCTGTTCGGGTTGTCGGTTCCGCATGAAAGGGCGATCACGACGTTGTCCTTCATTGTTAACCTCCGATTATTTTCAAGTGAACCATAATGACGCAAGAAACAAACAAGCGATTCTGACCGGTTTCATTGTTTGGCCAGAGGCAATTCCACCAACCGGCTCTTTCCACCCTTGGAGAAGATCGATCCGGTTTCGGATACGACCATGATCACTTTTCCGTCGTATACCGTCATTCCCTGGATGGGAGTGTTGATTCTCTCTCCCAAGGTCCCTTCGTTGAATACGCCTTCCTCGTATTTCAATACCGCCAGCCAAGTCTGCTTGATTCCCGGCGAAATACCGGTATTGGCCAACAGATTTCGTTCCGACGCGACGGCAAGCAGTTCGGTTTTGCCATCGCCGTCCAAATCGGCCGCGACCGGAGGAATCTCCATGGTAACCGAATCGGTCATTTTGTTTTTTCTCGTCGGATCGATCTCGTACAGGATTTTATTCAAACTGCCCCCCATTTGCTTGGGGGATTTGTAAAGGGGAGTTGTTCCGGAATAAATGTAGAGAATTTCGTCTCGGACGAATACCGACTCCGCTTGTCCGTCTCCGGTCAAATCGGCCAAAAGGCCGCCGGCCACCGTAAAGCGATTGGGCAGTTTCACGGTCGGGATTCGATAGTCCACGCTGTCTCCGACCAGCTTCAGCTCGTGGATTTTATAATCGAAGAAATCTTGGGGATCGTATTCCTGCCCCAGCAATGTTTCCGGCGACTGGTCGCCGTCGGCGTCGAAGGCTCCGATAAAACGCTTGATATTTTTCGCCTTAAGCCGAAGCCGATTTCCATCCAGAGCGTAGATCGACCCTCTCGGTTCATGTTCCGTATAATGCACCAAAGTCAACATGGGAGCTTCATTGGGATCGGGGACCCACCAACTTAAAAACAAGATCGGGTCGTGCAAGGGGGAATCCATCGTCGTGACGGAGGAGATTCCGTCCGCTATTTTGAAGATCCTGATCTCCTTTCCGTCCGTTATCGCCAAGAGCATGCCCTCCTCGTAGGGAACAAAGTCGGCCATCGTAACGGGACCGCCGGGCAGCTGTTCCATCCTGCTGGATTGTTGATACACCGGCTCCACTCCCTTGGGTTTTTCGCGCTCTTTCATTTCCGGGGAATACGTCGGCTTTTCCGGAGCGGACGCCTTGAATTCCGGCTTGACTGGTTCCATGGTCGGTCCTGCGGAGGGCAGGGGAGGCGCGGACAGAACAGGGGAAGCGACCGGCGCCGCTGGAGGGGGCTCGGATTTCGGCGTCACGGTTACCAACGGCTTTCTCGAGTAGGACAAAAGATCCATTCGTGAAAGCGGTTCGGTGAACGCATATTCTCGAAGCACAAAAAACTCGGGGTCTCTTGCCTGAAGTTTGTTGTCCCTGTAAATGAAAACAATGGCCTTGCCTGTTTCCGGCGCCGAAGCAAGCTGTTCGGGCCTTGCCTTTTGCCCCGCGTCGTAGCTCTCCCAGTCCAAGTGGCTCAACTGGTCTCTAAGCATCGCGTACAGGCCTTTTCCATCGCCCGAATAGTCCCAGAACACTGCTTTGACACCCCCATAGCGTCTGACGGGGTCGCCCGCTTTGATATCCGGCGTGCCCTCCACGGCGCGCGCATGGGAAAATCCGCTTTGCACGCGCGTCACTTTAAGAACCGCCTTTGTTTCTTCCAGGTTTCCAATAACCTCTCCGGTAACGGGATGCACCAATTTTTCACCCGGAGAAACCACGCTGAAAAGGTCGCCCTCTATGATTCCTTTGGAGGCGTCGAGATCGATGACGAAGTCGCCGTTTCTCGCCATGACCACATAGCCGGAAACGGGGGAAAAATCCCTGACGATGGTTTCCAACGATCCGGCTCCGGCTTGGGAACAGAATAAATAGGCGCCGACGATGATCGCCGGCGAGACCGCGAAACGAAAAATTCTCGAAAACGCATTGAGAGACATGGGATCAAACCTCCGGGAAAAACGATCGTCCTTGGAAAAGAAAGAGGCCGGACAAGGCCGGCCTCTTTTATTTATGCCGCCATTGGGTTAGAATGTATAGCGCACTCTGGCGGTCGATGTAAAGATGTCTTCGTCGGATCTGCCGTTTCTGATGCTATCCACTTCGAAGAAATCCATGGCGTCGTCGGCCCAAAGATAGCCGGCGTTGACCGCGAATTCGACGTTGCTGTAAAGCATGTATTTGAGATAGGCGTCCAACTCCCATCCGATTTTGTCGTTTGACTGCGATCTGCCCAGATTGTCGATGTATTCGATATCCTCGGCGGTCATCATGTAAAGCAGTGCCGTGCCCACGGTCAGTTTGTCCGTGATCTTGGTGTCCAGGGCGAGCTTGTTCATGATGAAACCCTTGTCTAGAATATAGGGAAGTTCCGTGAAATAGGTGTCGTCGACGTATCCGCCTTGCATAAGGGCGATGCTCGCGGTGGTGTCGACGTCGGTGGCTATGAACGCATCAAAGTCGTCGTCCAAGGGATCGTCGTCGCCTGACGAATACCAGAACGTATAGGTGAGCTTGGAGTTTCCGAAGTTAAGTCCGGCGTCGGCATGGAGAAAATAGGCGCTGACGTCGAAGTTGCTGGAAGCCCCCACCAAATCCAACCCCTGTCCGAAATAATCCCTGAATGTGAATGATGTGTTGTCAATGCTGCCGGTTTGGTACATCAAATCCCAGTTGAGAAAAAACGCGTCGGATGCAAAATTGCCGTCCAAGCCGAATGTCCACAGATTCAAATCCACATTGCCGGCGAATCGTTTCACCTCGTAGGACTGGGAAGAAACGGTCCCGGCCGGCGAATCGTCGTCTCCGCCCTCAAACAGTCCGAAGAGGCCGATTCTCAAGTCGTCCATCGGTTTGAAATTCAGTCTGCCGAACAAACCGTCGGAGTCCTCGCGATCGTCGTCGGGATCGGTTACCGAAATCTCTTTTCCGCGTACCCAGGCCAGAGAATATTCCATGGGCCCCGCGTCTCCGTAAAGATTGACGCCGCCGACGGTCTCCTGCCATTTGTATGGATTGACCGTGAAAGGCATAAGGCCCATCAGCACCCTGGTTTTCTGATCAATGCCGGGAATCTGCAGGTCGAGAAAAGCCCAACGGACTTCCATTCTGATTTGGTCGCCGGAGTAGGGCATCGCTGCGTCTTGACCGAATCTCAAGGCGCCGATTTCCGTGGCGAAGACGCCCTTGACCTTGCCGTCGTCGGATACCGCGTCGAACCAAAAACGATATTTGATTTCGCCGAAATTGTCGTCCACCGTGCCGTCTTGCAATTTTGTCTGTTGATCACCAGCATTTCCGCCAAACCAAGTCGCCTTGTCGGTATACAACAGAAACCGGTTGTTCATATCTCCGTGAAAACCAAAATCGACCGCCATGGCGGGAGCAACCATCCCCACAACAACAAGCGCGATAACAAAAACCCCTAATTTCCTCATCTGTTTTCCTCCTATTCAATTGTTTTTTTCGTTCCATTGTTTCTTCGGCCGGTTGTTTTCACACACCTCCTTTCCGGAAAATTAGTTTACGGCCGAACCCCTACGTCTTTCTCTTCTCTGTTTTTTACGATCCCGACCGGTTCCCCGTCGGTCGGGACCAAGAAGCGCAACCGTATATGGCATTGATATTACGAAAGAATTAGAAACGAATAAATTTTGAACTAAAAAAGCCGACCGTGTTCTTCCAGGCTTTGTTCGCTCGCTTGAGGCATCTTGTCGCGTGGTTCTTTCCGAAAGAGGTATGCTGATCCATGTAAATACACCCTATAGTTTATTTAATTGTCGTTTGGCAAGTGAAATTATACTTATATTCGAAAATAGGCCGCTTGACATTCGAATCCGATATTTTCTATATGTCAGTTCGATTGTTGAATAAATAGACGAATTTATGAGGAAGAACATCTCGAAAGGGGATGAAAATGGCGAAAGTTCTGGTATACGGGAGCGGCGGGAGAGATCACTGCCTGGCGGACAAATACGGAGACAGCCAACATGTCGACAAGGTTTATTTCGCTCCGGGCAATCCGGGCGTGCTGTACACCCCCAAGGGAAAGCGAGGCTTGATCGAACTGGCCCCGCTTTCCGACGCCGACAATTTCAAGCAGGTCGCGGAGTTTTGCAAGGAAAAGACGGTGGATTTGGTCGATGTCGGTTCGGAAAACCCGCTCTCCGCCGGCCTGATCGACGTGCTCAACCGCGAGGGGATCGCGACGGTCGGTCCAAGGCGGGAATATACGAAGCTGGAAAGCGACCGGGCGTTCGCCGATTTCCTGTTGCGAAGCGCCGGGGTCGGCAAGCCCGAGTACCGGGTGTTTTTCGATCCGAAAAAAGCCCGCGAGTATGTGAAAAACATCGGCTACCAAGTTGTGGTGAAGGCCAACGGGCTTGCTGCGGGGAAGGGCGCTATCGTCTGCGACGACATCGACGACGCCCTTGTGGCAATCGACGATATCATGGTCAAGAAAATCTTCGGGAATTCCGGAGACCGCGTGGTGATCGAGCAACGAAAATACGGTTCGGAAATATCGTTTTTCGTCTATTTGGACGGAACCCATGTGATGCCTTTGAGAATGTTCTGCCAGGACTACAAGCCGGCCTTCGACGCCGAAGACGCCGAACAGATCCAGCAATTCGGCGGAAACCCGAACACGGGAGGGACCGGCTGCTACTGCCCGCACAAACTCGTAAGCGAACCGTTGGTAAACCGGATCGTCCGGGAAATCGTCAACCCCACGGTCAACGTCATCTACAACGACTACGGCTGGAAATACAAAGGCGTGGTCTATTTCGGATTGAATCTCGACCCCGACAACAATCTGGAGGTCTTCGAAATCAACGTGAGGCACGGAGACCCGGAGTTCGAGGTTCTCGCCAGAAAATTCAGCACGGATTTCTACGAACTCGCCATGGCCGTGTGGGAGGGAAGGCTGGACCAGGTCAAGCAGGTCTGGAACAACCAGCACTACGTGGACGTCATCGGCATGGAGGGACGGTCCAAGGCCAGCCGCGGATGGAATCCCGGGTATCCCAAGCGCTACGGCAAGGGACATCGCATAACCGGGCTGGACGACCTTGACAAGGGCGTGGCAATCTATTTCGCCGGGGTGGACGAAGACCGGGAAAAAGGCCTGGTGACTTGGGGAGGCAGGGTCCTCCACTTGATCGCCGGAGACGAAACGTTGGAAAAGGCCCGCGAAAAGGCTTACAGGAACATCGGGAAAATCTCTTTCGTCGATCACAAGAACGACGACGCCAACTGCATGCGCTTCCGAAAAACCATCGGAATATAGGGAACCCCGCCTTTTCCGCAACGGTCTTCGGGGGTCACCCGATGAGACTGTGGTTGTTTGACGAATGGTTTTTTGACGTGTTGCCCATTGCCAACCGGCGATCTATAATAGGTGAAACGGAAAACGAAATCGCCGTCCCTATCGAATGCGCGGGTTGATTCGAAAAAGCCGGAGAGAAGCAAGTATGAAACCGATACTGAGCCCTAAGATCGATCTCGTGTTCAAGATGCTGTTCGTTCGGGACGCCGCGATTCTCGCGAACCTGATCGACTGCGTGCTGGGTTTGCCGGAAGGCGGGAGGATCAGGTCCGTGGAGGTGAGGAACCCCTCTATTCCGCCCGAGGAGATCGGAAAGAAGTTCATCGTGCTGGACATCAAGGCGGAGGACGAGTCCGGCAGGAAGTTCGACGTCGAAATGCAGGTCCGGAAGTACGCGTCGTATTCCAAGCGCTCCGTGTATTATCTGTGCAGGCTCTACGCGGAGCAACTTGACGCGGGGGACGACTACGCGGAGTTGAAGCCGGTCGTGGGAATCCATTTTCTGGACTACGAGGAATTCGAAGGCTGCCCGGAGTTCCATTTCCGGTTCTCCTTCAGGGACTTGCGGCATCCCGAGCTGTGCCTGACCGAGGATCTCGCCCTCCACGTCGTGGAGATGCCCGTCTTCGAGCGGACGAAGGCCGAGGACGTTCCGCCGGATCTGGCCGAGTGGATTCGGTTCTTCAACAACGCCGAGAACGAAACGGAGGAAACCGTGATGAAAA
>CAZNTU010000119.1:0-16346 GCA_964575975.1 uncultured Desulfobacteraceae bacterium
TGGATCGAACATGCCGCACAGACACCCCCCTAGCCCCCCTCAAGGGGGGAATCGCGCCGCCTTCCAACCGTACGGGTCGATAAATTCGGCATGTTGCCCGTTAAGTTTACAATGTCAAGTTATTGAATCAACACTTTCTTTCCGGCTCCGATATGCCGTTCGCACTCTTCCCGCAACCCTTCCATGGCGGCGCTCAACTGCTCTTCGGTTTCCACCCCGCCCGAGAAGAAGTCGGCCGCGTGTACCCGGACCACGCGGGCGCCGTCCACGAGGCGCATCATTTCCTCCACGGCCTTGTTCAACCGGTTGCTTGCGGCGTCGCGGTCGGAGCGCAGCTGGGCGATGCCGATGGAATCGTCCCGGCCGTCCTTCGCGTATTCGTTCAAAGGTTCCTTAACGAGGGTTTTCTGCTCGTCGGTGAGCTTTTCCCAGCCCGGCGTTTTTTCCAGGCTTTCCAGCGCTTTCAGGTAGGCCTCTTTCCTGGCCTTCGCCGCCTCCTGGAAACGTCGAATGTACTCTTCCTTCAAGTCGCGGGCGTGCTGGCCGATTGCCGCGGTTTCCCTGTAGAAGGTTTCCCGTTGGAGCAAATCGGCCAGTTTTTCCGCGCGGTCGCGAAATTCTTCGTCCAGGTCCGGCTCCTTTTCCAAAAAGGGCCACATGATCCGGACGACCCGCTTGGCCTCCGCAAGTTCGGCCAGCTTGGGCTCGGTCAGAACGGCGGACAGCTCGGAAGCCCGTTTTATGGCCTCCTTGATTTCCTTGTACGAACCATTGAACGTGGAAACGGCCCGCTCTTCCGTTCCGTTGCGGACGGCGCGGATAAGATTGGCGGCGTTCCCCAGGATTTCGGCGCCGGGGAGACCTTTGGACGCCAGAAGGTTGCCCATGTCCTGCACGTCCTTCTCTCTTTTGGCCGCGGCTTCGCGAATGGTCCGGGCCGCGACGGGCCAGCTGAGTTCGGGAATGTCCCCGCCGAAAACTTCCTGATAGTTCGCGCCGGCCTTGACCAATTCGGAAAAGTCGGGCCGCGTCTTGGGGCGGAAAGACGCCTGCCGAAAGGCGTTGTTTTGGGAGAAGGTGTTCTTGGCCTCGACGCTCATGGCGGATTCGATGGTCTGTCCCTTGCTCACGGCCTCGACGGCGTCCGCTCTCACCAGGCAGACGGCGAACAGGCGAACCGCGTCGAAGTCCCAACCGAAGGGCTCTTTGCCGAACTCGGTCTCCAGGTATTTTCCGCTGGCGTTTTCGCCGTAGTCCGTTCGGTTCCCGATCCGGGAAAGGACTTCGGCCAGCGGACCGCTTTCCGTCCTGAACACCTGCTTTCCGCCTTGGTCCTTCAACAGATTCAACGACGCGAACACCGGGCTCAATCCCAGGAGGTTCTCCGTGGTCATAAGGCTTTCCAGGTCCTGCTTTTTCACTATGGCGGCGGCTTCGCGGAACCGGTGGAACACGTCGGGAAGCGCTTGGGCCATTACGTTTTCGGCCGCCTTCTTGACGCTGTCGGCGCCCGAGCCGGGACTTCGGTCGTTGCCCCGGAAATATACGTCCCCGGCGAGGCAGGCTTGCCTCAAAAGCCTTTTGAGTTCGTCCTCGTGGCGTCGAAGGCGGATTTTCTCCTCCCCCACGAGGGCGGTTTCGTCCCGTGTTTGCGCTCCGCGCTCCTTGCGGGAGAGCATCTCCTTGGACTTGAAGATTTCGACGATCTCCTTGTCGAGGGCGTTGTCGAGAGGAACCGCCCAGAATACGCCGGCGGTTTCGTTCTGGCTTCGCTTGCGCATTTCGGCGGTCTTTTCTTCGAACTCCTTGCCCGTTTCCGCCAAGTCCATGTGGAACACGATGTCGCCGTCCGTCAAAAGGCGACCGTTCAGCGTCAGGCCGGCCTTGAACAATTTGGTGTCCAAAAGCTTGTGAGATGGTTGGGGCTGCCAAAAGCCATGGATCGCGTCCGCGTAAATCCGGTTCGTGTCGCCCTGTTTGGGCGCGGGAAGATTGATCCGGGTGCGCTCCCAGTCGTCCTCCGACGGCGTGGGGATGCGGTATCCGTCGTCCGCCTCGCGAACCATGCTCGCCTTCTTCAGTTCCTCCAAGGCGTCCCTGACCTCGGCCAGCCGGGAGTCGGAATCGACGGACTCGTGCAGTGCGGCCGCGATGTTCTCCGCCGTGCGATGCACGCTTTTGACGAACTGCAAGAGGCAGACGGCCTTGGCAGCGGGTTGCGCCAAAGGATGGGACACCTTTTTCCCGATGTCGGCGATCTTTCCCCTGATCTCGCTGGAAATGTTTCCGGAAACCAGATCGTAAATCTGGTCCAGGCGGGCGAGGGCGCCGATTTTTTTGTCGGCGATGGCGACGTCGGGATGGATCAATAGCTGCTGTGCAAGCTTTATGATGGTCCGGTTCGCGCCCCCGACATGGCGCGCGGCCCCGCCCTGGGTCCTCAAACCCGACACGATCTGGATGATGAGGTCGATCTGGTAGGGCAGGAGCGGATACAGGTCCACGAAAGCCTCCGTGGAAAGTTCCGGGAGCTTGATGTCGGCCGTGACGCGGGTGCTGTCGCCCAGCCGTCCCCTGTGGGAGGCGAAAACCTCCCGGAGCGTTTTTTCCGCCCCCGCGTTCTTGGAAAGAATGCGCCTGCTGGTGACTTCGGAAATATCGGAGGGTTCCAGATGCACCTGCAAGGGGAAACGGTCCTTCAGGCGAGCAAGCTCGACCCGCCTGTCGTCGAGCCCGCCCACGATTTCGCTCAGGCTTTCTTGGGAGGTGACCACGATCCACATCCTGCCGCGACCGACGCGTCCCAGGCTTTGGACCACCGCCTGAAGGTCCAGCATTTTCTGGATGTCGCGTGCGACGAACTGCCCCACTTCGTCGATCACGAAGGCGAGACTCTTTCCCGGACGCCTTCGCCCCATCAAAAGCTCGCAACGGTCGGCGAGCGTGTTGGGCGTGACGTCGGCCCGGTTGATCGCCGCCTGGCACCACGAGTCGGCGGTCGGATACGTTTCCGGGTCCAGCTCGTGCATGACCCGGCTCGCTTTCGAGATGGCCAGCGCGAACTTGCCTTTTTCCCGGTCCCAATCCTTGTCGTAGATTCTTTTAAACGCCTCCTTGAAGGCTTCCAGCCTGCCCTCGCCCTCCAAGACGATTTCCAGTTCGGCCAGGTCCAGGTCCTTGGCGTAGCCCAGGCGGTCGAGAAAAAGGCGGTACATGATTTCCGTCAGGGTCTTGTTTCCGGAGCGAATGCCCCTGTCGGTGGAAACGTCGAAGATGACGGCTTGCGTGGGTATTCGCTCTTTTATGGTGGAAAGAAGGACTTTTACGGCGTCGTCCCCGGTCCGGTCGCCGAACAAACGTCCGGCCTCCTCTCCCTTCAAATTGCGGTTTTCCAGTGCGATCCCGAGGTTTTTGGCGAAGCTCGATTTGCCGGAGCCGAAAAAGCCGGAAACCCAAACCCCGACGTCCCCGTGGGGCTTGTTGGGCGTTTCCGCGTAATGTTCCAGGATTTGCCGGTAATGCTTGCAAATGGAATCGGTGACCACGTACTCCTTGATTTCGTCCTTGACAATCTCTTCGTCGGCCTGGTCCACCTTGACGACTTCTTCGATGTGGCGGTCGATTTGGTTCGCGAACAGATCTTTGATCGTTTGGCTCATCGGGTCCCACCTTATATTATAGGTTGTCTTCAGAATATTTTCGGCCTGTAGTTGTGTTCCGCGTCCAGAACGCCCATGAAGCGCAAGCCTGCGGCACCGTCTAGTTCTCCGGGGTAAAATAGCACGGCGGGGACTTGCACGGTGCCCATGAGCTGCTCCAAGATGGAAGAGGTTCGGTAAAAGGGAAACAGCGCTCCCGCTCTAACGATGAAGACCACGTCTCGGGTCGGGTCGGGGAACGGCGGCATTCTTTCCAGCACGAGTCGATCCAGGGGCTGGTACTGGCTCAAGACGTTGCCGACCGTATCGACCGTTTGCTCCAGACCGATGGATTTTTCGTGCCCGGCAAGCTCGGAGGGGTCCATGTCTTCGGCGGCCAAAGCGGACGCCATGCATTCGGCAAGAGAAATCGTCGTCACCTTTTTGCCCGCTTGCTCCAACCGAGTCCGGAGCATGGAAATCTCGGACCTGACTTCGAACTCGTCCTCCGGGGGATAGCGGAAAATCGTGTAGGGCATGTTGTCGTACACGCTGATCTTCGGCCTGGGGTCGGGAAGCGTCAGCAAAGGTTCCAAATCTTCCTTCAGACGTTTTTTCCAATCGCTCATGAGACAAGTTTCCTCGCGTAGTGGGCAAGGGATTCGCACGGCAGCTTCAAAGATGCCATGCTTCCCGCGACTTGGTATTCCAAAATCCTGTATTGATGAAGACGAAGCAACTCCCGCTCCACGTCGTCGGTCCCCATGAGAAACAGGCGCCAGCTTTCGGAGGAAACGATCTTCGACGTGTTGAGGCCTTGCTCGGAAAGGCCGTGCAGAACGTACAAAAACGCCTCTTGCGGGATGTGGAAGTTTGCGAACTTCTTTTTTACCTTTCCCTCGAGGAGTCCGAAATCGACCGCCATTTTGAGGAGGTCGCGCGCGGTTCGAAGCACGCTGTACTCGGAGAGTTGACCGCCCGAGGCGATACGACCGTCGGTCGCCTCCCTCACCAATGGAACGACGTCCTCCGTGCGAACAAAGTAGACGCCGTCCCTGTATTTCCGGAAAAGCCAGTCCGCGGCGAAGCGATAATAGAGTTCGTCGATGTTTCCCGCGTGCCATAAAAGGCAGGCTCTCCATATCGACAAATCCAAATCGCCCTTCGCCAGTATCGCCAGCGGTTCCAAATCTTCCGTTTTTTCGAATCTGCTCGAAATCGTCAGCAACACCTCGCGGAGCCACCCGTCGTTTCCGGCCCCGATAAGGTTTCCTTGTCGGATCGTCTGGAGGTTTTCTCCTATGGAAAGCGACAAGTCCCATACGCGAAAGGCGCTGTAGGTTTCTTCGACAAGCGCGCCCTTCCGGAGAAGTCTCAGGGATATTTTACGTTTATTGTCCGCCACTTAATTTTAGTTTTTTGTATCCTGTTTGTTCAAGAAAGGAATGGCCGGTTTGCCCGGTTCTCCTTTAGAGAATCCGGCGGCGAGCAAAGTCAAGGCCGAATCGTCCAATTCGCTCGCACCGGAAATTTGCACGGACCGTCCTTCGGCCGAACGGCGCAACTTGCCGACGGCTTCCATTTGTTCGTGTGAAATCAGCTCCCTTTGCGAAAGCGCCTTCAGAATATCTTGGTTGGCAATGTCTTCGATCCCTTTGAAAAACGACTCCCACTCTTGGATGTTGTCCAACCAGTCGTGCCATTTTTCCTGGAAGCGATCCTCGATCTCCGGGGGCAGGGACCAAAGGGTGAAGGCATCGGGGGGATCGTAGATTTCCCCGCATCTTTGCGCGGCCACGGCAAAGGCGATTTTCGCCTGGGCAAACCGATGGGATTTCGGAAAGCCTCGGCCCAATGCAAGGGCTCCGTATCTGCCCAAAATGCCTTGGGTGTTCCACCACCTGGCGCAATCCATTTCTCCGAAACGCGCAACGATCAACCTGAGTTTAAAAAGACGATCGAAATTTATCTGTCCCATTAAGCGCCTCTTTGTCGGGCTCTGGAAGCATCCGGGGATTTCGGGAACAAAACCGCCATCCCATGGGTGCCGCCATCGTTTTTTTTTGCAGGCGAATCACCAAGTTGACTTCAAACGCTCTTTCAAACGTACTCTTTCAACCGGAGCCGATTATCACAATCCGACCAACTTATCAACGGGAGGTTCGGCCAACCGGTTTTCAATCGGACATATTTGGAATATTTGGGTTTCGGGCTGCCATCCGGGAGACTGCCACTATATCGAAAATGTCGATGCAGTTCATTGATTTCATATAAATTATGACTTTGAACAATGCCCGAAACCAATGGTAGTGTACTCGCCTTTTGGTTTCTTCGAGTCCTGCGTCGCCCGGATATTTGCTTTTGGGCGGAAATTATGGAATTTGGTGGAAAATTCATCTTGGAAGAGAGGAGAGTTATGCATCGTCATCGTTTATCTTTCATCCCCGGCATGGCCGGTTCTTGGCTTTTTTTTCTGGTTTTGGCTTTACCCCTTTCGATTCTCGCGGTTCCAACTCCGGCGACGGCGCAAGATGGCATGGAAGGGGTGAATTATCAGCCGTATCAACTCGGAGAAGTGGTCGTCACCGGAGAGAAAGAGGGAAAAGAGAGCCCGACGACCATTTCGGAGATTTCCGCCGAAGAAATTGAAAACCAAAACGCCCAGAATCTCGGAGATGCCTTGCGGCTCCTGCCGGGGGTCTATTTCCGCCAGGGGAGGGCCAAGCAGGAATTCTACGCGACCATCCGAGGATTCGAACAGGACAAGGCGCTGATCCTGCTCGACGGGATGCCGATTTACCAACCCTATGAAGGCCTGGTGAACCTCAATGACATACCGGTTCAGAATATCGCCAAGATCAAAGTGATCAAAGGCATTCCGTCCAGCCTGTACGGGGCCAACGCCATGGGGGGCGTTATCAATATCATCACCAAAAAGGGAACCGCCGAGCCTTATGCGTCGTTGTCGTATCAGGTCAGCGATTACAATACCCACCACCTTGAGGCGACTCACGGGCGAAAGATCGGCGACGTCAGTTATTTTATCGGCGTCAGCCATAAGGAATCCGACGGATTCAGGCTCGCGGACGAATACTCCCTTGCCCCGGAAATTGTCGCGGGAATGGCCGTTGCCCCGAGCAACATCCCCCACACCCCGGTCAAGGCGGACGACGGCCTGCGGCTCAACAGCGACTACGAGCGCGACGCCTTCACCTTTACCGGCACCTGGGATACCTGCGCGGACAACACCCTCGGGCTTTCCCTGGAGTATTACAACAATGAATACGGCATCCCGCCGGGCGCCATTTATCGCGAAACGAAAAAATCGGGCGGAACAGCCTACTGGTATCCCAGATATTGGCGTTTCGACGACTGGGAACGCTATACGCTGAACCTCACAGACGAGTACAGGCTTTCCGATTCCATCACGCTGAAAGGCAGGGTGTTTTACGACGACTACGAGAGCGCGCTCAACGCCTATGACGACGACACCTACACGACCCAGTTCCGCACCTCCGGCGCTCCGTCATTTGATTCCTCCTATGACGATTACAATGCCGGGGGCAACTTGTACGCGTTTTTCAACGGTTTGAAAAACCATGATATCCGACTTGGTTTTGGCTTCAAACGGGATGTCCACGAATCCGAATACGTGTATTATCTGTCGACGCCCGAAGAGGAAACGCTCGTTTCCCATACCTGGACCGCAGCCGCGGAAGATGCCGTTCGCTTGTCGGATCGGTTCTTGTTGACGATCGGGGCGAGCTATGACGTTTTCGAACAGAAAAAGCGGGACCAGAGTTCCGGCTCGGCCAAAGGCGACGACATCGCGGCTTTTTCCCCCCAGGCCGGAGTCGATTTCGCCGCATCGGAGGCTGTCAGCCTGTATGCCTCCGTCGGAAAGAAAATCCGCTTCCCCACCATGAGAAACCTCTATGCCGACGGGGTGATCGGCCCGATGGGGAATCCCGATCTAAAGGAAGAAAAAAGTATCGGCTACGAATTCGGGGGGCAGTGGCGGATATGCTCGGACGCCACCTTGGAAGGGGCTCTATTCTACAACGATGTAAAGGATATGATCATCTTCGACAACCAGATCGGCAGATTCGAACAATACGAGGACGCGCTTATCTATGGCGCGGAACTGGCCTTGTCCGGGCAGCCGGCAAAGAATCTGACGGCCCGGATCGGATATACCTTCCTCATCGCGGAAAACGACGGTTCCCTTGTCACTGTCGAAACCGAATACCTGGCAAACGATCTGACCTACAAACCCGATGAAATCCCTTACCGGCCGAGGCATAAAATCGACCTGGACCTGACCCGGACATTCGACTCGGGCCTGGCGATTCACCTCAACGGCAGCTATATCTCCGAACGGACCTACTACGACCATGCGGATCCAACGGACAATACAAAGTTTGTCGCCATGAAAAAGACCCTGGATGCCTATTTTCTTTTCAATACCAAAGTGACCTATGATTTCAACCGGCACTACCAGATATTCGGGGCGGTGGACAACCTGTTCGACGAGGAATACGAGGAACTGTATCTTTTTCCCGCCCCCGGACTTCGGGCTTGGGCCGGCATCAAACTGACCCTTTAGTCGCATAGTCGCAAAGGACAACAATGTTTTTAAAAAGGAGCGTATCCATGAGGACTGAGATGAAGACAACAAGCCTAGTTTCGATTTTTATCGCCTTTATATCTCTGTTTTGCGTTTCGCCAAACGGGTTGGCCCAAGACGCCATTTTGAGGATTCACGGCGCGGTCAAGACCCCTCTGGATCTGACAGGCAAGGAGATCGGGGCAATGAACAAATTCCATGTCAATGCCGTTTACCTTCTGAAAGAGAAACAGAGCCGATCCGATGCGGACGAGTTTATCGGAGCCGCCAATTTCGAAGGGGTTCTTCTGCGGGATCTGCTGGAAAAAGCCGGAATGAAATATGCGCGCAAATACGAGCCTGCGGTGTTCATCCGGGTAAGGGGAGCGGACAACAGGGAATCGGTGTTCTCCTTCGGAGAGATTTTTTACTCCAGCATTGGACGATCCACCCTGCTCGCCTATGCCAAAAACGGCGCCCCCGTCGACCCCGCCAATGGAAGATTGGAACTTGTGGTCGCCAACGACATCAGAAACGGCCGTCAACTCTCCGCAGCGACCGAAATCATTGTCGAGCGGGCGGACATTGAAATGAAAGTGTATGAAGAACGCAAAAAGCATATCGTTCAGCCTCCGACATCCCATTTTACGCTGATCGACAAAAAAGGCGGAACCGACAAGGATATCGGCATGGCCGAATTGGAGACCCTTCCCAAAATATCCATCCGGGATAAAGTACAGGCGGGCGATTGCGAGGGCTTTCACGGTGTTTACTCCTACGAGGGCGTCACGCTGCGTTCCCTGCTGGAACAACAGCAGGTCGTGGACTTTCCCTATCCTTACGACCGGTTTGTCGCCGTTTCCAGCAAGAACGGTTTTTGCGCGGTCTATTCCATCGGAGAACTTTTCAATTCCAGGCTGGGCAACAATATCGTCGTTGCCGTGAAAAAGGACGGCAAGCCGCTTGGAGAGGACGAAGCGTTCGCCATGATGGTGGCCGAAGAGGACAACACGGGCGGACGCTCCGTCAAGCGGATCGACACGATGACATTTTATTAGCCTTCAAATGGAGATTGACTCACAATCGGCATAAAAGAAAATATTTCTCTATAATCAAACTTGGCATCAGGGACGTCTTTCAACTTTTCAATTAATCCGTTATGAACGAGAAGCTATGTTAGACGATAATCCGCTTTTGTCAAACGATCCACGAGAATTGCCAAAAGACTCTTTACACGAATATTTCGCCTGTGAAATGTTGCTTGACAAAGCGAAAAGCTCCTGCCTTTAATGTTTTTCAGTAAAAATCGACATAGAACCGTATTAGTACTGAAATCCAATGAAAGAGGCAACTTATGGAAGCGACCGATATCCGTTCCGGCAATTCGCGAAAATCCGACCTGTACGCCATGTTCAAACCGTCTATCCTGCTGCCGGCTGTGACGGCAGGGGCTACCAACGCCGTGTTGATCGTCAGCCTTGAGATGTCTTTCGCCGCCATGCTGTTTTCCAGGGAGCTGTACCTGTTCGTGCCCAGGGCGGTCGGCATCCTCCTTCTTGGATCGATTGCAATAGGGATAGTGAACGTTCTGAAAAGCTCACACCCGAGCAACGTGTCGTTCGTCCAGGATGCGCCGGTCGCCATATTGAGCGTTCCCTTGCTTGCCATTGGAACCCGAATGACTGCGGATTCCGGTCCGACCGAAGCCGTTTTTTACACGGCTGTGATCGTTGCAGGGCTATCCACCCTGACCACGGGGATTCTGATGATTCTCACCGCCCGTTTCAGGCTCGGCAATCTTGTGCGATATCTCCCCTATCCCGTAATCGGCGGATTCGTGGCCGGGATTGGCTGGTTGCTCTTCAAGGGCGGTCTCGGAGTAATGACGGGCATACCTCTGGATATTTCTTCCATCAAGGAATATTTCGCCCCTGTGATTCTGCTCAAGTGGGCGCCGGGCCTCGCTTTCGGTCTGCTTCTTTCTTTTGCGCTCCGAACTTGCAATCATATATTGGTCATGCCTGGGATGCTGCTTGGCGCCATCCTGGTCTTCTTCGGTGTTCTGTTCGGCCTTGGCGTTCCTTTTTCGGAAGCCGAGTCCAACGGCTGGTTTCTGGGCCCTTTTCCACAAGGCTCCCTCTGGAAGCCCATGGATTATAGCGGCTTCTCCGATGTGCGGTGGGATCTTGTGCTCGGACAATCCATGACCATATTGTCCATATTTTTAATTTCCTTGATTTCTCTTCTGTTGAACGCCAGCGGGCTGGAAGTATTGTCGAGAAGGGATGTCGATCTGAACAAGGAGCTGAACACCACCGGGCTGTCCAATATGCTTGCCGCGTTTGTCGGGAGCACCGCCGGATACATGGGACTATGCACATCCACCCTGTGCCACAAGCTTTCGCCCGGAAACAGAATTGCCGGCATTGTCACCTACGCCGCCTGCGGGGCTGTACTGGTCGCGGGAGCGTCTATAGTGTCCTGCTTTCCGAGGATGTTGGCCGGAGCGGTATTGGTTTTGGTGGGCTTCGACATGCTCCGGGAATGGATCTGGGACTCCAGGAGCAAGTTGCCGAAAACAGACTATCTTCTGCTCCTCGGCATTCTTTTGGTGATTGCATTCTTCGGTTTCCTGGAAGGGGTGGGAGCGGGAATCGTCGTCGCCGTGATTCTTTTCGTCTGGACCTACAGCAGAATCGATATAGTCAAGTCCGCCAGCTCCGGAAGAACCTTCCGGAGCAACGTGGAACGGTCCGCGCCGAACCGCTGGATACTCGACCGAAAAGGGGATCGGATACTGATCCTTCGGCTTCACGGTTTTATCTTCTTCGGCACCGCCAACCGACTGCGCGACCGGATCGTGGAACGGGTCCGTGAAGAGCGAAAAAACAGCCTTCGTTATGTCGTTCTTGATTTTTCCCAAGTAAACGGATTCGATTCCTCCGCCCTGAACAGCTTCGAACGGCTTCGGCAGTTCGCGCAATCCCAGGATATCGTCCTCGTCTTTGTAAACGTGTCGGATTCGTTCAGGGAAAGCTTCGAAAAAGCGGAACTGACCGAGGAGGCCGTTCGGTATTTCCCGGACCTGGACCATAGTCTCGAATGGTGCGAAAACCTGATATTGGAAACCGAAACCGAAATGTCCGACCGAAAACGGGAGCAGGTTCTTGAATCCACATTCGAAGAAATATGGCAGACGCTTGGAATGCTTGACGTCTACGAGCGACTGCTCGGCCTCCTGGCCCCTTTTCTCGACGAGAAATCCGTAGAAAGCGACCAGTTCCTTTTCCGCAAGGGGGAATCCATTCAAGGATTGTATTTCATAGAATCGGGACAAATCTCCATCCTTTTGGACCAGGAATCAGGCCGTCCCGTTCGCCTGAGAACGATGGGCCCCGGCTCCATCATCGGCGAATGGGGAGATTGCGAGCGGCAGGACGCGGCGACCGCGACTTCGGTGGTCGTCACGAAGCCGGGCCGAGTGCTTTATCTGTCCAAAGACAAGCTCGCGAAAATGGAAAAAAGCGACCCGGAACTTGCGTTGCGGCTTTTCAAGCATCTGACACGAACCCTGTCCGAAAGGCTGTGCAGAACCACGGGCGTCATAAGGGATCTGATGTAAGTAAAAGCGGACATTCCCGCCTACCACTGGTATTCGACTCCTAATCCCCCGTAGACGTTGAATCCCGGAGCCGGCTCGAAATACCGGCCGCCTCGCGCGTTGATCCGCACGTTGTTGTTGTAGGATTCGTCGAAAAGGTTTTGAATCCCGAAAAAGGGATTAAACCGCCAATTTCCCAGCGATTTCCGACAGCCGGACCGAAAATCCGCCACGAAGTAGTCGGAGGTTTCGACGGTGTTCTCGTCGTCGGCGAAAAACTCGCCTACGAAGCGAACATCGATTCCCGCGTAGAACCCGGAGGGATGATCGTAGAGGAGTTCCCCGAATGCCTGATGTTTCGGGATGCCGGGAACTTCGTTTCCCTCCAGGTCGTTTCCGTCCTTTTCGTATTTCTCGAATTCGGCATCCAGAAAAGTATACGCCAAGCGCATCTTCAGGTTTTCAAGAATAGCCAGCGTCAGGTTTGCTTCGACGCCGAATCGGCGGGATTCTCCGGCGTTTCGGTAGAAAACCCGGTCGGTGGCGTCTCGGAAAGCGATCAGTTCGTCCTCTATTTCGATGTAGAAGAATGCCGCATCGTAGTCGAGGCGAGGTCCCAAGCTGCCTTTCAGGCCGACTTCGTAGTTGACGGACTGCTGCGGCTCGATGTCCGGGTTGATTCCGCCGCCGCCTTCCGGACGGTTGACCAGTTCCGTGGTAGTCGGAGTTTCGAAGGACTCCGCTATGTTGGCGTACAACCGAAGATCCGATGCGGGTTTGTAGATCAGCCCGAAACGGCCGGTGGCCTGATCGAACGTTTTCGAACCGGAATCGTCGCCGTCCGAAACCAAACGGTCGTCGATTTCGAATCTCGCGCTATCGTACCGGCCGCCCAGTACTACCGACCATTTTTCCTTCGGCGCGATTTCCTCCTGCAGGTAGACTCCGACGTTCGCGACCGACTCCTCCTGGGACAGCAACAACGTTTCGCCCGGAGCGCCTTCGACGTTGTCGAAATTGAGACGGTCGTCGTTCTGGTACTGCACGTCCACTCCTACGAACAGTTGCTGCTTGATACCAGATATCTCGCTCTCGAAATCGTATTGTATCCGCCCTCCGAAGACATCGCGGTCCAAATCCACGAAACGAAAGGGAATCGCGTTTTCCAGATCTCGATAGCTGTAGTAGAAGGCCGCTTCCATGTTCTGCCGCAACGTCAGGGCGCGGCGGTATACCACGCCCAGGCGCGCGTCCGAGGCCTCCTCGCCCGTTTCGAACAGGAGAGCGAGGGGGGCGGCTTGGCGCGGGTCGGCTTCGGCCTGCTCGCGAGTCAATCCGCCAGGGTCGTTCAGTTTGGGGGAGTATTGGGCGTTCGCGACAAAGGCGAGATCGGAAACCTCGTCCAGGTCGTACCGCAGCTTGCCGTTCGCGGTCCAGGATTCCGCCGAGGAATGTTCCCGGTACCCGTCGATCTCCATGCGGGAGACGTTGAAGAAATAATTGACCGGACCGTCCTGGCCTCCGCCCTTGACATTCGCTTTCCAGGTCCCGAACTCCCCGTGCATGGTGCGGGCCTCCGCGAAAGGCGAATCGGGGCCTTCCTGGGTGACGATATTGATCACGCCGCCCGAGGCGTTGCCGTAAAGGGCCGATATGGGACCCCGCATGACCTCGATGCGCTGGATGGAACCGGGGTCGATTCCCCCGAGCTGGCTTTGCCCGTCGGGAAGAGTCAGCGGGATGCCGTCCGCGTAGATTTGAATGCCGCGAACGCCGAAAGCAGCCTGCGCGCCGAAACCGCGTATGGAGATGCGCGCGTCCTGGGCGTAGTTGTACCGGTTTTGGACAAATACGCCCGGCATTCCCTCCAGGGCCTCGTTCAGGCTCAACGTGGGTTTTCCCAACTGGATATCCTCCTTCTCGACGATCCCGACGGCTGCGGGAACCCGGTCTTCCGCCGAAGGAATCCGAGGGGCGGTTACCACCACCGGCTCGAGCATTTGGATATTGCGGTCGAAGGGAACGGCCGGCGCATATCGGTCGGATTCCGCCGATTCGGAGGTATCGATTTCTTTCCCAAACGGCCCGTCGCCTAAAGAGATGGAAGGCCGCAACAGCGCCATCAAAGACAAGGCGGTTAGAAACAATAGGCGTTTGGCCGGCATTGCGATTGCTTTCGCGTTCATGGCCCTTTTCCATTCTTTGTTTGACAAACTATGGGTTATGAAACGAACACCCTGGTTTTTTTTCGATCAGGACTGGCGGATGATAGCGAGGTTAGGATCGAGAAGGAGCGTAAACCGGGTGCGAACCGGTGAAAAGCAACAAATTGTTTTTACTTAATACATGATACAACCGAGTCGTGGCTTTCCCTTCTCAGATCCTCGACGGAAATTGCTCTTTTAATCAGCAAAGATTCGGGTATGTTCAACGTTATTGTTTGCATTATGCCCCCTGCGTTCCGATAATTTCCCGTTTTTTCGAGACGATTGTTCGTTCCGATACTCTCGATGATTTTTTTGTATTATTGCAACAACCGCATGGATTATCAACCGATTTATTCGATGACGGAGATTCCTCTTTTCTGGATTGCCAAAACTTCACCGCATAGATCGTAGACGCCGGAAACCGCCTATCGAATCAAAGCGGCGAAAGCGTCGTCGTGTTTCTTGATTATGATGGACCAGTCGAACTGTTTTTCGGCCCGGACCAGCCCGTTTTTCACCATGTCTTTCGCCAGGTCGCCGTCGTTTCGAACGCGAAGAGCCTGGCGCATGAAATCGGCGAAATCGTCTTCGGCAAACAGAAGTCCGTTCTTGCCGTGGGTTATCACGGACGGAATCCCGCCGGACCTGCTGGCGACCACCGGGGTTCCGGCGGCGTTGGCCTCGCAAAGGACCCTTCCCATGGTTTCCACGTCCTTGATTCCGGTCAGGCGGTTCAGGCTCTCGCGACTGGCAAGCACGAAAAGATCCGAGGCCCAGTAGTATTCGTGTATTTTCTGGTGGGAAACGCGGCCCGTTAACGTGACGTTGCCGTCCAGTTTCAACTCCTGCCGAAGCCTGTCGCATTTCCTCATCTCCTTGCCCTCTCCCACCACCACCAGGTGGGCCTCCGGAATTCTTTTCAGAAGAAGCTTGAACGACGACAGAAGAAAATCGAGCCCCTTCTTGGGAACCAAGCGACACGCGGTCATGACGACAAACGCGTCCGCAGGCAATTTCAGGCTCCTTCTCAATTTTCCGTTTTCCGAACCTTTTCTTTTGAACCTTTTCGCATCGACGCCCCCCGGGAGGACCGAAATTTTTTCCCTTTCGAATCCGATCTCGGTCAGCAGGCGCGCGGTATAGAGGCTGTTGGCGAAGATCAGGGAGGATTTCATCACGGACTGCCGCATCAACTCGAATCGTTCGCGGCGAAAAAGGGCCTCGATCCATTCCGGGAAATTGGTCCTCTTAAACCAGTCGTGCAAAGCCGCCTCGAATTTTGGGTGGCTTGCCAAACGGCTTCCCATGCGAAAAGGATAGGCGATCCAGGGGCGAAGCACGTCGTTTCCCACGCATCGGCAGACAACCGGGACACCCGTCAAGTCGGCAAGGAATCCGTGGAATACGTTGGAAGAATAAATCACATCGGGGCGGAACTCCTTCGCCTGCTTGGCGATCAGTTCAATGCTCCGCCAGTAGCCTATCCGGCTCAATACCCGGTGAACCCGGTACGGAAGACCTCGGTCGAAGCTCTTCTCCTCCGGGGCCGTCTCCGGGTCGCAAGACTTGTATGTCATGACTTCGACGGCATGACCCTTTTTGCAAAGGCTATCGGCCAAATAGAACGCGTGGGTCTGCATTCCGCCGATGCGGGGGGGAAACTCCGCGAGAACCAAAAGGACGCGGTACGATACGGCCGCTTTTTCCAGGGTCATGCTCTTTCCTCGGAACTGATTTTTTCGACGTCTTTTCGCGATTAAAAGGATTCGACGCTTTTTAGAACCGCCATTCATATATCGTCGCGGGCGTTCGTCGCAAGAAAAATCTCTCGTATCAATACCGCTTGACGGTACCCTGGCGTTGGCGGCTGCGGATATTGCCATGCAGGAGAGATTGGCCATGGCGGACGCCATAATTGTCGCAACGGCACGGGCGAACAATTGTACAATCGTCACGTCGGACTCGGATTTCGAAGGGCTATCGGATGTGGTGTTCCTTCCGAAAAAGAACCTTGCATAACGCCTTCCTCTCCGGAAACGGTGCTTTGGGCGGGGGAGCGATCACGGGACGCGAAGCGTCCAAAAAAAACGTTCCCGCGCAAAGCGCGGGAACGAGGTAAACCGGATGATGATAATATAGCGGATCAATTGACCGTTTTTAAATACGCGGACCGCAGGTCGATCCGAGAGCCCGCGATCAGGTTCCTTTCTTAACTTGACATCGTAAACATAAGCCGTAGCCAATTGAAATATTTCGACCTTGTGCGGTCGGGTCGCAATTCCCCCCTTGAGGGG
>CAZNTU010000120.1:0-16238 GCA_964575975.1 uncultured Desulfobacteraceae bacterium
GATCGGCGACTTTTCCCTTCACCAGTTTCCCACGACCAACATGCTCAAGGAAATAGGGGAGGAAACCCCCATCAAGGTCCGGATTCTGGTGGTCCAGACCGCAGGTCTTCCCGACCGCGTCCGACCGGGGCTTTCGAAACCGGTTTCGGCCGCCGTCCCGCTGATGGCGGAAAAGATAATGGATTTAATCGGAGAGATGGATTTGATCGGAGAGGAGAACATGCCATCGTTCGTCACAGGAGGTCCCGATGATTGAATTTCGCGTCGGCGAACTCGCCAAGGCCCTTGGCGTGCATCGCAACACCGTCACCAACTGGATTAAGGGCGGAAGGCTGGAGGCGGTTTCCACGGTGGGCAAGAAATATCTGGCGTCCGAGGAAACCCTGCGTCTTTTCTGCGCAAGCAACGGGCTTTCGTTTTCGACCCTCGACGGTATGGCGAAGACGGCCCCGGCACCTTCCCTTGCCGGCGCCACGGAAAACAAAACAAAGAACATCGAAAGCGAGGTTTCTATGTCAACGCAACCCATTGGCTCGGTCCTTGTCGTGGGCGGAGGCATCGCCGGCATTCAGGCGACCCTGGACCTGGCCCAGTCGGGCTACTACGTCCACCTTGTGGAAAAGAGCGCCGGAATCGGCGGCGCGATGGCCCAGTTGGACAAGACCTACCCGACCAACGACTGCTCCATGTGAATCATCTCCCCCAAACTGGTCGAGGTCGGCCGGCATCTGAACGTGGAGCTACTCACTTTGTCCGAAGTTTTGGCGGTATCCGGGCAGCCCGGCAATTTCACCGTCAAAGTCAAGAAAAACCCCCGCTACATCGACATGGACAAGTGCATCGCCTGCGGCTTGTGCGCGCAGAAATGCCCCAAGCGCGTGGACGACGAGTTCAACATGGGCGTGGGCAAGCGAAAGGCCGCCTACATCAAGTACGGCCAAGCGGTCCCTCTCAAGTACGCCATCGACGGCGAGCAATGCATCTACCTGAAGCGCGGCAAATGCAAGGCCTGCGAAAAGTTCTGCCCCACCGGGGCGATCAAGTTCGACGACCGCGAGGAAATCGTTTCCCTTAACGTCGGAAGCGTCATTCTCGCTCCCGGCTACAAGCCCTTCGATCCCTCTCCGTTCGATTTCTACGGCTACGGCCGCATCGCCGACGTGGTGACCAGCCTGGAATACGAGCGCCTGCTTTCCGCCAGCGGTCCGTGCATGGGCCATCTGGTTCGCCCTTCCGACCACACGGAACCGAAGAAGATCGCCTGGATCCAGTGCGTGGGGTCGCGAAACACCAACCGGTGCGACAACGGCTACTGCTCGACCGTCTGCTGCATGTACGCCATCAAGCAATCCATGGTCACGGCGGAGCACCTGACCGGCGACGATCTGGACCAGACCATTTTCTACATGGACATCCGCACCCACGCCAAGGAGAGCGAGCGCTACCTGGAACAGGCCAGGGCCAAGGGAGTGCGGTTCTTGAGGGCGCGTCCCCATTCCATCGAGCCGGGCGAGGGCGGAAGCGGCGTGACCATGCGGTACGCCGCCGAGGACGGCCGGATTTTCGACGAGGAATTCGACATGGCCGTGCTTTCCATCGGCATGGAACCGGTGGACGACGGCAGGAAACTTGCGGACCTCTTCGGCATCGAGATCGATCCCCACCGGTTCGCCGTCGCCGGCGACGACAACCCCGTGCAGAGCAGTCGCCCCGGCGTTTTCGCGGTCGGCGCGTTCCATGCGCCCATGTCCATTCCCCGGGCGGTGACCGAGGCCTCCGCCGCCGCCGCGGAGGCGGCAAAGGTCCTGCTGGAGGCCAAAGGGACGCTTGCAAAGGAAAAGCACTATCCGGACGAGCGCGACGTGGACGGCGAAGATCCCCGGATCGGAGTGTTCGTCTGTTCGTGCGGCATCAACATCGCCGGGACCGTGGACGTGAAAGCCGTCGTGGACTACGCCAAGTCTCTTCCCAACGTGGTCTACGTGGAGAACAACCTGTTCACCTGCGCGGCCGACACCCAGGACCTCATCTCCCAGAAAATCGAGGAGAACGGTCTCAACCGCATCGTGATCGCCGCTTGCACGCCCCGCACCCACGAGGCGCTTTTCCAGGACACGCTGAAGGAGGCCGGCTTGAACGCCTACCTGGTGGAGATGGCCAATATTCGGAACCAGAACTCCTGGGTGCATCAGCGGGAGCCTGCGAAAGCCACCGAGAAGGCAAAGGACCAAGTGCGGATGGCCATCGCCAAGGCGCGCAGGAACGTGTCCCTCCACCGCTCGAAAATCGAGGTCGTGCAAAAGGCACTGGTGGTCGGCGGAGGCATGGCCGGCATGAACGCCGCGCTGGCACTGGCGGATCAAGACTACGAGACGGTCCTGGTCGAAAAAAGCGACCGGCTGGGCGGCAACGCCGTAGATTTGGGCCGCACCGCCCGTGGCGCGGAAATTCGTCCGATGCTCGACAAGACCGTCGAGCGAGTGGAAAGCCATCCCAACATAACGCTGCTGAAAAACGCCCGCCTGAAGTCCGCTTCTGGCTCGGTCGGCAATTTCGTCAGCGAGATCGACGCGGACGGACAAAGCCGGACCGTCGAGTACGGCGTCGCGGTTCTGGCGACCGGCGCGAGGGAGGCCAAGCCCGACGAATACATGTACGGCCGGGACGACCGGGTCATGACCCATCTGGAGTTCGACCGCTTTTCGAGGGAAAATCCCGGGGCCGTCAGAACCGCCCGAAGCGCGGTTTTCATCCAGTGCGTCGGGTCGCGGGAACCGCGCCGTCCCTATTGCAGCCGGGTCTGCTGCGCGCATTCCGTGGAAAGCGCCCTGCATTTGAAACAGCTGAACCCGGACATGAACGTCTACATTCTGAACCGGGACATCCGCACCTACGGCCAGCGGGAAGAACTGTACCGCAAAGCCCGAGAGGCGGGAGTCTTTTTCGTCCATTACGACTTGGAAGGCAAACCCGAGGTGGTCAAAGAGGGCGAGGACCTGTTCGTCAAAATCTTCGATCCCGTCTCGCAGCGGCCGCTGAAGATTTACGCCGACCGGCTGGTCCTGGCCTCGGCCATCGAGCCGAACGAAAGCAAGGAGCTTGTGGAGCTTTACAAGTGCGGCGTCAACGAGGACGGTTTCCTGAACGAGGCCCATCCGAAGCTTCGTCCTGTGGACATGTCGGTGGACGGACTCTTCGTCGCCGGCCTGTGCAACTATCCCAAGCCCCTCGACGAAGCGGTCGCGCAGGCGAAGGCTGCGGCGGCGCGGGCGGCGGTGGTGCTGTCCCAAAAGGAGATGCAGCTGGACGCCATCAAGTCCTTCGTGACCGACCGTTGCGACGGGTGCGCCCTTTGCCTGGACGTCTGCCCGTACCGGGCGATAGCTCTGGAGGAGTTCGACGGGGACGACGGAAGCCGCCACAAGCGCGTCAGGACCGATTCCGCCTTGTGCAAGGGTTGCGGGCTTTGCGCCGCCACTTGCCCCAAGGGGGGGATAAACGTCCACGGCTTCACGCTGGATCAGCTCAGGGCCCAGGTACACGCGGCTCTGGAGGCAATGTAAAAGAATTTCATCCGAAAAGCAGGAGAAAAATCATGTCTGACAACTTCGAACCGAAAATCGTCGGATTTCTCTGCAACTGGTGCGCGTACGCCGGGGGAGACCTGGCGGGCGTGTCCCGCTTGCAGTACCCGCCGAACATGCGCGCAGTCCGAGTCATGTGTTCCGGCATGGTCCACCCGGACGTGGTGGTCGAGGCGCTGAAGAGAGACGCGGACGGCGTGATCGTAATGGGGTGACATCTCGGGGAATGCCATTACCTGGAAGGTAATCACATCGCATTGGCCCGGGCGGAAGCGGTCCGAACGATACTGGAGGACTTGGGAATCGACCCCGGTCGGTTCGCCATCGAATGGGTGTCTTCCGCCGAAGCCCCTCGATTCGCGGAGGTGGTGACGCGTTTCACGGAGTCCGTTCGCGAGCTGGGTCCAAATCCGTTGGGGGCGTCCGCGTATTCCTCCGCATATACTCAGGAAACAGCTGCGGTTTAGATTGAAGAATGTCCGCCGTTGCGGCGGAGAGAAAGGCTCAAGCGCCGACTTTGAGGCATTATTCATTGAATATTAACCGTTGATTATTGATTATTCTATGCGGGATTGTTCGATTATGGAAGTCCCGACTGGAATTTGAGAAGTTTTTAATGGTCAATAATCAATGGTCAATAGCCAATAATCAATGGTTAATTGGCAATGGTTGCTGAGTTGGCGCTTGTGGCCGAGAGAGGAGAGTGAAAACCGATGGAAACCGTTACCATTGGAAAGGAAAAGAAGAGTACGTTCATCGACAAGGTGAAGGACCTGCTCCCCGAAGGCGGCAATCTGAACTTGTGCCTGACCTGCGGGGCGTGCGCGTCGGGATGTCCCGCCTCCGGCCTGGAGGGGATGGACCCCCGGAAGTTTCTGCGCCTGGCGTCCCTGGGGCTGGACGAGGAGATCGTCTCCACGCCGTGGGTATGGATGTGCAGCATGTGTACCCGTTGCGTCTACGTCTGCCCGATGAAGATCAACATCCCGCAGCTGGTGTACCACGCGAGGCGGAGCTGGCCGATGGAAAGCCGTCCCAAGGGTATTCTGGGAAGCTGCGAGATGGCCATGCGGTCGGACACGTGCAGCGCCATGGGGGCTTCCGAGGAGGATTTCAAGTTCGTGGTGGAGGACGTCCTGGACGAGTACCGCGAAGGGCAGCCCGAGTTCGCGAAAATGACGGCCCCGATCAACAAGAAGGGGGCCGAGTTCTTCCTCAACCAGAACAGCCGCGAGCCGGTCACCGAACCCGACGAGATGGTGCCCCTGTGGAAAATCCTGCACCTTGCCGGCGCCGACTGGACCTACGGGACCAAGGGCTGGGCGGCCGAGAACTACTGCATGTTCCTCGCCGACGACGAAAAGTGGGAGCACGTGGTGCGCACCAAAGTAAAGGCCGTGGAGGATCTCGGCTGCAAGGTCTGGCTCAACACGGAGTGAGGGCACGAACTGTTCGCGGTCCGGTTCGGACTGCAAAAGTTCAATATCAAGGCGAACTTCGAGATCAAGAGCATCATCCAGTACTACGCCCAGTGGATCAGGGAGGGCAGGCTGAAGGTCAACGCCGACTGGAACAAGAACATCAAGGCCAAGTTCACGGTCCAGGACCCTTGCCAGTTGGTGCGGAAAAGCTTCGGGGACCCGGTGGCCGAGGAATTGCGTTTCGTGGTGAAGACGGTGGTCGGCGAGGAGAATTTCATCGACATGACGCCCAACCGGAGCAACAACTACTGTTGCGGCGGGGGCGGCGGATTTCTCCAGTCGGGCTACGCGGAAGCGCGGCGCGAGTACGGCAGGCTCAAGTACAATCAAATCCACAAGACCGGCGCGCAGTACTGCATCACCCCTTGCCACAATTGCCACGCCCAGATTCACGACTTGAGCGAGCATTACGAGGGCGGATACCACACCGTGCATCTGTGGACGCTGATCTGCCTGGCCATGGGAATCCTGGGGCCGAAGGAAAGGGCCTACCTCGGGGACGACCTGAAGGACGTCCTGATGTTCCACCCGGAAATGGAAGAATAACCGGTCCAAACCGCCGGAAGGAGAATGTATGAAAACTTTTTTCGATTTGGTTCAGGAAGTCCAGAAGCCGGGGCTGTGCCACCGATGCGGCGGGTGCGTCACTTTCTGCACCGCCATCAACTACGGAGCGCTGGAGCTGGATCATGACGGCAAGCCCCGGTTCGGGGACATTGAAAAATGCATCGAGTGCGGACTGTGCCACGCCATCTGTCCCGAAGTCGAGGAACTGGAGGAGGAGACTCTTCGCGAAGCCTCGTGGAGCGCGCCCATCGGACGGGTGATCGAGACGACGGTCGCCCGCGCCACCGACCCGACCGTAAGAAAATCCGCGACCGACGGCGGCGTGGTCACGGGCCTTCTGCTCCATTTGCTCTCGCGGGGACGAATCGACGGGGCCATCGTGACGAAACAGGTGGGGCCTTTCCAGAGAAGACCGTTTCTGGCCACCACCCGCGAGGAAATCAAGGAGGCCGCCGGCTTTTATTTCGATACCTCGCACGGGATGAAAACCTACAGCGAGCAGTACATGACCTATTCCAGCATCGAGGAGTTCGACCCGGTGCTCAGAAAGGGCCTGAAACGCGTGGCCCTGGTGGGAATGCCCTGCCAGATCAAGGCCGTGCGGCGCATGCAGGTGCTGGGAATCATACCGTCCGACTCCATCAAGTTCTGTCTTGGATTGTTCTGTTCCGGAAACTTCACGTTCGGCGAGGAACAGCGCCTTGCCCTCGCCAAGACGTACAGCTTCGGCTGGGACGACGTCAAAAAGGTGAACATAAAGGAGAACCTGATGGTTCACCTGGAAAACGGGGAGATAAAGCATATCGACCTGGAGCAGCTTGACTTCATGCGGCGTTACGCGTGCCGGTTCTGCTTGGACTATTCCTCCGAGTTCGCCGACGTTTCCTTCGGGGGCATCGGGGCAGACGAGGGATGGACCACGGTCGTCACCCGGACTCCGCAGGGGAGGGCCGCCATGGCCGACGCGAAAAGCGCGGGCGTTCTCGAGGAATTCAAGAGCGAGGACAAGCCGACGTTCGCTTCGGAAGCCCTCGAAAAGGTCCATAGCTGGTCTGCGAAAAAGCGCAAGAATTCCCGGCAGAATCGCAGAAACCTCATGGGCAAGGGAGTAAAGGTCAAGAGCCGATGAAAAGATCGAGGACAGCGAACGGAACAGGCCGGTGGTTGGTTCTCGATTCGGCCGTGGCTTGGCGGAACGCAGACGCGAAGCGTCCGGGCATGCATTCCCACGCGAAGCGTGGGAACGAGATGGCGAGCGAACGGCCGAATTTAAAACCAAACCCAACAGGCCGCGCGGCCGGCGGATTTGCCGGCGGGCGACGGCGAAAGGTTTTCAGGAGGTACACACTATGCCCGTAAAGGTTGCCAGCGAATGGTTGAATTCGTGTTCGGGGTGCGAGATTTCCATCGTGGACTTGGGGGAGCGTCTGCTGGACGTTCTCCAATTGGTGGATTTCGTGCATCTTCCGGCGCTGATGGACCACAAGTACTTCGGACAGTTGGGCGACGGCAAGCATATCGACATTCCCGAGGCGGACGTGGGGATCGTTTCCGGAGGCATTCGGAACCGGGAACACCTGGAGGTCGCGGAGGAAATGCGCAAGAAGTGCAAGATCGTCATCGCGCTGGGGACGTGCGCCACCCACGGCGGAATCCCGGCCTTGTGCAATTCCTATACGAACGAGGAAGTCCTGGATAGATACTACAACACCGAGAGCACGGACAGGCCGGAGTCGTATCCGTCCGAAGGAATCCCGCCCCTGCTGGACTCGTGCTACGCCCTGGACGAAAAGATCAAGGTGGACGTTTATCTTCCGGGCTGCCCGCCCCATTCGGACCATATTTTCAAGGCGCTGACCGCGTTGATCGAAGGAACTCCGCCCAAGCTTCCGGACAAGAGCGTATGCGACACGTGCCCCACGGTTAGAATGGGAAAGGGCGAATTGAAGCAGATGCGCCGCTTTTTGCAAGCGCCCAAGTACGGAGCGCCGGGCGAACCCCTCGACAAGATGCGCTGCCTGCTGGAGCAGGGTTTGCTGTGCATGGGGCCGGTCACCCGCGCCGGTTGCGGGGGGGACAACGTCAAGCCCAGGTGCATTTCCGCGCGCGTGCCCTGCCGGGGCTGCTACGGGCCGGTCAGGCAGGAGGGAAACCAGCTGCTCGACATGCTCAACGCCCTGGCATCCAATGGAATCGATTTCCGCTCTTTGCCGGAACGAAAGTCGCTGCTCCGGTTTTCCGGAGCGCACCGGCTGCTGAGACCCGTCGCGGCCAAAAAACAAGGAGGAGCCTAAGTTATGTCACAGGTTATCAATATTCAGCCCGTCACGCGAATCGAGGGACACGCGTCCATCGGCATCCGGCTTAACGACGACGGCAACGTCGAGGACGCCCGCGTCAACGTCATGTCGCTGCGCGGCTTCGAGAAGTTCGTCGAGGGCAAGCCGGCCGAGGAGCTTCCCCGGATCGTGAGCCGCATCTGCGGCATCTGCCCCTGGATGCACCACCTGGCGTCGAACAAGGCCGTGGACGGCTGCTTCGGCGTGACGCCGCCCCCCGCGGGCCGCAAGCTTCGCGAGCTGATGCAAACCATCGCCCACGCCGAGGACAAGCTGCTGCACTTCTTCTTCCTGGCCGCCGCCGATTTCGTGATCGGCCCCGACAGCGACTACGCCGTGCGCAACGTGATCGGCATCGCGAAAGCCAACCCGGAGCTTGCCAAGAAAGTGGTGCGGACCCGCCAGAAGGCCAAGATGATCCTCGACCGCTTTTCCAGCAAGGCCATCCATCCCATAGCCGGAGTCCCCGGCGGGTTTTCCAAGCCGTTGCTCGAGGAGGAACGGAAGGACATTTTGGAAAACATGCGCGAAGTCATGGATTTCGCCCTGTTCACGATGGATTTCGCCAAAAAGGAGGTCTTTCCCAAATACCTGGACGCCATCCAGACTCTGGGAGTCATCAGGACCGGCTTCATCGGCACCGTGGACGACCAAGGGGCGCTGAACCTCTACGACGGAAGGATTCGCCTGATGAAGCCCGACGGCGAATTCACGGAGTTCGAGGCGAAGGACTATCTGGACTGCATCGGGGAGCACGTGGAACCGTACTCCTACGGCAAGTTCCCGTACGCGCGCTGCTGGAACGAGGGTTTTTCCATGGATCTGGAGAATCCTAAAGGAGTCTACCGCGCGAACACGCTGGCCCGGATCAACGTGGCGGACAAGCTGGCCACGCCTCGCGCGCAGGCGGAGCTGGAGGAGTTCCGGGAGACGTTCGGCCGCCCGGCCCAGGCGACGCTGCTGTACCACTACGCCCGTCTGATCGAGGAGGTCTACGCCTGCGAGCGCGCCGTCGAAATCCTGGATGACCCCGAAATCACGAACCCGGACGTCCGCGCGAAGGTGGAACCCAAGGCCGGCCGGGGCGTGGGATGCGTGGAGGCCCCCCGCGGCACTCTCATCCACGACTACTCCACCGACGAAAACGGCCTGATCACCCGCGCCAACATGATCGTCGGCACCACGCACAACCTGGGCCCGATGAACATGAGCGTGAACCAGGCGGCCCGCGCTTTGATACATGACGGAAAATTCGACGAAGGCGTGTTGAACCGCATAGAAATGGCGGTGCGCGCCTACGACCCGTGAATCAGCTGCGCCACCCATCGCCTGGACGGCGATCACGGAGTTTCCATCACCATCACCGATTCGAATAACAACGTCGTTCGGCGCTGGCCGAACGTCTGAAACAATAAATCGTTAGCCCAAACGGGAATTCCTCCAAAGTAACGAAGAAGGGGAAAGGCTTCCTTTCCCCTTTGTTCACCCGAAAATCCGCGTTTTGAAAGACGAACCTATTTCTGTTGGCACTTGAATTCTCGACATTTACTTTTTCGGTTCGGTCGGGTCGATACCCGCCGCTTGAAGCATGGCCGTCAATTCTTTTATTTTTTCTTCAGCCATTCTCGTTTTTTCTTTTTCCCTTTCGGCGCGCTCTGCTCCGGTAAGAATCAAATTTCCCTTGTCATCGGTCCACCGAAGCCACCTTGCGTTCAATCCTTCGTACCGACCTTCCCATACGATAACGTTCAAACCGATATGCGGCAATTTACGGTCGACTTTGGGAATAAAAAGGCCGTCCGACAATTTGTAGATTCGCAGCTCGTCTTTTTGAATCAGTCTTTCGGGGTCGAAAACGACATGGTAGAGGACTCGGATATTTTCGTACTTCTTCCTTTTTTCATCGGCCTCGCCGCCTTTTTTGTTGGAGACGATTTCCACGACGACTTCTGGAGGTTTTCCGAATTCCCATATGAAGTAGGAACGGTTTTTTTTCTCCCATACCTCTTTTGCGACCTGAACATCGAGGCTGAGAAACATATCCGGAACGACCGGCGGTTGGTGAATCGCGTAAAAAATGCCGACGTTGGAAAACGCCACGAACTTTCGCCCCGGGTCCCAGTTGCCGTTGAGAGTTTCCGCCAGCAATCATTCTGGTGGGCGTTGACATGTACTCTTTGTTTCTTTCGGGGACCTGCCCGATTCAATACGTTGCCGCCGAGACCGAGCTGGCCCAGGTCGTTTTTCGGATATGTGTTCGCTCGCGGCGGTTTTTTTGGGACTTGACATTTTTTTTCCGTTCTTTTACCGTCCTTTTTTGTTCGGGTGCTCTTGACAGAGCCTAACAGGGAACCCCGCGAGAATCGGGGACGGGCCCGCCGCTGTGATCGGGGACGAGGACCGCGAGACGCCACTGGCTTTGAACGCCGGGAAGGCGCGGTCGCTAGGACGATCCGAGAGTCAGAAGACCTGCCCGGACAAACGGAGGGAAAATGCCGCGCGGACGGCGGTGCGCCTCCAACCATAGCCGCAATGCCGAGGATGAAAAAGGGACTCCCGGATCGATCCGTTCGATCCGGGATTTTTTTTGGGCCGTCCTCGGTCGCGGTTGTCCGGCCGAATCCACAAGCTTTCCATGGATTATCGGGCGCACCGGTGGCATCCCGTCGTTCGCGATTCGAAGAAAAGGCGCCCGTGCGCCGACCTTCGAAACACGCCCCTCCGAACACGAAAACCCGCATGCCTCGCCCCCCGGTCGAGAAAACCACGGGGAGAAAGGAGGGACAGAAAAGAAGCTGTAAAGCAATGGCAATAGCAACCGGTCGCCCGAACGGAAAAGTCCGCCGGGCGATAATAGGGAATCCCGCGAAAATCGGGAGCGGTCCCGCCGCTGTGACTCCCCCTCGTTCCGCGCAAAAACCGGAAACGGGGAACTTGACCGGCAACGGATCGGCCACTGTTTCGGACATCGAGACGGGAAGGCCGCCGGTCGGGAGGAGAAGCCAGAAGACCTGCCGGATGCAAACGAAGCAAATTGGACTGACGAGGATTCGGTCGCGATTTTTAAAAAGCCGGGACGAACGCAAAAGACCGTCTTGCCCTGAAAAAAAGCGACTGCCCAAGCCCCGCCAAGGGCTTTTCTTTTTCCTCGCACGCACGAAACCGGAAAAACACACGCATTTGGAAACGGAGAAAAAGAACAATGGAGATCGGAAAGAAGATTGCTTTTATATTTATCTTTTGCGTTTGGATCGCATGTTTCGTCGCTTCCTGGAACAAGGCTGTTTTCGCCGACGAAACGGACAAAGGCCCCGCCACCCTGGAAGACATGGTTGTCACTTCCACGAAGATCGAAAAGACAGTCGAAAACCTGATCGATCCGGTCACCATAGTGACCGAGGAGGAGATCGCGCAGGGCGGGTTCACCGATTTCACCGAGGTGCTGCGGTATACGCCCGGCATCGAGTTCAAGCGCTCGGGCGGCCCCGGCCAGTACAGCTACATGAAAATGCGTGGACTGACCGACACGTACATGCTGGTGCTGATCGACGGCGTTCTCATGAACGAAGCCGGGGGCGGTGTTGGCAATCTTGTCGCCCGGCTGGACCCCTACCTGATAGAAAAGGTGGAAATTCTCAGAGGAACGCAGTCTTCCTTGTACGGCTCCTCGGCCGTCAGCGGCGTGATCTCAATCACGACAAAGGGCGGAGTCCCCGGCATGCAAGGCACGGCGGGCGCCGAATACGGCAGCCTGGACTGGACCAAAGGCTACGCCTCCTTGCGGGGCACTTACGGAAATTTCGGCTACGGAATCAACGTGCCCTACATCGACAGCGAAGGCGTGCAGGATTACGAAATGTACGAGAACTTCAGCCCCCACGCCAAATTGACCTACGCGACGGACGTCTTCGATTTGTCCTGCTCCGTCGTGTACAACGACTTCAAGAACAAGTACGCGCAGCTTGAAGAATCCTACGCCCCGGACAGCCCGGCGACCCAGTGGTGGGGGTTCGAGTTTCCGGACCCGGACCAGTACAACAAGAGCGAGAGGACCATCGCGAGCCTGACCGGCAAGCATACGATCAACGAACATCTCAGCCACAAGCTCGGTTTCGGCTACACCTGGTACGAATCTGAGTCCGCGGACGGCGACAACGGCCTTTTGGGCTACTATCCCGCTCCGGTGAACAATTTCTCCAATCCGACGGACTACTCCGACCCCACCGTGTATTCCAAGGGGCAACCGGTGCCCATCTGGGACGACGGCGACGGTCTTTCCTATCACACAGAAACCACCACTTGGCTTGCGGACTATAACTTCATCATCGACACGCATCTTGGAAACGCTGGACAGAACATCCTCCTTCTGGGCGCGGAATACAAGGACCAGGAATACGAGAAGTGGGGCAAATACGGGGACGCGGAATCCTCGGCGGACAACGTATCGGGCTACGTCAACGACCAGTTGCTGCTCCTGGACGAAGCCTTGATTCTGTCGGGCGGTCTTCGCTACGACGAGCACGAGGAGTTCGGCGGAGAAACCACCTACAAGGCTGGCGCATCCTACCGATTTCCCTGGCGCACCGAATTCTACGGCAACTACGGCACATCCTTCAAGGCCCCCAGCTTTTTCCAGCTCTACGACCCGAATTACGGAAACGAGAACCTCGATCCCGAGACAGGGGAAAACTACGAAATCGGTCTTCGCCAAGATCTTTTCGGCGGCCGCCTCGGACTGGAACTGGTCTATTTCGATATCGAAATAGAGGACGTGGTTACATACGTTTCCAACTGGCCCGCGTCTGGCGGCACGTACGTCAACATGGACAAGCTGGAATCCGACGGCCTCGAATTCGCGTTCAACTGGTTCATAACCGACATGCTCAGCCTAAAAGGAAACTACGCATACACCGATTCGAAAACTATCGACGTGGGTCCCGACGGGACCGAGACGGCTTTCCGCACCGTACAGATCGCCAGGAACAAATGGAATCTGGGGCTCTTTTTCGACCACGACCGGTATCATTTCGGCGTCAACCTGTACTATTCCGATCCCAGGCTGCGGTGGAACGGAGACTTCGAAATGGACGAATACTACCGAGTGGATGTTACGGGAAGGGTGAACCTGTGGAAGGGGCTCGACGTCTACACCAGGATTCAAAACTTGTTCGACGAGGACATCCAGGAGGGATCCGCGTACGAGGAGCCCGGATTCTACGGAATCGTCGGCGTTTCCTGCAATGCGGATTTCCTGAATTAACGGCCTCGATTGAACGAGGCCTAATCACACAAGCAGGCATTCCATGAAGATCGCGTTTGTCCATGGCCATATGTTCAACGCGCAGACCTGGTCGAAAGCGCGCGACATCCTGCGAAAGGATGGCATCGAGCTGCACCTCTTCTCCCAGCAGCAATCCGGCGAGAAGGCGGTCGCTTTTTTGGAAAAGGAAGACGTGGATATTTTCGTCGGCCAATTGTTTCACGGCCTGCCCTGGCAAAGCGCGCTTCTGGAATGCGCGCAAAAGGCGAGAGCGCGGGCGGGCCTCGGATGGGACATGCCGCCCGCGTTCTCCACGTTTTCCGACGAACAGCGGGCGCGGCTGGAAAAATACCTGAACAAGATTTCCGTCGAAAACTACGCGGAGGGCATCAAGTATCTGGCCGCCTGCGCCGGGGCCGACGTGAAATACGAGACTCCCCGGCCGGTGCAGACCCACGGCGCCTATCATCCGGACGCGCCGGAATTGTTCCCGAACGTCTCCGGATACCGCGCTTGGCTCCGCGAAAGGACGGACGGAACGGACGACCGCCCGGCGGTGGGAATCCTCTGCTACTACGGGCAGGTCCTGGAGAACAACCGAGAGGACATCGACGAGGTTGTCAGGGCCGTGGAAGCCAACGGGATGGTCCCCCTGTGCGTTTGTTCCGAAGGCGGAGGCGACGCCGCCCTTCCCCTGGAAAAACGCTATCCCTGGCTGGCCTACCTCAAGGAGGGCGCAAGCTCTCGATCGCTCAAGCCGGCGGCGATATTCAACATGATGGCCGGGCGTCTTTTGTCCGCGCCGGAAGACTCCGTTTTGTTCGAAGAATTGAACGTGCCCGTGTTTCAAACCATTCGCCTCTATCATCGGAGCCCCGAGGAGTGGGAAGAGGACGCGGGCGGGCTAGGCTCCGGGGCCTTCGGACTGGTCTACGGCCTCGCCCAGCCCGAAATGGCGGGGGTCGTGGAGCCGACCATGGTCTCGGGGACGGTCCCGGAAAAAGACGCCTCCGCGGACATCGGCCTTCGACGCTACGCGCCGGTCCCGGAGCGAATCGACCACCTCTGCAAGCGGTTCAAGCGCTGGCTCTCCTTGCGGACTCTCCCGAACTCCGAGAAAAGGGTGAGCATCGTGCTGAACAATAACCCCTGCAAGGGGGTGAAGGCGACCCTCGGAATCGCTGTCGGCCTGGACACCTTCGAAAGCCTCGCCCGCGTGATCGCGGCGTTGAGAAATGAAGGCTACGACACCGGAGACGCCCCCAAGGACGGCAAGGCCATCCTGGACATGTTCATGGAGCGAGACGCCTTCAAGTCCGACGGCGAGGTTTTCTGCCAGTTTCTCCACCTGATGGGCATGCGCCCGGTCTGGGTCGCCAACGGTCGCGTGTCGAAAATCGAACCGGCCCCGTTGGAATCGCTGTCTCTTTCCGTCGATGGAACGACCTGGTCGCCGCGTCCCCGCGTGGACGTCGTCATTCAAACCAGCGGCATCCTCAGGGACATGGTCCCCCATTTCGCGGACCTGCTCGACGAAAAGTGGATCGAAAACCGGAAAAAGCACGGGTACAAGGGCGCCGGCGGAGTGTCGTCCCGCGTCAACAACCTATATAAATTGAGCGCCACCACCCGCAAGGTGGACAAGTGGGTCTTCGACGGCGTGGTCGAAACCTACGTTTTGAACAGGGAAAACCTGGAATGGCTCAGGACCGCGAACCCCTACGCCTTGGAAGAGCTGACCCGCCGCCTGCTCGAGGCCGAATCCAGAGGACTCCGGGAAGCCGATCCCGACATGCTGGAGGCGGTGCGCCAGGCGGCGCTGGAAATCGAGGGCGACATGGAGGAGATCATGGGCGAAGTGAAGGAGGAATTCCAGGGAGGGAAGGTGGATGTTCTCACCGCCGCGGACGTGGACGTATGGAAGCAAAAATGGAAACTGGAGGATTTGGGGATATGAACAAGGGCGTGCTGATGGTGTTCACCGGCAACGGCAAGGGAAAGACCACGTCCGCGGATTGGGGGATTGGGGGATGGGGAGAGGGGGGGATGGGGTTGGATTTGTTGGCATAGCAGGACATGGGTTGTTTTGAAATTATCAATTTTTCAGGGGGAAGGCGCGATTTGGCGCGGGGAGGTTTCGATGTAATTTTATTGGCGGGTACAGCAGGCTTTGAGCGTTTTGGGCGAGGCGATCAAGTTTCGGGATCCTCGCATGATCAGAAGCCATCGAGAATGGCTTTTTCGAAATATCGCCGGGGTTTTCCTGGCTATGGAATTGGATGCGGCCCAATTGACATGCCCGAGCATGAATTGAAGATCGAGGGTGCGAACCTATGGACTTGTTGCTTCAAGCGGGAAGGGAAACGTTGGGCATCATGGGACGCACCCTTCCGATTGTCGGCATATCGCTGATCGCGGTGGAACTTTTGACGGCGTACGGGCTTCTTCGCAAGCTCCAGGGGATTTTCGAGCCCGTGGTGCGACTGGGACGCCTTCCGCCGGAGGCGGGGCCGGCGTTGGCCGTTTCGATCGGGTCCGCCCTGACGGCGGACACGGTGATCGCCGCGCACTATCGTTCGGGAAGACTCGACCGAAACCAGGCGCTTTTATCCGCGCAAGCGAACACTTGGCCTAGTTACGCGACCGAAACATGTTCGTACATGTTGCCCGTGATGGTCCCGGCGTTGGGACATCCGGTCGGCTGGTTCTACCTTTCGGCGTTTCTGCTCGCGGGCGTTCTCAAAGTGGTTTTCGTCGTGTCGGCGGACCGATGGCTTTATTACTACAGGCCGCGAAACGAAACTTCGACCGTTGCCGCGGATGGAAACGAAGTTCAAATAGAGGCTCGGAATCCGCTGGAAGGATTGAGAAGAGCGACCAAGCTTTTCCTGAAAGTGTCGGCGATGCTGGCCGCGACCTCGTTTCTGATGGCTTGGGTCCATTGCGCCGGTTTGCTCGAGAAAATCGCGTTCTTGTTTTCTCCCATCATGGCCTGGATCGGCTTGAA
>CAZNTU010000121.1:0-16124 GCA_964575975.1 uncultured Desulfobacteraceae bacterium
GCCTGGTTCGCGAAACTCATGTCCATGACGCTTGAGGGATGGCCTTCGGCCGAGGCCAGGTTGATGAGCCGTCCTTCGCCCAGAACGTTGATGCGCCTTCCGTCGTGGAGAATGTGTTCCTCCACGAACGGACGAATCGTTCGTTTCGATTTGGTGATGGCGTCGAGGCCTTGGAGGTCTAGTTCCACGTTGAAATGGCCGGAATTGGCGATAATGGCCCCGTCTTTCATGACCTCGAAGTGTTCTTTTCTGACGACGTTGATATTGCCGGTGACGGTGCAGAAAAAGTCTCCGATTTTGGCGGCTTCGGCGATGGGCATCGCCGTGTAGCCGTCCATGACCGCCTCGAGAGCCGCCAGCGGGGCGACTTCCGTGACGACCACGTGCGCCCCCATTCCTCTGGCCCGCATGGCAAGACCCTTGCCGCACCAGCCGTAGCCGCAGACTACGAAGACCGTCCCTGCGATCAGCCGGTTCGTCGCCCGGATGATGCCGTCCATGGTGCTCTGGCCCGTTCCGTAGCGATTGTCGAAGAAGTGCTTGGTCTTCGCGTTGTTCACGGCGATGATGGGATATTTCAAAACGCCGTCCAGGGCCATGCTTTTCAAGCGGATAATGCCTGTGGTGGTTTCTTCCGTGCCGCCTCTGACTTTTCCGATCAGGTCGGATCGCTCCGTGTGAAGAGTCGAAACCAAGTCCGCGCCGTCGTCCATGGTGTAGGCGGGTTCGGCATCGATGACCGCGTTCAGATGGCCGTAGTAGGTTTTGTTGTCCTCGCCCTTGATCGCGAAGACGGGAATCTCGTCGTTGACCACGAGCGACGCGGCAACGTCGTCCTGGGTGCTCAACGGGTTCGACGCGCAAAGCAATACCTCGGCCCCGCCCGCTTTAAGCGTTTGCATAAGCGAGGCCGTTTCGGTGGTCACGTGAAGGCACGCGCCCAAACGGATTCCCTGCAAAGGCTTTTCCTTCTCGAAACGTTTTTTGATTCTGTTCAGCACCGGCATGTTCTGGTTGGCCCATTCGATTCTAAGGGCGCCGCCTTTGGCCAGGCCAATGTCTTTGATGTCGTATTTCAATGTTTCCATTCTCCTTTTTTATGGCTACAGTCCCACCTTCGCCGCCAAGGTCTCGGCCATGGCGGTGCTTTCCCAGGTGAAATCAGGATCGTTTCTTCCGAAATGGCCGTAGGACGAAGTCTTTTTGTAGATCGGCCTCAGCAGGTCCAGATATTCTATGATAGCGGCGGGGCGGAGATCCCAGACTTCCCGGATGGCTTGCTTGACCTGTGCCTTTGGCACTCGCCCGGTTTTCATGAGGTCCACCATGATGGAAACCGGCTCGGCAACGCCGATGGCATAGGCGATTTGCACTTCGCATTTTTTCGAGATTCCGGCCGCCACTATGTTCTTGGCAATGTGTCTCGCCATGTAGGAGGCGCTTCGGTCCACCTTGGAGGGGTCTTTCCCGGAAAAACAGCCGCCGCCGTGGCTGCCTTGGCCGCCGTAGGTATCGACGATGATTTTTCGTCCGGTCAGACCGCAATCGCCCATGGGGCCTCCAACGACAAACCGGCCGGTGGGGTTGATGAAGTATTTTGTGTCCCCGTCGACCATATCTCGGGGAATCACCTTTTTGATCACATGGGCGATGATATTCTCGCGAAGGTCGTCGTATGTTACGTCAGGTTTGTGCTGCGCCGAAACGACGACCGCGTCCACGCGCCTGGGAGTTCCGTTTTCATACTCTATGGTCACCTGTGATTTTCCGTCGGGCCTTAGAAAGTCCAGCGCCCCGCTTTTTCTCACCTCGGCCAGTCGCTTGCACAGCTTGTGGGCGAACATGATGGGCATGGGCATCAGTTCCGGAGTCTCGTCGGAGGCGAAGCCGAACATGAGTCCCTGGTCTCCGGCGCCCTGATCCTTGTAAAGGCCTTGGCCTACGTTTACGCCCTGGGCTATGTCCGGCGACTGATGGCCTATGCTGGTAATTACGGAACAAGTCTGCCAGTCGAACCCCATTTGGGAGGAGGAATAGCCGATGCCTCGGATCGTGTCACGAACGATCTGGGGCATGTCGACGTAGCACTCCGTCGTTATTTCGCCCGCGATGAACGCGAGACCGGTCGTCACAAGAGTTTCGCAGGCGACTCTTCCGTATTTGTCCTGCGCGAGGATTGCATCCAGAATCGAATCGGATATGGCGTCCGCGACTTTGTCCGGATGACCCTCCGTTACCGATTCCGAAGTGAAAAAAAATTGTTCGCCGCTCATAAAACTTTCTCCTTTTCTATCCTTCTGAAATTATCTGTCCTACAGTTGTTCCGAAATCTTATTTCGGTTCTATAATCATGTTGTCGATCAGCCGGGTACCTCCGACCTTGACGGCCAAGGCCATGAGCACGGGCCGGTCGACTACAGGCACGTCCTCGAGGGTTTCGGGATCGCAAACCGCCACGTAGTCGATATTGGTTTCGGGAAAGGACGAGATGAACTCCTCGGCCTCGACGATGATTCTGGACGCTTCTACAATTCCGGATTCGACCGTCTCTTTCGATTTCACGAGCGTCCTGTACAAGGAAAGGGCGCTTTCTCGAAGCTCCTTGGTCAAGTACGCGTTGCGGGAACTCATCGCGAGACCGTCCTTTTCGCGGACCGTTTCGCCGCCGACTATTTCGATGCCCATGTTGAGATCGCGAACCAGGCGGCGAATCACCAACAACTGCTGATAGTCCTTTTTGCCGAATACGGCCGTATGTGGTTTCGCGATATTGAAAAGCTTCGCGACCACGGTGGCCACGCCCCGGAAAAATATCGGCCTTGACAATCCGCAAAGGTGCCCCGGAATTTTCTCGAGGTTTACGTACGTTTGGAAACCCCTTGGATAGATCTCTGCGGCTTCGGGGGCGAACACGATATCGACGCCTTCCTTTCGGGTCAGGTCGAAATCTCTCTGCATGTCCCTCGGATACGAATCGAAATCCTCAGTGGGCGCGAATTGGGACGGGTTCACGAAAATACTTACCACCAGAAGATCGCAGCTTTCCCGCGCGGTGCGAATCAACGACAAATGCCCCTCGTGCAGAAAACCCATGGTAGGTACGAAACCGATTCTTTTGCCTTCGCGCCGAGCGCTTTCGGCAAGGCTTTGCATTTCAGCGACGGATTTGATTATTTCCATGACGAATACCGATGTTTCCAAAAAAAAATTAAGGATGGGTCGAGCTATCAATCCATCTTTCATTAAGGGTTTTACCGATTTGAACCCTAAACATCTATTACAACGAAATTTCAATGTCAACCGGCGATGAAGAATTTGTCTAAAGCAGTGGTTCGGAGTTCAGCGTACGGTGGTTCAGTTGTTCAGGGGGGCGAGGGCTCGGGAGAGATGTTTCGGGTTTCGGTTTTAAGCCTTCGATGTCGGGCCATCCCGGTGGAGCCGAATCGTTTGGTTCTCCGTAGGGTTCGATGTTCTCCGATATTTTTCGGCGTTTTTCCTTGTCCGGAACTGTTCGTTCGAGGAATTTCTCAAGCCCGTTCAGCATTCGAATGCATTCTTTATATCTCTTCTTGAAATCAAAGTAAAGATCTTCGTTGACATAGCCTTTCAGGTGCGCCATGAACAGGTGGTGGATAGTCTCGGAGGCTTCGTCCCTGCTGCGGTTTGCTCCTTCGATCCTCTTGCGAATATGCCTGTCGTCATTTTTTTCGGCAAGCTGCGCTGGCGCGCTGTTCGACGAACGTTTCGCCTGCTCCCCCAGTTCGTACTTTTCCTCTGGAGGCCATGCATGCGTCAACAGACTTGCATCGATGTGCAACTGGCACAATTTCCGGAACCGAAAAGAACTCGATTTGTTGTAGTCTTGCAAATATAGATTCCGATCCCAAACCTCGGCCGATTCGATATAAACTATGTCCGTTCCATCCCCCGGAATAACGTCAACCAGGTAAATTCTCCAATTGCCGAAAACCGCCATGCGAAATCATTCCCGAATCCCAAATGCCTACCCCCCAGCCCCATAAGCGCTAACTTAGAGCCCAACCGTTGACAATTAACAATCGATTATCGGTAGTGGGTCGAATCGGTTGGCCAAAGATGCGGAATTACCATGGACAGGGAAGAACGCCGATACGACAACCGATTCGACCCACCACCCAAAAATAGAATCGTCCGGCATAGAATTCTCGATAATCCATGGATAATGCGCCTAAGTTAGCGCTTATGCCCCCGAACCACTGAACACTTACGAGACAAGCCACAGCGCGCGATTGTCGAACTTGTCGATCACGTACTCGGAAACGCTTCCCATGAAAAAGGACTTGCTGATTCCTCTTCTTCCTATCACGACGGTTCCGTATCCGCCCTTGACGGCTTCGTTTACGATCGTTTTGCCCACGTTCATGCGCGGGGTTACTTCCTTGATCGTGATACGGTTTTTGGGAATTCGAGCCTCCTCGAATTTTTGCAGGGCATGGGCGAAAAAATTTTGAACGCAACGTTTGTCACCCTCGACGACCAGTTTTTCCAAATCGCCGTCCACGTCGTTGAAATCGATTTCGCAATAGTCCCCCGCCTTGGCGGCCACGTGAAAGAGCGTGATGTCGACGTCCTCCTTGCCCATGAGCATGAAACACAGGTGGTCGATGGCGCGAAGCGAACTCTCCGAGCCGTCCACCGCCGCCATCAGCTTGTTGCTTTTGACGTCCCCGTCGACCACCCAGACCGGGATCAACTGGGAGTGCTGGAGCAACTTCTTTGTAACGCTGCTGGAAAACGTTTCCTGGAGTTTGGTCAAACCTCGCCGGCCGATGCAAATGGCGTCGAAGAGGTTCTTTTGGGCTCTTTCCAGAATATCGCGGGCGTGTCCCATCATTTTCGGCTGGGTGACGATTTCGACGCGATCTTCCGCTATGCCCAATCTGACCATGTGTTCCTTGTAGTTTTCCATGAAACGCTTGGCCTTGGTTTCGTTTTTTTGCAGGATTTTTCTCAACTCGGCTTTGGCTTTGAAATCGGTTTTGGCCTCGTCGAGCAGGTACTGGGAAATGGCGGGTAGAACATTGAAAAGCGTGTAATGCAATTTGCTTGACATCGAGGCCATTTTGGCGGCGTACGTGAGAGCGTATTTCGAATAGATCGAATCGTCTACGGCTATTAGAATCTTTCTCTTCATGATCGAGCCTCCTTTTGTTTTTTCTTGTTGTCTGGTATTATGCACGTTAAACGTTCATATCGGGCGGCTAAAAGAATGAAAATCGAATTTCCCACTATAATGTCGAATTCGCGGAAATTCGAGAAAAAAATCAAAGGTGGTCTATGGACTGGAAAACCGTGCATGAAATGTATCCCGTCAACGGAAACGCCATCTGGCTGAACAATTGCGGCACGGTGCCTGCGGGCGACCATATCGTCCAAAGGGTGTGCGGCTATTTGGAAGGCTATTCGCAGAAAGGCGTTTTTACGGACCGGGAAAACTTTTTCGACGTTCGAAACCGGATCAAGAAGATTCTTTGCCGACTTTTGAATTGCGTTCCCGACGAGCTGGCGTTGATCCACAACACGGCCGAGGGCATGAACATCCTGTCGCACGGTCTCGATTTTTCCCCGGGAGACGAAGTCGTGCTCTTGGAAAACGAATATCCCAGCAATGTCTATCCATGGCGCCATCTGGAGGAAAAGGGAGTGAAGCTCGTCACGACTCCCATGGAGGCCGATCCGGATTCCTTCTGCGCGAAGTTCCAACAAAACGTTACGGAAAAAACGCGGGCGGTTTCGCTTTCGGCCGTGCATTGGTGTACGGGAATACTGCTTCCGATCAAGCGAATCGGAAAGTTTTGCCGGGAAAGGGAAATCGAATTTATCGTGGACGGGGCGCAGGGGGTCGGCATGAGGCCAATGGACGTAAAGGCCGCAAACATTTCGTTCATGGCGTTTTCCGCCTGGAAATGGCTGATGGGACCGTTGGGGCTGGGAGTCCTGTATGTCGCAAGAGACAAACTGGAGAGGCTGAAACCCAGAATAGTCGGTACCGGTTCGGTCGTTCGCGACGAGGAGTATCTTCCCTACAAGACGATCTTGAAGCCTTCGGCGGACCGTTTCGCGATATCCACTCCCAATTTTGTCGACTGGGTCTACTTTCTGACTTCCCTGGAGTTTTTGGAAAACATCGGATTCGAAGATTGCATGGAGAGAATCTACGAGCTGACGGAAAGATTGAACCACGGGCTCCGGGAAATCGGGCGAAAGGTTTATTCCGACCGCGTTCCCGGGTGCCGAACCGGCATTACGGTTTTCGAAACTCCGGGCGAGGACGCCCTCTCGGTTTTGAAACGTTTGAAAGAAAACAAGGTGGTCGCCGCACAGCGTCTTGGAAAAGTTAGGCTTTCGCCTCATATCTACCTTCTGCCGGACCAATTGGATCGGGTGATCGAAATTCTGGACTGTCGAGGCGCCGGGGAATTGCCATGAGGTCTTCCCTTCCGCAAAACGCCCAATAGGAACTACGCTAAGGTTCTCCACCGCCGGGGCATTCGGGCTATGGCGGGTTGCGACCGCCGCGAGGATAAACGGGCACCCATGCCGATTATACGCTTCGCCTGTTCGAACGATCGAGACGAGAAGAAAAGCGTCGATCCAACCCGCCTGCCCACGCCCACCAAATGCAAAAACCGCGCGTAACCCACCATTGACGACCTTGACCTGGCCTTTGACATTCGGACGCGCTCCGTTAGCCGCCAATCGGCTTTGAAAAAAGAGGTCTCGGAAGCAATGGTGGGTTGCGCCCGGCTTTTGACTCGGTCGCCTCAGCGACCGGTAACTGCCGTTTTAGGAAAAAAGTTCCGACTGCGTCCTTGCATTGTTATCTGCCGGTTTACGATCCGCTTTTTATATGTCGCCGCTTTTTCGGAGCAAGAACCGCGTTTCGGCCTTTCGGATGCGTTCCTCCTGTTCTTCCTTCTTCTTGCGAGCGCCCTCCACCTTTTGCTGAAGCTCCTCGAAATCGGCTGGTTTCAACAGGTAGTCGTAGGCTCCCAATTTCATGCCCTGCACCGCCGTCTCGGTCGTCCCGTGACCCGTGAGCATGATGACTTCCACCAACGGGAAATCCTTCTTGATTTCCCTGAGGGTTTCAATGCCGTCGATGCCGGGCATTTTGATGTCGAGGATCACCACGTCCTGCTCCTTTTCCTTCAAAAGGTTGAGGCACTGGACGCCGCTGCGAGCCGGGGTGACCCTCTCGCCCGCCTCTTCAAGTCTCAGTTGCAGCATTGCCACGAAATCTTCCTCGTCGTCCACGACCATAACTCGAGTAGGTATTTTTATCATTGCTTGCGTTCTCCTTGCCTATAGGTTTTAGCTTGTTGTTACAGATTCGCTCTTATTTTATCGAGCCAGTTTTCCCGGCTTGCGTCTGTCAAGTCTCTGACGGCTTCGAACCTGACCGGAAGGCGGACCGTGAAGACGGCCCCTCGCCCCGGACTGCTTTCCACTTCGATGGAGCCGCCGAGCTTCTTCAAAATGTTGTGGGATACGAACAACCCAAGACCGGTTCCCTTGCCCGGGCTCTTTGTGCTGAAAAAAGGTTCGAAAATCCTTTTCAAATTCTCCTTGGGAATTCCTTCTCCCTCGTCTTTCACAGCCAAAACCACCTTGTCCATCTGTTCGAAAGCGATACTAACCGCGACGGTCCCGCCGGGGGAGGAGGCGTGGATCGCGTTGGCGACCAAGTTCAGAAGAACCTGCCGAAGCTGGTACGGGTCGCTGTAGATCGTGAACGCGCCGTCGTCCGGAAACTCCTGGGCCAGCTTTATTTCCTTGTTCGCGGCCTCCCGGTAGAGAAGATCGAACACTTCCTTCGCAAGTTCGTTCAGATCGACCTCCAGAAAGCTCGATTCGTTTCTTTGGACGAACCCCAAAAGCTTGTGCGTTATCTTGCGGGCTCTTTCCACGCCTGTTTCGATCTTTTTCACCGCCATCGTAAACTGGTTGAGGTGGCTGAAGTTTTCGAGTTCCTTCTTGGCCAGTATCTGTCCCATGTAACCGGCCGATTCCTTTATGATCGCGAGTGGGTTGTTGATCTCGTGGGCTACCCCGGTCGCCAGCGTGCCTAAAGAGGCCAGTCTCTCCGTATCGATCATCTGTCGCTCCAGTTTCGCCCGGAACTCGGCCTCCCTTTGCTTTTCCTTCCGGTGGAGAATCTTGTCGAACGCCTGGTGAATCTTGCTCACCAGGTGTTCGAGTTCGATGGGTTTGGTCAAATAGTCGAAAGCGCCCCGTTTGATTCCCTCGACCCCGTCCGCCGTGGATGCCTGCCCGGTCAGAAGAATCACCTCGGTGTCGGGATATCTTTCCTTGATTTCCGTCAGCAACTCCAAACCGTCCATTCCAGGCATTTTCACGTCGGTAACCACGATGTCCGCCCGCTTCTTTTCCAGAATGGAAAGGCAGTCGCGGGCGCTCTCGGCCAAGTCCGGGTCCATCCCCCTTTTTTTCAGTCTCTTTGCGAGGGGATTGAGAAAATTGACTTCGTCGTCCACCATTACTAGGCGAATCGCTTCCATAATAGATTACCTGCTTTTTGTCTGTTTGTTACACAAGACCCAAAACTCCCCACCACACGGATGCCACCAGAATCGGCATCCCAAGAAGCACCAGAGTGCATACCAAGCCCGCCTTGGCCAGGTCGGAGGACTTGAAATGCCTGAAACCGCAAGCAATCGCGTTGGGCGGACATCCGATGACCAGCAGCGTCGCGAAGGAGGTGGCGGTTCCCAGGCACAGGGCCAGGACTCCGGGATCGACGCCTTCCAGCAGCGCCATGGGAATTACGATGGGTTGAATCAAAGCCGCCTCCGAATATGAAAAGAGCCGTCCCCCACTCCAGATTTTCGTGAATGTCCTCCCGCTTGAGGACACCGCACATAATCAGTCCGGTCACCGCGATCATACCCATGATCGAATAATCGACTCCATGTAGACCTTTTGTCAACCACAAAACGAACGCGATGCCGATGATCGCGAGAGAAAACTTCATGTGTTTTTAGTTACAATCCATCCTATACATTAGCTTGTCTGGCATCTTTGACATAGTTTGGCCCGGAAAAAGGACTCCGTTTGCGGTAGGCTTCGCGGACCTTTTCGAGCAATTCGGAGAATTCGCACGGCTTGGTCAGGTAATCGAAAGCCCCCAGGGCGATTCCCTCGCTTGCCGCCTGGGCCGACCCGTGCCCGGTGAGCATGATGACCATCAGGTCGGGATCCATTTTCTTGAAGATCTTCAGAACTTCGATCCCGTCCATGTCCTCCATCTTCAAGTCAAGGACCGCAACGTCGAAGTCGTTCCTCCTGAGGATTTGAATCGCCTCAGAACCGCTGTAGGCCTTCGAGACATCCACTCCTCTCAATGCCATCCTGTTCGAGAGGACGTCCACGTAGCTCTCCTCGTCGTCCACCAGGAGCAGTCTGATTCTTTCCTCGATGCGTTTCTTCTTGCTGGGCCTCATATTCCGCCGACCTCTCCTTGATCAATTGGCCGCGTTTTTCACGGCGACTGTTTCCTCGTCATGGTTTTCGGAAGACGCGACATCCTCTGCGGATTCCGGCTTTTTGCGCCCTTCCGTCTCCTTGTCCATAGGCAGCATGATTTGGAAAGTGGTTCCTTCGCCTATGACGCTGTGAACGTCGATTTCGCCGCCCATCTTTTTGACGATTCCATAACAGATGGAAAGCCCCAGACCCGTTCCCTTCCCAACGGGTTTCGTGGTGTAGAAGGGATCGAAAATTCTGGAAAGATTGGCGGCCGGAATACCCGGACCGGTATCCGATACGGTTATGACTATATTGTTTTCCTTCAGTTTGGTTTCGATGTCGATTTTTCCGCCGGTCTTTTCCATGGCGTCCATGGCGTTGTTGATCAGGTTCAAAAAGACCTGCTGGAATTCGGTATGGGACGCGGGAATCGTGGGCATGGCGTCGTACAGGGAGGTGTTGATCGTCACGCTGGCGTATTTGGCCCTTTGCGCGGAAAGCCCCACGACGTCGGCGACAAGTTCGTTGATCTGCAGTCTTTGGAGCCTCGAGTCGGTCTTGCGGGCGAAGCTGAGCAGCTTGTGGGTGATCTCCTTGCATCTCTTCCCCTGCAGGTTGATCTGGTTCAACGCCCTGACGAACTCGTCCAGATTTTCGCTTTTCTGGAACTCCTCTTCCTCCAAAAGGTCCTGGATCCATCCGGCCTCCTCAACCATGATCGCCACGGGGTTGTTGATCTCGTGGGCGATTCCCGAGGCCAGCTCGCCAATGGACGCCAGTTTTCCCGTTTCGATCACCTGCTCGTTCAACATTTCCTTTTCCCTGTCCGCCGCCGCGATTCGGGCCACGGTGACGCCGGAGAGCAAAAAGGCCATGGTGACGATCACGAGCCCGCCCAGCATGATAATCAGGATGGCGATGTTGCGGGTGTTGTTGAAATTGGAATAGGCGTCGGACATGTTCTGCTGATAAACCATCGCCCACTCGCCGTCCTTGAGCAACGAAATCACATAGACGAAGTCTTCGCGTCCGGTCTCGGAACGCCGCTCTCCCATATAAACTTCCTCCAGGTCATTCTTGTCCTTCATGAGGTCGAGGAATATTTGCTTGTTCACAGCCGCGCCGGCGAGGCTTTGGGTCTGAAACTGCCCTTCCCGGTTCAAAATGAACGCGATTCCCGTCTCTCCGATCCGAAGATTTTCGACCAGAGAATTGAAAGCGTGAAAGTCTATGGTGGCCCTCAACAGCCATGGCTTTCCCTCGTGAGTGCTTCGAACGGAAACGATGAAATGGGGCAATCCTCTTAGACCCAGAAATACGTCGCTGATGTAGAATTTCTTCATGATCGCCTTGTTGAACCATTCCGCCTCGGAATATTGAGCCCTCATCAGCTCGAACGGTCCCGTATAGGCGATTTGAATCCCGTTTTCGTCGATGACGCCCAAATCTTCGAAAACGATGCCGTAGCTATTTTGAAGCGCCCGAAGGCGAGCTTGCAGAAATTTTTCGTCGCTGAGCTGCTCGAACGAAAACGACGCCGCAACGTGTTTGATGTCGGCCAGCTTTTCGTTCAGGAAACTGTCGATGCGAAGTTTGTGTTTTTTGATGACCACGGACAAATGGGCGTGGACCCTGTCCCGGTAGGACGCGCGAAACTCGTTCAGTATCATGGCGCTTACTAGTATCAGGGGCGTCAGGGACACGACAATGACCAATGCGGTCATTTTATGGGTCAGGCGGGTGTAATAGTTTTCGCCGAATTTTTTCAGGGATATCAAAGTCCGACTCCGTTGCTTTTCACATGTCGTTTAGGCCATGTTTTTGGAAAGTTTGGCTTGGTGCGCCGAGAATTTGTCCATTACCACCTGTTTGAGCCTCTCGATGCTCCGTCCGCCTTTTTCGACGAAATCGATTTTCTTCAAATACACGGAATAGTCTGTTCCATCGGACTGGAAAGCATGGATGACCACCGGGAGGGCGGGGATACGGTTCCCTATTTTCTTTAAGAGAGCCGTTTCCTCCATGTCGGGCAGGTCCGGGTCTATTATGACCAGCATCAAGGGCTCGCAATGAAAGACCAAGTCTATGACGTCCCGGCCTTTTTCAGCTTGCAGGACCCGAAATCCCGCATCCGTCAACTCTCGCTTTAGGAACTCCCGAACGTGGGAGTTCCGATCCGCTATCAATATCGTATATTGCGTTTCCAATCCTTTGTTTCCTCTCAATGTAATCCTAAAGTCGTCAGCAAGCTACATGCCAAATGCCGGGCAGGATGGAAAATTCGAAAACGCACTGAATTGCAAAGCAATTGTTTGCATTGGCGTATAATCATGGACGGCAATCGCCGGGAGAGGGTGTCGAGCATTTTTACAAGTTGTAAGGGTTCGTGAACATTTCGCTCCCGCCGGTCTTGCGTCGGCAAGTCATCGAAAAAGACGTCCGACTTCGGCGGGGGCTTTTTTTTACGGGATTCCGGCGCGCGGAGCGCATATTCCGCAGGGGTTGGCCTGCGGGAAAAAATCAGGAATAAATTTCCCGCACATTGTCCCGATGATCGACCATGTAAAGCAGATTGGCCTTCTCCCCAAGCTCCCGCTTCAAATCGGCAAGGTTGTCCCGGCAGATATTGTAGATGCGAATGTACGCCTTGCGATACCCTTCGGGAACGCCGTCGTAGGTGCTCAGGATGCTGACCATGCGGGCTCCGAACTTTCTGACGACGTCGGCGACCTCCTGAATGGAACCGGGCCTGTCCTCCAGCAGGAACGCGAACTGGATCCCCTTCTTTCCGAATCCGGACAGGGATATAAGCGCCCTGTAAAGATCGTTTTGCGTGATCACGCCGACCAGATCGCCGTTTCCGTCCACCACGGGCGCGCCGGATATCTTGTTTTTCATGAGGAGATCGGCGGTTTCCTCGATGGTGAAATCGGGCGGGACCGCGATCGGCTTTTTCGTCATCACCTGGCCCACCTTGATTTTCGTCAGAAGATACAAAAGCTCGTGGATGTCCAACGAAGTGGCGTCGGATGCTTGCGCCCTCTTCAGGTCCCGATCCGTGACAATCCCAGTCAGACGTCCTTTCTTCGTCACAGGGAGCATCCTGATGTTGTTCGATTTCAACAGCTTGATCGCGTCGTCCATGGAAGCCTCCACGTCGACCGTCACTAAATCCTTGCTCATCCAATTCTTGACCAGCATCGTCTGCCTCCTTTCGTATGAAAAAACTGCGTTGCGATTCCAGTCCGAAATGGGAAGCAAGATACGTGCCTGGCATGATTCGCGCGTTGACGCGGATAAAAAATTTTTCAAGGCGGAGTTGTTTGTTTCTGCGGTCGTTCATATTCGCGAACCTATTCTTCCACGGTTTTTCGGCAAGGTCCGGATTTGGCGAAGATGGTTCCTTCTCCCGGATATACCGTCCGTTGATCCGTCGGCGTTGGGGTCGCAACTTCCGGCCAATGTCCAGTTTGCGGGTCGGGACCTTCCAGGGCCGTTTCGCAGGGCTTTTTGTCGGCCATTTGGGGAATTTTTCTGATATCGACCTCCGGGACGGGCGAGCTGAATTCGATGGGGATGTTGTTGGGGTCGAACGCGTAGAGGGAATGGATGAAGCCGTGGTCGATGATTTCCGATACCCAGATGTCGGCGGCTTCCAGCTTGTCTTTGATTTCCCAAAGGTCGTCGTCGGATTCGACCTCGATGGATACGTGGTCGAACGTGCAGGGGCCTTTTACGGGAACCCCGTGGTCCTTTAGTTCGCCCTTCTCGACGTGGCCCCACTCGAAAAACGCGATCATGTCGTGCCTTGAGATTTCGAAGAAATAGTGCCGGTAGCCCGGCCGCCCGAGACCGGCCACGAGGCGCATGCCGAGGAGGTCTCTCCAGAATCTCACGGTCGTGTCCATGTCTCCTGTAGCCATCGCCAGATGATTGATTCCCGTGTATTTCGCCATTTCTTGCCCCTGTTTTCTTCCGTTTCGTCAAACTGGCGATCCTTCGCGCCGTCCATATCGTCCACTATATTAAAGGGAACCGCATGCAGGAGTCAAACGCGAGAGACGTCGCCGATCGCGGATGGGACGGAGAAAAATCTTGCCGCGACCAACCTTTTTCCCTCTGTGGCTGTCCGGATTCGCAAGCTCCCACCGGTTCTGTTACGACAGACCCATCACGGGGACCAGCTGTTTTTTTCACCACGGGCCTTTTATTCGTCGGATGGATCATAGACCTTTTTCTGATCCCTTCCATGGACAGGGACGTAAGATTCCAGGATGGGCGTATCGACTATACACGGACAATAACAGCCGAGGATGAAACAAATCGGAGCCGGCTCTTTCATCCCACCACGTAAGAGCTGGTCCCCGCCGCAACAAGCACCGATTTTTCGTTTCTGAATTCGGTCCTGACGACGGCAACCCTGGAACCTATTCTCAGAATCGAGCCGCGGGTAAGAAAATATTCGCCTCTTCCGGCGCGAAGATAATCGACGCGAAGGTCTATCGTGCCCATGCGCGTGAACCGGTTCAGGATTTCTTCGACGCTTTCGCCCCGCATGCGCTTGACGATTCCCGTCGCCGCCACCAGACCCCCGGTCAGATCCAGAATCGAAGAAATCACCCCTCCGTGCAGGATGTTCTTCGCGAAGTTGCCCACGAACTCCGGTTTCATGCCTATCCGGACGCAAACGTCGTCGAAGGCCAGGGATTCGACCCGGACGCCCAAAAGCCGGTCAAAGGGCATAAGATCCTCGTACATCCGCTTCAAATAGACGAACATCTCCTCGGGCTCCGCAGGCTTCGTTCTTATGTCTTCGGGCAGATCGCCGATACGCATTGTCTGTTCTCCTCGCCTTGCTTCCTCCAATTTTCAACGACCGGCGATTATTGCATGGATGAAGAACCGGTTCAACAAAAAAGATATTGATTTTCGCGGCAGTTTTCGTATGCTCGGCAATCGACTTGCAAGCCGGCGAGGAGAACAATTCGTTCGTCGACACGCTTGGAGGGCCGGACGGCGCGGACGCGGCCTTGGCTGCCTGCAACGACAACGTGGGGAAGGAGGCGGAAACGACTCTTTACACGAAAGAGGGGAAAAAGAAGGTGAACCATATCTCGACGAATCCGGAAGGCACCGCGCTGGTTCTGGAAGGCGGAGGACTTCGAGGAGTATACGCCTCCGGGGTCCTCCGGTATTTCATGGACCGAAATATAAGGTTCCCCTGCGTGATCGGCGTCTCCATGGGCGCCTGCAACGGGGCGAACTACGTTTCCCTCCAGCCGGAACGAAACCGGATCGTCAACATCCGCTACGCCAACGACAGGCGCTACTTGACTGCCTTTCCTTGCGCCGCCGGTGTTCTACCAAGGCCGGTTTTTCATGGACGGCGGCATATCCGATTCCATTCCGGTGGAAAAGAGCGTCGCCGACGGTTTTTGGAAAATTCGCATGCGCTTTCGTAGAATCGCCGTTTGCGACCGACTACGCCTGTCTCGCCTTTCGCACCGCGATCACCGCGTTGGCCGCGAATATAAGGAGTGCTCCGGTCCATCCGTAGAAACCGAGCGACTGGTCCGCCACGAGAATCGGTCCCAGAAACCCCGCCATGATGATCCGCGTCGAGGAAAGCACGGAACCTTCCACTGCGGTCACGAATCTATGGCCTACGGTCAGCATGTACTGGCCCGCGACGCCGGCGACCGCGCCCATTCCCAAATAATAGGATTCCCACCTGTCCGGTACGTGAATCTTGTTGGGATACAGGATGAACACGAACAGCGCCCCGAGACCGAACATGTAGTACAGGATAGATTCGGAGTCGGTTCTTTCCCTGGCTATGTTCAGGAACACGATGGCTATCGCGGCGCTGACTCCGGAGGCCAATCCCCACAGATTTTCCACTTGCAGTTCGATGCCGCCGGGCGCCAGGATCAGCCAGACCCCGCCCCATGCGATTAGGACCGATGCAAGAGAATAGGGGTCCCGTTTGTCTTTCAGGAAAATATAGGTGAAAAGCCCGATGAAAAGCGGGTATGTCAGGTTGAGGATGTTGGCCGCCGCCACCGTGGTCTCGGTGACCGCCTTGTAGAGAAAAAGTACCGCCAAGGCGGCGCCGATGGTCCGGCCGATTACCAGAGAGAATCTTTCCGTCGCGGGCTTTCTTCCTTGGAAAACAAGAAGCGCCATGATGAAGACAAAGCCCAGCGTGTACTGCGAAAAGAGAAAGAAAGCCGGATGTATTTCGGTTCGCGCTTGGGACCATCGAACTACGACTGCGGAAATGTACGCCAAAAAGGCGGCCCCTAAAATGCACGAATATCCGATCGTTTTATGGAATTTGCCTTTCTCCATGCCCAAAGTTCCACTTTGTTCCGCCGCCGTCGGACGTACTGTCCGGCATACACTCCGAGCGGCGTTTTTGCTTTCGAATAGGTTCGAAGGAAGATATTCGACAAAAATAAGGGATGAAGGCCGGAAAATGTATGCCGTAGATTCGGTATATGGGATTTTCGAAGGACCTTATTTCAGATTTCGTATTGCAATAAGCCGCAACCAATTGAAATATTTCGACCTTGTGCGGTCGGGTCGCAATTCCC
>CAZNTU010000122.1:0-15956 GCA_964575975.1 uncultured Desulfobacteraceae bacterium
CGGCTTCCTCGCGAAGGTTCGCTCTCGGCCCAAATTTCGCCCCCGTTCTTTTCCACGAACTCTTTGCAGAGCAACAGTCCCAGTCCGCTCCCCTTCTCGTTCCTTGTACCGTACGTGGAGTAGTGCTCTCGGATTTGAAACAGCTTGTCCATGTTTTCGGGCGACACCCCGATTCCGTCGTCCTTTACCCATATTTCCACGCAATCTTTTCCACATGCCGCTCCCACCAGGACATTCCCGTTCTCCGGCGTAAATTTCAAGGCGTTGGAAATCAGGTTGCGCAAAACCGTCATTATCATATCGACGTCGGCGAATGCAACAAGCCGAGGATCGACGTCCGAGCGCAAAGCTATGCCTTTTTCTTTCGCGGTCGCGGAAAAAAGTTTCAGGTTGCTTTCCGCCAAGTTGTGTATGGAAACGTTTTCCGGCCGGTATTTTATAGCGTTTCTCTGATTCTTGGCCCAGGAAAGCAAGTTTTCGATCAGATAGAACAAGCTTTTGGCCGAGGTCCCCAGTTCGCGGAAAAATGAAGGTCTGATTTCCCTGGCCAGTGCATCGGGTTGAAGTTCGATGATTTCCAGTATCCCCGCCAGCGAGGAAATAGGACCTCGAAGATCGTGGGCGATGATCGAGAACAGTTTGTCCTTTGTGGCGTTGGCGATCTGGAGTTCTTCGTTGGCCGCCTTCAGTTCCTCCCTCGCGTGTTTAAGGGTCAGATGTACGTTGACCCTCGCGAAAACCTCTTCCCGCCTGAACGGTTTCGTTATGTAATCCACTCCCCCGCACAGGAATCCCTTCAATTTGTCCTCGGTCTGATCCAACGCGCTGATGAAAATGACGGGGATGTCTTTCGTGTCGTCTTTTCCTTTGAGTTTTTCGCAGACCGTATAGCCGTCCATCTCGGGCATCATAATGTCAAGCAGAATCAGATCCGGCTTTTTTTTCTCGATGAATTTCAAAGCTCTGGGGCCGTCCTTGGCGGTGGCCACTTTCAATTCTCCGCTTCTCAGAATGTTGGCGAGCACGTGCAGGTTGTTTATGTTGTCGTCCACGATGAGTACCGAGGATGTCGTTTTTTCGTTCATATGCTTCGTTCTTCCGCAGGTTGGAATGTGTTTTTTATTTGTTCGAGGATGGAAGGGAACTTGGCCAATATTTTTTCGATTTCGTCGATGTCGTTGTTTTGCGTGTGTTCGTGCAAGGCTCGGCTGTACTCCTCGAGCGGAGCAAACGGGTATGCCAAGGCTATTCTGTTGAGTTCCCCGGCGAAATCGGCGACTTCGTCGATATAGAATATTTCCCTGATTTCCTCCCACTTGGGCAATGTTTGCTTTTCCAGGATGTGCAATATATCGGGCGAAGGAGGCTCGGTTAATCCGACTTGGGTCGGGCACGGCCGAGGTTCGACCGACGCGGCCGCGACGAATCCTGCTCGGTTTCCCTCGGCCGGCAGGAACTTTTGCAGTTCGTCGAACAGTTTTTTCCGTGTGATCGGTTTCATCAGGTAGGAATCGAAAAGCGCCTCTATCTTGGAATTGGCGCTCTCCATGGCCGAGGCGGAGAGAGCGATGACGGGAACGTTCTTCAGCGATTTTGTTTTTTTTATGATTTCGGTTATTTCGTAGCCGTTTTTTCCGGGAAGTTTCAGGTCCATGAAAACGAGGGCCGGGATTTTTTTTTGGATCATGTCGAGAGCCTGTTCGCCGTCGGAGGCCTCGATCACCGAAATCGGCGTTTCTTTCAGGTATTCTTTCACGAGAACTCGATTGATTTCGAAATCGTCGACCACCATGATTTCGGCGGGTTCGAAAGCCGGGTGCGCATCGCGGGAGATATCTTGGGAGAGGCCGACGGCCTCTGACTTTTCCAGGATTTCGACTCGGGGAATGACCGCCTTGAAGATGCTTCCCCGACCAAGCCGGCTCTTCAGCAAGATTTTTCCGTTCATCATGTCGACGAGCTTTCTGGTGATGGTCAGTCCGAGGCCGGTGCCTCCGTATTCCCTGTTTTTCTGACCCTCCCGCTGCCGGAACGATTCGAAGATGATCTCGTTCTGGTCGGGCGGAATTCCGATACCCGTATCCTCCACTTCGATGGTCAGCTCTGCGGTTTCCCTCCTGTTCTCATTGGCGGAGAGAGGGGGTTCGGCCCTGACGCGGGCCCGAACGTCGATCCGACCGGTGGAAGTGAATTTGATCGCGTTGGAGACGAGATTGAAAAGAACCTGTTTAACCCTGATTTCGTCGAGCATCATGGTTTCCGACGGCGATTCGGCGATATGTACGACGAATTCGATCGCTTTTTCCCGTGCTTTTTGGGAAAAGATATTCTTTACCTCTTTCAGCAGACTCCGGATATGGGTCGGCTCGGGCTGCAACTCGAGCTTTCCCGCCTCTATTTTGGTCAGATCCAGTATGTCGTCGATGATTCTCAGCAGAGAGCGGCCGCTTTTGTAGATGGATTTCAGGTAGTTCTTGTCCTGCGGGTCCTCGGTTCTTTCCAGGAGAAGCTCGCAAAAACCCAATATGGCGTTCATGGGAGTACGGATTTCGTGGCTCATGTTGGCCAAAAACTCGCTTTTCGTCCGGTTGGCCGATTCCGCCAGCTTCATTGCGTTCTCCAGGTTCTTTTCCGCCCGGATTCTTTCGGTTATATCGTGAATGACGGAGAAGAGAAGCGTGCGGTTCTCCACCTCGATGGGCGCGGAATAGATTTCCACGTTTCGAACCGATCCGTATTTCAACCTGTGTTCGAACACGAAATAGTTGCGCCCGCCGGCTATGACATCCGCGATGGCGTCTCGGACGTGTTCGTAAACCGACGTGTGCAGTTTTGCCACCTCGAGACCTCGAAACTCGTCTTGGCTGTATCCGTAAAAATTCGATGCCGCGCGGTTTGCTTCAACGACCAGAGCCGTTTCCGGGTCCAGAAGGATCATGGGCGCGCTGTGATTCGTAAACATTTTCCGGAACCGTTCGGCGGACAGGGCGATGGCCTCGGCCTTCCGCATGGCCGTTTCCGCGGCTTGCTCCCTTTGTTTGACACTTTTCAGCCTTTCCACGTGATCGATCGCTTTGTTCAAGGTGATTTCCAAGTCCTTCAAATCCAAAGGTTTGGTTAGAAAATCGAATGCGCCCGCGTTCATGGCTTTGCGGATGTTTTCCATGTCGCTGTAGGCGGAAATCACGAGAGAGGTCAGGCACGGGTTCAAAAGATGTTTTTTCCCGGAAATTTCGGAAAGAAGTTTCAGGCCGTTCATTTTCGGCATGTTGATGTCGGTCAGCAACAACTCCGTATCGGGCTCCTTTTCCAGGAGAGCCAGCGCCTCCACTCCGTTCAGGGCGAAAAGGACCTCGAATTTTCCGGACCTGATTTCGTTTCTGAACAGCTGCTTTACAACGAGTTTGAATTTGGGTTCGTCATCGACGAATAGCATCTTGACTGTCATATGGAATATTCTGCTCCGGCTTTTTCCGATCGGGCCTCCTGTTATTTCACAGGAAGACCGATAACGAATTCCGTATAAATTCCCTTATCGCTGTGGACTTCCATCTTGCCTCGATGTCCGCGGCAGACGATTTCGTGGGATATCGACAATCCCAAACCCGCTCCCTCTCCCGGAGGTTTGGTGGTGAAAAAAGGGTTGAAGATCTTTTTCAGAGAGTTTTTATCGATTCCCTCGCCGTTGTCCCTGATTCGAATTTCGAAAAGCTCGTCCGTGTTTCGGGTCGTTATTTCCAATTTCGGCGAATACTCGTCGCCCAATCGTTCTTTCTTTTTCTTCATGGCGTAATAGGCGTTGTTGATCAAATTGACGAAAACTCTGCTCAAGGCTTGGCCCATGACAGGAAAGTCCGGCGCGCTTTGGTCGAAGTCCGTTTCTATTTCCGCGTCGAAATAGCCGTCCTTGCCTCGCATGCCGTGGTAGGCCAGGTTGAGGGATTCTCCAAGCAGCTCGTTCACGTTGGCTATTTGGGTTTCGCTTTTCGAGTCGCGGACGTGGTGCATCATGGACCTGATGATCCTGTCGGCCCTGAGCCCCTCCTCCAGGATGTGGGCGGAATTGGAGATCAAATCCCGGAGTGCTTCGCGAATCTCGCCGAAATCGACGGACTTCGGATCGGTTTCCAGGGAAAGCACGAGCCCTTCCAGTTCCATTGCTCTTTGCGCGTTCAGGCTCGCGAAACTGTTGATGAAATTGAGAGGGTTTTTGATCTCGTGCGCCACGCCTGCGGAAAGCATGCCCAGCGAGGCCATCTTCTCCTGCATGATCAACTGGTTTTGCGTGTTTTTCAAATCCGCGAGAGTCCGGGTCAGTTCGCTTGTTCTCTCCGCGACCTTGTTCTCCAGGTTCTGGTTCGTTTCCGCCAGAAGCTTCTCTACTTTTTTTCGTTCCTCGATTTCTTTCCGGGCCCTTGCGTATAGCGCTTCCAAACTTCGGTTTTGCTCCTCCAGTCGCTTGTCCTGGTCGTAGCTGTCGAGAGCCCGTCTCACGGTCAGCGCCAAATCCTGCTCGTCCCACGGCTTCGAAATGTAGCGGAAAAGATTGGCCTCGTTGACCGCGTTGCCCACCGCGCGCGCGTCGGCCTGGCCGGTCAAAAGTATGTTCAAGGATTTGGGACAACGTTTGTGAATGGCCGCCAGCAGTTCGTCGCCCTTCATTCCCGGCATGATCTGGTCCGTAACGACCAGGCAAAGCTCGTATCCGTCGTCGGCAAGCTCCTGGACGACTTCCATGGCCTCCTCTCCGCTCTCCGCCAGTTCGATCCTCGGCCCTGCGCCAAAGTGGCGCATCAGCTGGTCCCTGAGGCTGGTCAAAACCATAGCTTCGTCGTCGACGCATAAAATAGCGCGTTTTTTCAAACTTTTGTCCGACATTCTCCGAAATTTCCGCTTTTGTTGTCCTTCGGAAGAAACACGCTGAAAACCGTGCGTCCGGGTTCGCTTTTCAACCGAATGAAGCCTCTATGGCGATTCACTATCTTCAAAGCGATATCCAGACCCAGACCGCTTCCTTCTCCCATTGGCTTCGTCGTGAAGAACGGTTCGAAAATCCGTTCCTGGAGTTTTTCCGGAATCCCCGGACCCGAATCGGCGATTTGAACACGGACCCACCCGTTCTTTTCCAACGCCGCAATCCGAAGTTCGCCTTCGCCTTTCATTGCGTAAAGGGCGTTTTGTATCAGATTGCTCCAAACTTGGTCCAGTTCGTTCGGAAAGCATTGGATCACGGGGTTCGTCCCGTAATCGACCGAAAGGCGCACGCCCTTTTTGAGTTGATTCCGATACAAGGTCAACACCGTTTCGATTCCCTCCTTGATCCCTATAGCCGACATTTTATCGGTATCGCAGAAATGAACGAAGCTTTTCAGGGCCAGGACCACCTTGGCCGCCCGGTCGCCGGCCATCCTGATATTCCTGCAACTGTCGTACTGCACGTGAAGAAGCTTTGCCGCCTCGAATATTCTCGCGCATTCGGGAGACCTCAGCAACGGCAGGAAATTTTTGATCTCGTTCTGCAATCCCATGGAAACGATCAGGTCCGCGACAGTCTCGGGAGAATCGATTCCGACGGACTGGAACTTCTCGGAAATTCGCTTGCGCCATTTCCTGGCGTTCCTGGAACAAAATACCGTCTCTGTGGCGAGGGCCTTTTCCACCAAAAGGCGGAAATTTACCCTTTGCCTGGGGGAAAGCGAGCCGAAGAGGTCGGGAAGCCGACGAACGGACATGTCCATGGCGTTTGCGATGTTGTCGGCGCTGGCCCTGATTGCTCCGAGGGGCGTGTTGATCTCGTGGGCGATTCCGGCGACCAGCTGGCCCAGCGCCGCCATTTTCTCCTGCCTGACGAGCTGGTCCTGGGCCGCTCGCAAATCCTCGAGGGTCTTGGAAAGCTCTTCGTTCTTCTTCTCGAGATTTTGCTGAAGATTTCGCAGTTTCAGATGGGTTCTTACGCGGGCCAGGACTTCGTCCACTTGGAACGGCTTGGATATGTAATCGACCCCTCCGAGGGAGAAGGCCTTGACCTTGTCCAAAATGTCGTTCTTGGCGCTGACGAATATTACCGGGGCGTCTTTGGTGGTTTCGTCATCCTTTAGCTTCTCGCATATCTGATAGCCGGTCGAGTCGGGCATCATGATATCGAGAAGAACGAGGTCGGGCGGAGCGCTCCTGGCGGACCTGACTGCGACGTTTCCGTCGGTGAAAGCCGCGACTTCGTAGCCTTCGTCCGACAGAATATCCGTCAGCAGCTCCAAGCTGGCCTCTGTGTCGTCCACGACATATATGCGATTTTTAGCGCTTTCTGTCATTCAAGCATTTTCCGCTGTCGCCATGATTTAATCCGATGATTCTGCCAAGTCCGCAGGATTTCGAAGGAAAAGTCGCGAAAATTCGATGCCGAACTTCGCAACGATTCGAAACGGGTCCGCGCTTCTCTTTTCCGATCAGTTCCAGATGCCTCTTCCGAAACGAGCATTTTCCGTTTGGCGTTTCACGTTTTGCCGCGATCAGCGGGTAGGGCTAGCCGAAGGTCGAGCGAATCAGCAGGTCAAATGGAACGCGCCGGCAACATCCTTGTTTTCTGCCAAAAGCTGGTTGAGCGTGCGTACGGCATCGTGCGTATTTTCAATCTTAAGCTCGATGTTTTTTTCTTTCAAGACTTTTTTGACGAAATCCGGGACGCGAATGTTGCTCGCTTTCGATCATGTCAATCCTCCTTCGTCGAAAAAAAACAGTTTCGAATTTTTTGGGCATATGAAAACATGAACGTCAGTCGAAGAATGTGCCAGGCGGAAGACTATTTCACCACCAAGTCTCCCAAATACGGAAGATTCATGGTGTTGACGATGGATTTCACGTCGAGGTTCTTCTTTGCGCCGTAGGACTGGTTCTGCCAATGAAGCGGAATGAACGCGGCGTCGTCGTAAAGGATTTTTTCGACTTTCTGCAGCATCCTGGAGCGTTTTTCCAGGTCCATTTCCACCTGCGCCGCCATTGTAAGCTCGTCGATTACGGGGTTGCAGTAGTTGCCGCTGTTGTATTGGCCGTAGCCTGTCTCCTTGTTGGGGCACATGGCCAGGAACTCGCTGAAGTTACCGGAATCCTCGGTGTCGGAACGCCATCCGATCATCTGGAGGTCCGCCGTCTGCGCATCGAATTCGTCCCAGTACTGCGCTTTGGGAATGGTTTTCAGTTTCACTTCGATGTTGATCTCGGCAAGCATGGATACGATGGCCTCTGAGATTTTCTCGTCGTTTATGTACCTGTTGTTCGGGGCGATCATGGTGCATTCGAATCCGTCTTCCAGGCCCGCCTCCTTCATGAGAGCTTTGGCCTTCTCAAGGTCGTATCTCGGGAAAAGGTCGGGAATGTGCCCCGCGTATCCTCTGGGGCTAAGCTGGGCTGCGGGGATCGCGGTTCCTTTCATGATTGTCTTGACGATTCCCTCGGTGTCGACGGCATGCACGATGGCCTGGCGGACTTTCACGTTCCGAAACTCGGCGCGTCTCTTCTGGTTCATCTGCACAGTGATGATCCGTCCTTCCGGATTGAAAAAAAGATTGAGATTTTCGTCTTTTCGGACACTGTCGAAATCCTGGGGCGGGACGGGCGATATGAAGTCCACGTCCCCGGAGAGCAAGGCCGCCACCCGGGTTGCGTCCTCTTTAATAGGGGCAAGCTCGATGACGGACACGTTGCCCGGACTTTTGATATCCCAATACTCGGGGAAGCGCTCGAAAACGGTTTTGACTCCCTGCTTCCGGTAGGTCACTTTGAACGGGCCGGTGCCGGACTCGTTCGTCAAGGCGAAGGACGGCCCTGTTTTGACGATCGCGTCCTTGGGCCGCCCCGTTTTGTCGTTTCCGGAGTAAAACTTCCTGTCCATGGGAAAAATGTAGGTGGCCACGTTGAGCAAAAGGGCATAGGGTTTTGTGGTGACGATGTCGATGGTATAGTCGTCGATTACGGTCACCCCTTTGAACTGGTCGAAAAGCGCCTTGAAATCCACGCTCTTTTTGAGCCGATCCACCGTGAATTTCACGTCTTCGGCGGTAAAAGGATTTCCGCTGTGGAATTTCACGCCTTTTCTGAGATGGAAGCGCATGGTCAAGTCGTCGATTCGCTCCCACGTGGTCGCTAGCCGAGGTTCTATTTCCATTTTTTTGTCCCATCGCACAAGAGGATCGAAAACCCAATGGGAATACTGCAGCATTCCTCCGGATATCTGAACATGCGGGTCGAGAGAAACCGGGTCGGCATCGAGTCCCAGCTTCAGAGTGTTTGCGCCAGCCGAAGCGCCGAGAGACAGAACGAGCATAGTTGCCGCCAAAAGTGCCGAAATTCTATTCATCCTTTTTCCCCTTTTCGTGCTTGGTCTCCTGTTTCGGGACCGACAATGTTCCGCACAATAATACGCGCGACGGATTGCAGCGCAAGACAATTCTGTGTATAGTGAACAATCGCTCGCAGGGTCAAGAACGAAAATCGAAAACCCCGAAGTTCTTTTGGAAAAGATGTACATATGACCGAAATCGGAAACACTTTCGAAGGCTCGTTCGAGGGAATTACCGAGGAAATATTCGAGGAGATCGTCTCGAACGAAAACGTCAAAATCGAGCGGATCGTATCCAAAGGCCAGTCGTCGCCCGAAAATTTCTGGTACGACCAGGAAAGGAACGAATGGGTGATCGTGCTGAAAGGAAGCGCGGTCCTGCTATTCGAAGGCGAAAGCGAGCCGTTGCGATTGAAGCCCGGGGACTACGTCAATATTCCGGCCCGCCAGAGACATCGCGTGGAATGGACCGACCCGGATACGGAGACCATTTGGCTGGCGGTGCATTTTTAGGAGCTGGAAGTTGAAAGTGGGGAGTGGAGAGTGGGGCATAAGCGCTAACTTAAAGCTCGGCCATTGACAATTAACAATTGATTGTCGACTATTGATCGTTGAAAATCCGTCAAATGCCGGTCGGTATCGTCAAAATGGTACCGTCTCCCCTTGAATTTTCAATAATCAATGGTTGATAATCAATGCATAATGCTCCTGAGTTAGCGTTTATGGGGGAGTGGGGGCTTTCATCTTTGGGCTTCTCGCAAAGGAGACCGCATGATAGTTGCTGACAATATCCGAATAACCGATCCGGTGGTCGCGGAGGCCATCGACAGGAACGACCCGGAACCGATTCGAAGTCTTGCGCTTCGATGCGAGGCGGCCGGGGCGGACGCCATCGATATCAACCCGGGCCCTCTTACCAGAGAGCCGGGGAGGAAAATGGCTTTCCTGGTGGAGACCGTGCAGGAAACAACGGACCTTCCCGTGCTCGTCGATACCCCGAACCCGGTCGCCATGGAGGGCGGGCTTCGCGCCAACCGAAAAAAAGCCGTCATCAACGCGTTCACGCCGGAGCCCGAAAAAATACGACGCATTCTTCCGCTGGCGAAGGAATACGACGTGGACATCGTTGGATATCTTCTTTATCCGAATGGCCACGTGCCGCCCGACGGCCCCGAAAGGCTGACCATGGCGCTGGAGTTGTTCAATGCCGTCGAAAAGGAAGGCGTCGATCCTAAACGCCTGATAATCGATCCGATCGTCGTTCCCATCACTTGGGCCGACGGGGCCTTTCACGCCATGGAAGTACTGTCCGTAATTCGGGAGGCTCCGAACCTGCTGGGATATCCGGTGAGAACCATAGCCGCTCTGTCCAACCTGACGTCGGTCAAAGGCCCTGCGAAAGCCAAACGGCTCTTGGAGAAAACCTATCTGCCCATGCTGATTGCCTCGGGTCTTGACATGACCATGTTGAACGTGTTCAACAGGGAAGTCATGGAGACGGTCTCCATGTGCAAGGCCATTTCCAGGTCCGGAATTTTTTGCTGGGAGTCGTTCGGTGAAAAAGAGAGTCCTTTGGGATAATCGCGTTGGTTCGGTGTTCGATTTTTGGAATGTAGTGGAAAGGACGGCGGGGGGGCGGATCGCGACTGGTTTTTTGGCCGTTCATGACAACAGGATTGTCTTGCTCCGAAACGGAGCTGGTCCTGACGCCCCAGGACAAAAAAACGCGATTACCCTGGATTGGGAATTGGAATCGCGATCCGCCCGTTGCTTCATATTAATAAATTCCTTAGGCGTTTTTCAACCGAAATGTAAGGGCCGTGGAACGAAATAATCATGCCACCGCTCTTTCGGTAGGTATATTGCGCGAAACTTTGGCGGCTTTGTTTCGTTCCGAGTACTCAATAAGCTGATAAGGTCGGGGGCAGAGGAGGATGCCGCGTGCTACTAAGGTTCCGAAGTGCCAACACAAGGTTTTTTCCGGATCTTTTTCCGGAAACCTTATTTTCGTTCTTTTCAACCTTAGTAGACTTGCCCCGTACTGAAGACAACCTTATTAGCTTATTCCTCGGGGAAGAAGAAGCCGGCGTTTCGCATTCGGCAAGCAGGCGAGACGCGAGCCGTCCCGAGAAGGATTTGATTTCCCGGAGACGGAACGGAATTGGCCGTTTGCCGCCGAAGACGCTTCGGGAATGCGGAACGACAGGCTGCGGCAGCGAAATGAAGCAGATATGCCGTCGAGTTTGCCGTCGGCCGACAATGCGAGAAGCTTTGGCATCTTTATTTCGTTCCGAGGCCCTAAACAAGCCGAATAGTTTCCGTTCGAAATACAAAAAACTTGAAATTCCCGATTCACCTCTTATATAAGCTGAGTTATCGGAACTACTCTTGGTCGTATCTCCTTTGCTTTTGGAAAACATGATCGCGACGAGGAGTTAGAAACAGATATCAAGACAACTTTTTTGCGCTTCAATAAATAATTAGGAAGAAAGGTCACGGTTTTAATGAACGAAAACGAAACTTCGTACGATTTCATAAGGGAAATCGTCGCGGACGATTTGAAAACCGGCAAGCACAATTTCATCAGGACCCGGTTTCCGCCGGAGCCGAACGGGTACCTGCATATCGGACACGCCAAGTCGATCTGCCTCAATTTCGGAATCGCGGCCGATTTCGACGGAAAGTGCAATCTTCGTTTCGACGACACCAATCCCAGCAAGGAGGAAGTCGAATATGTCGATTCCATCCGGGAGGATGTCCGTTGGCTTGGTTTCGATTGGGAGGACCGGGAGTGCTACGCTTCCGACTATTTCGACCGGCTCTGCGAATACGCCGTGCAGCTCGTAAAGATGGGAAAGGCCTACGTTTGCAGCTTGAGTCCCGAGCAGATTCGCGAATACCGAGGCACTTTGACCGAACCGGGAAAGGACAGTCCCTACAGGAACCGGTCCGTCGAGGAGAACCTGGATCTGTTCCAAAGAATGAAGGCCGGGGAGTTCAAGGAAGGGGAGCACGTGCTGAGGGCCAAGATCGACATGGCCTCCCCCAACATTATCATGCGGGATCCGACCCTTTACCGGATCAAGCGCGTGCCTCACCACAGGACCGGAGACAAGTGGTGCATCTATCCCATGTACGATTTCACCCACTGCATCTCCGACGCGCTGGAGGGCATCACCCACTCGGTATGCACGCTGGAGTTCGAAAACAACCGCCCCCTGTACGATTGGGTGCTCGACACGCTGCGAACCGAATGCAGGCCCCGGCAGATCGAATTCGCCCGGTTGAACTTGAACTACACCGTTTTGAGCAAAAGACGGCTGATACAATTGGTGGTGGAGGGGCACGTGTCCGGCTGGGACGACCCCCGGATGCCCACTATCTCGGGTCTGAGAAGACGCGGCTACACCCCCGAGGGCATCAGGAAATTCTGCGACAGAATCGGCGTGGCCAAGCGAGACAGCATTGTCGATATGGGACTCCTGGAGTTCTCCATCAGGGAAGATTTGAACCTTCGAGCCGACAGGGTCATGGCGGTTCTGGACCCGGTCAGGCTGGTGATCGTCAATTATCCGGACGACTTGGTCGAAGAACTGGAGGCCGTAAACAATCCCGAGGACGAAACCAGGGGAAAACGCATGGTCCCTTTTTCGAAGGAGCTTTACATCGAGCGGGACGATTTCATGGAGAGCCCTCCGAAAAAATTCTTCAGGCTGGCCCCGGGGCGCGAAGTTCGCCTCAGATACGCGTATTACGTGACTTGCAAGGAGGTCGTGAAAGACGAAAGCTCCGGGGAAATCGTCGAAATCCGATGCGAATACGATCCGGAGACGCGCGGGGGATGGTCCAAGGACGGGCGAAAGGTGAAGGGTACGATTCACTGGGTGTCCGCCGCCCATTCCATACCCGCCAAGGTCCGGCTCTACGACCGCTTGTTCACGGCCCCCAACCCTCTGGATAAAAAGGACGGCAAGGATTTCAAGGACTATATCAATCCCAATTCTCTGGAAGTACTCGAAAATTGCCGCGTCGAGCCTTGTCTTGCAAAAGCGGCCCCTGGCGGCCTCTATCAATTCGAAAGAAAAGGATATTTCAACGTGGACGTAAAAGATTCCAAGCCGGACAGCCTTGTTTTCAACAGGACCGTCACCTTGCGCGACACATGGGAAAAAATCGCCGCCAAAGAGAAACATTAAGCATCGATCGGTAGGAATATGGATAAAGTTCTCGTCGTGGACAGCGATCCGGGGCTTCTCGAACGCCTTGGAGAAAGTCTTTCCAGCCTTCACCAATTCGACGTGCTGTGCGCGTCCGACGGAAAGGAGGCTGTCGAAATCCTTTCAAGGGAAAACATTTCGGTGTTCGTCACGGACACCAATACGGAAAAGGTGGGCGGTCTGGAACTGCTGGCGCACGTTTCCAGTCATTACCCCGGCGTTTCCTGCGTGGTCATGTCGCCGTACGGAAAGCCCTGGTTTAGCAAGGACCTGGACCAGAAGGAAATTCTATACCACGTGGAAAAGCCGGTGAATCTGGTCAGTCTCGTTTCGGCCATATTCGTGGGCCTGAACATTCGCGACGAAAACCAGTCCGTCAAAGGGTTTTCCCTCGCCAGTTTCTTGCCCCTCGTGGAAATCGAACGCAAAACCTGCCGTCTGGAGGCGAGCGCTCCTGGAAAGGGCAAAGGTTTCTTGTACTTCGAGGAAGGAGTCCTGATAGACGCGCACTTCCGGAAACTGACACCCGAAGAGGCGGCGTTGGAGATGCTCCGCTGGAAAAACGTGAAATTGAGCTTTGGAGAGTTGCCCAGGAGACGGAACCAGAAAAGGATCGAAGTCAATCTCATGGAAAAGATCGGCGCGACCTGGGAAAAGGCAAGTGTCACGGAAATGCCCTTAGAGCCGAAATGGTATGGGGAAACCCAAATAGCTGCGTTGAACGGTTCGCTTAAAAGCCTGGAGACGGAACCGATCCAGAAAATATTGCGGACCCAAATCGAAAAGTTCCGCAACATAAAAGGATACAAGGCCATAGGGATTCTGGACGCCGGCTTGAATATCGTAGCCAACGATTTCATCGACAAGAAGGTGGATTTGAAATCGCTTGCCGCGTCGTTCAAACCGGTCTTCTATCTTTGTTCGAAAATTACCGAACGCCATAATTTCTCCCGTTGCCGTATGTTCATGGTGCATACGGACGAGGCCGTGGTGCAGATTTTGCTCTCCGAGCCCGCGAACGCCGACCCGTTTTTCCTGATTGGAGTTACGGAGGCCGCAGGCAACTGGTTTTTCGTCAAGTTTGAAATGGAAAGCCTGGAAAAACAAGTGACGGAAAAAATCGCGCAATAAAGAAAGGAGCATTCGATTCCAAATGAAGCCGCGAATCATGGAAATCATTATAGACGGTTACGGATACAATCCGGAACTGGAAATCGATATTATAAGGACGGTATTTGCGAATTCGCCTCCGGAAGCCAAGGACCGGTGTCAAAAGGCCGTTTTAGAGAACTTGGGGGAGGACGGCGTCGGCGTGTCTCCGGAACTTGCTTTCATCCTTTTGTTCGACCGCAATTGGCTCAATATCTACTACGACAACGATATCAAGGCCAAGATCGACGGAATGTCCCCCGATTCTCTGGCCGCGCTTCGGGAAAAAAGAGCCGAAATCCGCAAGGCTTGTCCGGAATTGTGCGAGGAGATAGACCGAATGATCGTCGATGTCGCGGCGGAAAAACACTATGCCGTCTGGGCCGCCCGAACGCCGTTCATCGACGGCTTGCGGGAAAACTATCCCTCGGCCTCCACCAAGGCGTCCGGCATCGAGGCAGGCTACGAGGATTTGCGTCCCGAAGTGCAGGGCAATTCGGAGACCGGTCACCAGCAGTTGGGCAACTTCACCGTGGCCCCGCAGGTACCCCTGGAGATCGCCATCGAGATCGAGAACGGTCGTTTCTACGAAAATCCCGTTCTGAACCAAGCTGTCGAGGAAGCAAAGACGAAAAACGTCAATCTGAACGTCACGTTCATGATCTCCGGCGAATACGGGGACGACGGGCGCGTACACAGTTGCTGGAACCATTTGGAAAGCTTTCTCAAACTCTTGTTCGACCGGCACGGGTTCGACCCGAAAAAATTCAGGTTGCAGGCCATTCTGGACGGAAGGGACGCGCCGTTGAAAAGCTCCCTTGAAAAGGAAGGCGAAAAACTCGGTTTTCTGTACAAGTTGAAAGACTTGATGCTGTCGCACAAGGCTTTGGACTGCGTCGCATGGATCGTTGGGCGGGGTATCGCCATGGACCGGGACTACGAGGAGGAGAGGACCAAAGCCGACTACAAGTTGCTTGTCGAGGGCGATGGGATCGAGGCGAACGGTTTCGAAGAGGCCTTGAAGTTGGTCGGGGATTTCCACGGCCAAAGGGTTTTCGACCCCTTCGCGAGACCGATCGCGGTGAAGGACAAGGATGGAGCGGTCAGGAAGATCGAGCCCGGCGATGTGGTCGTGGATTTGAATTTCAGGGCCGACCGCCAGCGAGCCAGAATCGCGGCCCTTTTGAACGCAAAGGAGTTCCTGGACAAGGAGGCGGGCAAAAAGGGCAAGGCCTGGAAAATGGACTGGATGAAAAAGGACCTGAACCTTTCCATATACTGCATCACCGAATACCACCCGGATCTTGCAAAGTACGGCGCGAAAATCGTCTACCCGATCAAACCCCAGCCCCACAATTTTCTTCCCGTCGTTACCTCGTATTTCAAAAAGGCCGGCAAGCCCTTCAAATACCTGCTGGCGGCGGAGAGCACCAAGGCCGTCCACATGGGATATTTCATCAGGGGCCGTCGGGAGTCCATCGAGTGCCAGGAGTGCGAATCGCGCTTCATTGTCGCCTCCTACGGCGAAGAGCACGGCATTCTCACAGACGACGACTATTACAAGACGCCCCAGATGAAGGCGTTCGAGGTCGCCGGAAAAGTGATGAACGAATTCGCGCTCGGAGTATGCGACCTGGCGATCATGAACTTTTCGAACCCTGACATGATAGGCCACTTGGTCAACGTGCATTTCCAGGAAGGAGTCAGGGCGCTCGAATACCTGGACGGCATTGTCGAGGCGCTCGTCAAGTTCGCCCTGAAAGAAGACTCCTACGTGATCGTCACGTCGGACCACGGCAACATCGAGGATTTCAGTTCCTCGCATTCGTTGAACCATATCGTCACGACCTTCGTGTCTCCCACGAACAATCTCAGGTTGACAAAGGCCCCGAACGACCCTATCAAGCCGTTCGACATTCCATGGGCCATAGCCGAGCTTCTGGGAATCGCGTCGGAAATCGGTGAAAACATGCCCGAGATTCCGGAATGGATCGTCAAGAAAGGGTTGGTCGGAAAGTCGCCCGTCGAGAAGACGAATTAAGGGGTTCGCGCCAGATTGGACCGGGCGTCGAAAGGCGTCCGGGACAAAATGCGGTCGATATTGATGATCGGGTCCTTTCCCAGGACGTGCTTCATATATTCCACCCGCAGAATGCCTTCCATTTGCTCCCTGGAAAGCGCGTCGAGGTATTCGCGGCTGGTAACCAATTCGGCCAGGCGGTCGTTCTGGAAGGCCTTGTCCTGACGGTATCGAT
>CAZNTU010000123.1:0-15723 GCA_964575975.1 uncultured Desulfobacteraceae bacterium
GAAAAAGGCCCTTCAAAAGGCGTCGGAAAAAAAAAAACGAATGCGAAGAAGCCAAGCGTGAAAACCTGAGGCTTAAAAGATTCCTGTATTTCCAGGAAACCATTGATTACCGGACGCTTCCGGCGGCCGTTGTCGGAAAGGACCCGTCTCCATGGTTCAAGAGCATCATAATCGACAAGGGAGCTGCGGAAGGAGCAAGGAAAGGTTTGCCGGTCGTGGTGCCCGAGGGGATCGCCGGACAGATAATCGAGGTGTCGGAACACTATTCCAAAGTTCTTTTGATTGTTGACAGAAACAGCGCCGTGGACGCCCTTGTTCAAAGAACCCGTGCCCGCGGCATCGTCAGGGGCGGCGGCGGAGTCCGATGCCTGCTTCAGTATGTTCTGAGAAAACACGACATAGAAAACGACGATGTAATCGTATCTTCCGGTCTGGATGGAGTTTTTCCAAAAGGGTTCGTAGTCGGGAAAGTTAACGGCGCCGTAAGGACGAATTCCGGGATTTTCCAGGATGTGAACGTTATACCATCCGTCGATTTCGAAAAGCTCGAAGAGGTGATGATCGTCTTGAATCCACCGAAACACGATTTCCGCGAACCCGAATGATTTACGCTTATTTCGCTTTGACTATATTCGCCTTGGTTCTTTTCCAAACGTCCATTGTTCCGGACCTGTGGGGATTCGACAAATTTTTCGACCTGATCGCAGTCTTGATCGTATATATGGCCATCTACAGGTCGGCCTGGGAATGCGTCGCGTTCGGCCTTTTTGCCGGGGCGGTGATGGATTCGATATCCGGCGGTCCTTTCGGCATGTACATTACGATTTATTGCTGGCTGTTCGTCGGGATCTGGCTGGTAAAAAACTATCTGCACGTGGGAAACAGCATCCTGATTCCCATGATCACGACGGCTTCGGTGTTTATGGAAAACGTTCTGATCATTGGCGTGATGGCTATGATAGAGAGCAATTTCGATCTCGGTCCGGAGATGTTCAGGAATGTACTTATTCAATTGGTTTGGGCTGCGTTTGCCGGTCCTCTGGTTATTTTTGCGATAAGAAAACTTCAAGGCAAAGTGGATTTGCGGCCGTTTGATAAGATATTTGAATTCACCCGATAGCGATTGGTACAAACAGAGACTGAGCGGGGTAGTTTTGATCATAGTCGCTTCGTTCGGAGTCCTGTTGACACGTCTTTTTTATCTTCAAGTAATCGAGGGTTCCGAATTTCGAAGGTTGTCGGAATCCAACTGTATCAGGCTGCAAAACATCGATCCTCCCAGAGGGTTGATTTTCGACCGCAACGGGGACCTCCTGGTGGACAACCGTCCCTCTTTCGACTTGAGCGTCGTTTTGAAGGACGCCCGACCTCTGGATGAAACCCTCGCGAAATTGGGCGAATATTCCGGTATTCCCCTTGAGGAAATCGAGGAACGGATTGCGAAAAACAAGAGTCCATATTCTTACAAACCTGTTTTGGTGGCGCAGGATATCGGAAGAAATATGCTTGCTTCGGTCGAGGTCCACAAATTCGATCTTCCAGGAATCGCAATCGATGTGAGAACCAGAAGACACTACATCAGAGAAAAAAGCGCGGCCCATCTTCTGGGTTACCTTGGAGAAATAAACGCCGCCGAACTCGACAGCGGATTGTATCCCGATTACAGGGGAGGAGACCTGATCGGCAAGTTCGGCGTGGAAAAAAGCTATGAAAGGTTTCTGAGAGGAATTCGCGGCGGACGCCAAGTGGAAGTCAACGCCAACGGCAGGACTGTAAGGGTTTTGAAAACAGTGGACGCGCAACCGGGTTCCAACGTCCTTCTGTCGATCGACAAAAGACTCCAGGACAAAGCCGAGGAACTTCTGGGAGAAAGGCCGGGCGCAGTCGTGGCCATGGACCCGAATACAGGGCAAATACTGGCGATGGCAAGCTATCCCGCTTTCGATCAAAACGATTTCGCCGGAGGCTTGTCCCACGCGCAATGGAAAAACATCGTCTCGAATCCCTACCGGCCGATGGAAAACAAAGCCATCCAGGCGGAGTATCCGCCCGCCTCCACATATAAGATCGTAACCGCCGCCGCCGGCCTGGAAGAAGGCGTAATCAACGAAAAAACCACCATGTTTTGTCCGGGCTCTTATCGGTTCGGAGACAGGGACTTCAGATGTTGGAAAAAGGGCGGGCACGGGACGGTAAACGTCGTGGAGGCACTGGCGGCATCGTGCGACGTGTTTTTCTATCAAGTCGGGCTGAAATTGGGAATCGACAGGCTTGCATGGTACGCGAAAGCGTTTGGATTGGGAGACTGCACCGGCGTGGACTTGGACCACGAGGGCAATGGCCTCGTGCCTACCGCCGCATGGAAGAAACGAAGGACCGGAATTCCGTGGCAAAGAGGAGAAACATTGTCCGTCGCCATAGGACAGGGGTATAATCTCGCGACTCCCTTGCAGATGCTTGTTCTCGTTTCGGCTGTCGCGAACGGGGGCGTATTGTACAGACCGCAGTTGTTGTCGGAGGTTCGAACGCCCGAAGGAGTTGCCCTTCTGAAAAACGAAAGTGAAATCGTCGGCAAATTGCCTGTGAGCGACAAAACGCTGCGCATCGTTCGAAAAGGATTGTGGGAAGTCGTCAACGGTTCGAGAGGCACCGCAAAGGTCTCCAAATTGGACAATGTGGATATTTCTGGAAAAACGGGCACCGCCCAAATAGTGGGAAGAAAAAAAAACGAAAGCGCCAGAGAATCCGAGAGGAGAGAGCGGCAATTCAAATCCCATGCATGGTTCGTAGCCTACGCGCCTTCTCAAAATCCGGAAATCGCCGTGGCCATTATCGTGGAGCATGGCGAACACGGTTCTTCGGCGGCTTCGCCGATCGCACGGGATCTTTTCAAAACCTTTTTCGATCTGAAAAACGCAAATGATTGACAGGCGACTTGTACAAAATTTCGATTGGGGACTTCTTGCGATTACCGCCCTGCTTTCGGTCTTCGGCCTCACGACTCTTTACAGTGCCGTGGCCACCGGAGAATATTCCGGAAACGAAACGCTTTACCTCAAGCAAATAGTCTGGCTTTGCGGGGGGTTTTGCATGATGGCTTTGGCGTTCGCGTTTAATTACAAAACCTTGGACCGTTGGGCGAATATCATTTACGTGATTTCTGTCGCAATGCTGGTCTGCGTCCTCGTTTTCGGAAAATTGGTGGCCGGTTCCCGAAGATGGCTGGTATTGGGCCCCTTGACGATCCAACCTTCGGAGTTGGTTAAAATAGCCGTAATTATCGTGCTGGCGAAATATTATTCCAAAATCGCCAATCCCGAAGGGTTGCGCTTTCGAGAATTGTTGGAGCCCATTGCCTACGCCGTCGTTCCTTTCGCTCTGATCGTAAAACAGCCCGATTTGGGAACCGCCTTGCTTATATTGTTTATCGCCGGGGTGATGACCGTCATCGTCAAAATCGAAAAAAAAACTTTCCTTTGTTTGATAGGCGCAGGTATGGTCTGCGTGCCGATGGTATGGTTCTTTTTGAAGGAATATCAAAAACAGAGGATACGGACCTTCCTGAATCCGGACTTGGACCCGCTCGGGGCCGGATACCACATAATACAATCTAAAATCGCGATCGGTTCGGGCATGTTTGTCGGCAAGGGATATATGAAAGGAACGCAAAACGCGCTGTCCTTCCTGCCGGAACAGCATACGGACTTCATCTTTTCGGTTCTGGCCGAGGAGTGGGGTTTTTTAGGGGCGTCCTTGCTTCTTTTTCTCTTTCTCATGCTGATTCTTTGGGGGCTGAAAATCGGGTACCGGTCGAAAGATCCGTTCGGAGCCATGCTGGCGCTGGGATTGACTTCTCTCCTTTTTTTTCATGTGGCCATAAATATTGGAATGGTAATGGGGCTGATGCCGGTCGTGGGCGTTCCGCTTCCCTTGATAAGCTACGGAGGCTCTTCCATGCTCACGACGATGTCGTCAATAGGTCTGTTGATGAATGTGAGCATGCGTCGGTTTATGTTCGAGTAACTTTCACGGAGAAAAATATGAGAAAACCGGAAAAACAGTGTGGGATCTCGACGTTTCAAGGTACTGACGCCAGCATAGAGGGGACTATCGAGTTCGAAGGCACTATCAGGATGGATGGGAATTTCAAAGGGAAAATCTCGAGTCCGGCAGGCGTGGTCATTATCGGAGAGCGGGCGGTCGTCGATGCGAGGATCGATGTCGGTTCCGCTGTGGTCATGGGCAATGTCGTCGGTTTCATAAACGCGAAAAACAAGATCGAATTGTTCCCGCCCGCGAAAGTTTCCGGCGATATCCAGGCACCTGTGGTAGCGGTTGAGGCCGGGGTTTTTTTCCAGGGAAATTGTATGATGCGAAATCGGGTCGAAACCGACGACGACGCTGAATAGAGAGACAATCCGAACGGGCGAACTGTAAATTTGCAAGAAAATTTTCAAAAAACCTTTGACAATTTTTTAATGCTGAGTTATAAGCCGCCCGAGTTTGGATTCGAGGATAAGGTTTTTTTTGGACTGAAAAAGGGGATTCAGCAATCCCACCAACAAACGGAGGCGTTTCATGATTAGTGTCGATGGATCGCTCTTTATCCAAATCGTTAATTTTCTTTTCTTAATTTGGATATTGAATGTAATTCTCTACAAACCGATTCGGAACATTCTTAGCCAAAGAGAAGAAAAAATCGGTGGCATGGAACAAAAGATCGAAGCAGCCGCCACTGACGCAATGGAGAAAGAGAGTGCTTTTGCGGAAGGCATCAAAGAGGCCCGCACTAAAGGGATCAAAGAAAGAGACGCACTGATCCAGGAGGCCAGCCAGGAAGAAAAGAGAATAGTCGATGAAATCAACCAGAAGGCGCAGGCAAGCATGGCGGAGGTGCGGGGAAAAATCGCCCGCGAGGCCGACGCCGTTCGCGCGTCCTTGCGGAACGAGATCGACGCTTATGCTCAAGCAATTGGGGAAAAAATTTTGGGGAGGGCAATTTCATGAATTTTCCTGGTATTCGATGCAAGCGCCAATCGGGAACCAAAATGGCGAAAACTGGATTGGCCGTTGCGATGTTAATGTTTGCCGTCGTGTCTTTCGCATTCTCAACGGCGTACGCCTCTTCGGGAGGAGGCGAACACGACGCGGCACCCAAAGGATGGGTGGCTACGGACACCTACCGGGTGATGAACTTCGCGGTTCTCGCCGTCGGATTGTTCATCCTTCTTAGAAAACCGGTAGCCAACGCACTCAACGCCAGAATCAAAGGCATTAAGGACCAGTTGGAGGAGCTTGAGGCGAAGAAGGCCGCTGCCGAAACGGAGTTGGCGAAATACGAGGAAAAGTTGTCCAAGCTCGAAGCCGAGGCGGAAAAGATCATCGAAGAATACAAACGGCAGGGCGAGGAGGCCAAGGCCAGAATTCTGAAAGAGGCCGAGTCCGCAGCCGAAAAGCTCGAAGAACAAGCCAAACGAAACATCGAGCACGAGTTCGAACAGGCCAAAAACAACCTGAGAGCCGAGGTTCTCGAAGATGCGATGGCCAAGGCCGAAGAACTGATCAAGACTCGAATTTCAACCGATGATCAGGAAAGACTCGTTGACGAATACTTAGACAAGGTGGTGGCATAGTGAAGAATTTAGCAATTGCACGGCGTTATGCCAAGGCACTCTTACTTATCGGAAAGGAAGACGGTCAGACGGAAATTTATCGCGAAGAACTCGCCAAATTCGCCGATTTGATCGCGAGCGACAACAATCTGGAAAGAGCGGTCAACAATCCGCTTTACGATGTGGACTCCCGCAAAAAGGTTCTTCAAATCCTCGTGGAAAGACTGGAGCTTTCGCAGGTGATGAGTTCATTCCTATTTTTGTTGTTTGAAAAAGGGCGAATGAGATTCGTGGGCGACATAAACGAATTTTTTCAGAAACTGGCGGACGAACTCAAAGGCGTTGTTCGCGCCAATCTGGTTTCGGCTACCGAACTCGCTTCCGAAACCGTCGAAAAGATAGTCGAGGCATTGTCGAAAAAGACTGGAAAAGAGGTCGTTCTGGACGTGGAGCAAGATTCCTCCTTGATCGGGGGCATCGTTACCAGGATTGGCGACCTTGTTTTGGATGGAAGTATCAAAACACAATTACTCAATATGAGAGAATCTTTAAAAAGGGGTGAGAGTGTCTAATGGAATTAAGAGCAGAAGAAATTAGTCAGATAATCAAGGATCAAATCGCGGATTTCGACAAGAAAGTCGAGTTAAGTGAAACCGGCATCGTCTTGTCAGTTGGTGATGGTATTTCCAGGGTCTACGGGTTGGAGCAGGCAATGGCTTTGGAGCTTGTGGAGTTCCCTGGAGGAATTCTTGGCTTGGTTCTCAACCTGGAAGAGGACAACGTCGGTATCGCCATCATGGGCGACGACACCCACATCAAAGAAGGGGACATCGTCAAACGGACCGGCCGGATCGCGCAGGTTCCCGTTGGCGATGCCGTTCTCGGACGTGTCGTCTCCGCTGTCGGCGAACCCATCGACGGAAAAGGCCCCATTGACGCCAAAGAGTTCAGAAGGGTTGAAATGGTTGCTCCGGGTGTTATCGCCAGAAAATCGGTTCACGAGTCGATGCTGACCGGAATCAAGGCTATCGATGCCATGACTCCCGTCGGAAGAGGCCAGCGCGAATTGATCATTGGCGACCGGCAGGTTGGCAAAACTGCCATCGCGGTCGATTCGATCATCAGTCAAAAAGGCCAAGACGTCTATTGCATATACGTCGCGTCGGGTCTTAAAAAATCGACGGTCGCGCAGGTTGTCGCTATTCTCGAGAAATACGGCGCGATGGAATATACGACAGTCGTAGCCGCCTGCGCTTCCGACCCTGCAACCCTTCAATACATCGCCCCCTACGCCGGTTGCGCCATGGGCGAATATTACCGGGACAACGGAAAGCACGCTCTGATCATTTACGACGACCTTTCCAAGCAGGCCGCCGCATACCGCCAGATTTCGCTTCTTCTCAGACGTCCGCCGGGACGCGAGGCTTATCCGGGCGACATTTTCTACAACCACTCAAGGCTACTTGAACGCGCCTCCAAACTTAACGACGAACTTGGCGCGGGTTCTCTGACCGCCCTTCCGATCATCGAAACCCAGGCTGGAGACGTTTCCGCCTACATTCCCACCAACGTTATTTCCATCACGGACGGCCAGATCTACCTCGAACCGGGTCTGTTCTTCGCCGGCGTTCGTCCCGCGATCAACGTCGGTCTGTCCGTGTCCAGGGTAGGTGGCGCAGCCCAAGCGAAAGCAATGAAACAAGTCGCCGGTACTTTGCGGTTGGACCTTGCCCAATACCGCGAGCTTGAAGCCTTCGCCGCGTTCGGAAGCGACCTCGACAAATCCACGCAAAGACAGCTTACGCGAGGAGCCAGGCTTGTTGAAATTCTCAAACAGCCTCAGTACAATCCTCTGCCTCTGGAAAAGCAGGTGCTTATCCTTTTCGCCGGAGCCAAAGGATACCTTGACAAGTATCCCATCGATGTCTTGTCCAAATACGAAACCGGTCTTTATCAATTCATGGAAGATCGTTTCGCTCAGGTAATGAAGGATCTTGCACAGCAGAAGCAGATTTCCGACGACTTGGATAAGCGGATGAAAGAAGCTCTGGACGCATACGACGAAGAGTTTCAAGATACCATAAAATAATGCCGTTCGCGGCGCCTTCCGTATTTCTCGGAATAATCGGCGCCGCTCGGCTACAATCGATAAGGGTATAGGTTGTATGGCACGATTAAAAGACGTCCAACTGAAAATATCGGCGGTCAAAAAAACGAAGCAGATCACCAAGGCCATGAATATGGTCGCCGCTTCGAGGTTGAGAGGCGCTCAAACGGACATGGAAGGCTTTCGTCCCTACGCCGCGAAATTCGCGGAGGTTTTGGGAAGCTTGGCCGCGAAAGCCGGCGAAGAGACAAGCCCGCTCCTTGTAGCGCGGGAAGAGGTGAAATCCGTGTGTATCGTTCTTTGCACTTCCGACAGAGGCTTGTGCGGCGGATTCAACTCCAACCTCATCAACAAGGCCAAATCGTTCGCGACTGAAAAAAAGAAAGAAGGAGCGAGCGTTACCTTCACCAATTTCGGCAAAAAAGGAAGAGACTGGGCACGCAAGAGCGGCTACGAAAGAGCCGGCGAGCACGTCGGAATCGTAGGAACCAAGTTCGGATTCAACGTGGCGTCCATATCCGGAGGAAAACTGATAGAGGGATTCCTCGACGGAACCTTTGACGAGGTTTATATTGTCTATTCGGAATTCGTTTCCGTCGCAAGACAGACTCCGATCCTGAAAAAGATTCTGCCGATACCTCCCATCGAGGCGGAGGAAGCAGATCCGGAAAGCAAGGAATACCAGGCGGAGCATATAGCCGAACCTTCTCCGGACGAAGTTCTCGGAGAAATGCTGCCCAGAAACGTATATGTCCAGATTTACAGCGCGCTGCTGGAAACATCCACAAGCGAACATGCAGCCAGAATGACGGCTATGGATAACGCGACAAAAGCATGTAACGACATGATCGACAGTCTTACCTTGGCCTACAACAAGGCTCGCCAAGCGGCGATTACGGCGGATTTGATGGATATCGTCGGCGGCGCCGAGGCTCTAAAAGGGTAGAACGTATAAACGAATTTTAATTGCATTCGCATTCTATATTAGGAGGTCCATAAATGGCAAACGTAGGAACTATAAGACAGGTTATGGGACCTGTTGTGGACGTGGAATTCCAACCGGGCCAGTTGCCGGAGATTCTCACGGCTCTTTTGATTTCCAATCCTGCGATTAGTGATGAAGAAGGCAACCTTGTCGTCGAAGTCGCTCAGCATCTTGGAGACAACGTGGTCAGGACGATCGCCATGGATGTAACGGACGGCTTGCGAAGAGGCATGCCGGTAAAGGACACAGGCGCTCCGATCACGATGCCCGTCGGCAAAGCGGCGCTGGGAAGAGTGTTGAACGTCGTCGGAAGACCCGTTGACGGTCTTGGTCCGGTAAGCCAGGAAAAGACTCGTCCGATACACCGTCCCGCGCCCAAATTTACGGAGCAGGATGTTACTGTGCGCGTTTTGGAAACTGGCGTTAAGGTTATCGACCTTTTGGTTCCCTTTCCCCGAGGCGGCAAAATGGGAATGTTCGGCGGCGCCGGAGTGGGGAAAACCGTTATCATGATGGAAATGGTTCACAACATAGCCATGCAGCACGGCGGTATTTCCGTGTTTGCCGGAGTGGGCGAGAGAACCCGCGAAGGAAACGACCTTTACCATGAAATGAAGGATTCTGGAGTTCTTCCCAAAGCGGCTCTGGTTTACGGCCAGATGACCGAGCCGCCCGGAGCGCGCGCAAGAGTGGCGATTTCAGCGCTTACCGAAGCCGAATATTTCAGGGACGAAGAAGGACAGGACGTTCTTATTTTCATCGACAATATTTTCCGCTTCACCCAGGCGGGTTCCGAAGTTTCCGCTCTTCTCGGACGAATGCCCTCCGCAGTTGGTTACCAACCTACTTTGGCGGTTGACCTCGGCGCTCTCCAGGAGAGAATCACCTCGACGGACAAGGGTTCCATCACGGCCGTCCAGTGCGTATACGTTCCTGCGGACGACTTGACCGACCCCGCGCCGGCCACTACTTTCGCCCACTTGGACGGAACAGTCGTTCTTTCGCGACAGATCGCGGAGCTTGGAATTTATCCCGCTGTGGACCCGCTTGACTCTACCTCCAGAATTCTCGACGCCAACTTTATCGGCGAAGATCACTACACCACCTCGCGAAGCGTACAGAAAATCTTGCAGAAATACAAGGAGCTTCAAGACATCATCGCCATCCTCGGAATGGAGGAGCTTTCGGACGAAGACAAGATCACGGTCGGCAGGGCGAGAAGAATCCAAAGATTCCTGTCTCAACCGTTCCATGTTGCGGAAACCTTCACGGGAATGGCCGGAAAATACGTAAAGATCGAAGATACGATTCGCGGCTTCAAAGAGATTGTCGAAGGAAAACACGACGATCTTCCCGAACAGGCCTTCTACATGGTCGGCGGAATCGAAGAGGCAGTCGAGAAAGCTCAGAAAATGGCCGCAGAATAAAAGACAAGAGGCTGAATATGGCTGAAAATATTAAATTGGAGATTGTAACTCCGGAAAAAATCGTCGTTAGCGAAGAAGTCCAGATCGTGATGGCACCTGGAGTCTTGGGCGAATTCGGCGTACTTAGCGGACATACTCCCTTCCTGACTACCTTGAAGTTGGGAGCGGTCAAGTACAAAGACGCAAAAGGGGACGAACGGCGGGTTTTCGTTAGCGGCGGTTTTGCGGAGGCTCTTCCGAAAAAAGTCACAATCTTGGCAAACTCTGCCGAAAGAAGGCGCGACATCGATTTGGAACGCGCCAGAACTGCGCTCGAGAGAGCAAAAAAGAGGCTCGCCAGCGAAAAATCGGAAGATATCGACTTCGTGAGAGCCAAAGCCGCCTTGGATAGAGCGCTTCATCGATTGCAGCTCGTCGAAGGCAGGAGAAGTTGAAAAGGTTGTAAACCAAATCTCAATATGGTCGGACTTTTATAATTTTCCAGAGCAGTTAATGAAAAAATTGAAAAGGACAAACCAGTGAAAACGGTTTGTCCTTTTTTTTATGACTATTTACGTGAATCGAAATGGAAAAAATTGCGATAATCATTCTTGCGGCGGGCCTGGGAACCAGGATGAAGTCGAAAGACGCCAAGGTTCTCCATAAAATCCACAACAAGGAAATGATCCTTTACGTCGTGGAGGCCTCGAAAAAAGTAGTAGGAAAAAACATCATCGTCGTCGTCGGGTATCAGGCGGAAAAGGTCAAAGAGGTGATATCTGCTCGACACGAAGTCTTTTTTGCCGAACAGGAAAGGCAGCTCGGAACCGGTCACGCCGTGAAAATGGCGGTTCCATTTGTTGCGAGAGATATCGAAGATGTAATCGTTTTATGCGGAGACGTGCCTCTCATCGAACCGGAAACATTGAAACAAGCGATGAAGGAACATAAACAACAAAAAAGACACATTACCGTCTTGGCTGTAAACATCGATGAACCGACCGGCTACGGAAGAATCGTTTTGAACGAAAAACAAGCTGTGACCAAAATCGTGGAGGAAGCAGACGCCGACGAAATCCAAAAAAAGATCAAGACGATCAACACCGGCATATATTGTTTCGATAAAGAATTTTTGGTCGACGCGGTTTCGAAAATTAAAACGGAAAATGCGCAAAACGAATTCTATTTGACGGACGTCATCGAGGTCGGTCATAGGGAAAACAGAAACATCGGAGCCATTATCGGAAAAAATCCGGAAGAGTTCATCGGCGTCAACTCTGTCGAGGAACTTAAGAAACTGGAGTCGCTCGTCAGCATAAGACGACATTGACCTTGACTTTACATGTTGTGCAAGCTTATAATCGATTAAAAATAAATGAGGTGAAGGTTGGACAATAATCAAACAATCGGTCAATTCGATAAAATCGAGAAGAAAATACTGAAACTGATAGATATCCGCGTATCGCTCGAAGCGGAAATCGGGGAACTCAAAGATTACATTGCCCAATTGGAACAGGAACTCGAAGAGAAAATAGAGGTCGAGAAGAATTTAATAGAGGAAAGGTCCTTCGTTAGGTCCAAAATCGACAATTTGCTTGTTAAATTGGAAGATATACATATAACCGATAATTCAGAAGAACAACATTTTGAAGGAGGAGGAGTGGCAAACTCTTAGAAAGTTGGAAAACTATCTGGATATAGAATTATTCGGTGAAAAGCATAGATTCAGGACCAATCTGGAAAGTTCGAGAGCAAAAACGGTTTTGAATCAACTGATGAGAGAGGTTTCGAAAGTTCAAGCGCAAATGGGCAACAACGATACGGAAAACGGCCAAATTATCGTTTTGACGGCTGCCGCGCTGAACATCGCGAACGAGAATTTCGAACTCCGATGGCAAGCCTTGGAACTGGAAAAGAAGATCGAGAGGCGATCGGAAGATCTAATTCGAATCCTCGACAAAGGCATTGAGGACTCTTGAAAGGAAACCTTCTCTCCTCAAAGAATATTTTACCTTGTCTAATGATCGAAAACAAGACCTGACGAAAACCGCCGGTAAAAAAACCGGCGCAATGAACAGCCCGAAGTATTAAAAATAAGGATTAAGGTTGAAAAACATTGAACCCCTACCGTGTTCGTGATTGTAAGATGCTCTTTGACCCAATACTTTAAATTAGGGAGCTTTCGCTGGTTTCGGTGAGCAGGTTCCGCGAGAACGGAAAAGCCTAAAGAATCCAAAAAGCGCCCACTTGAACCGAACGGTTCAAAGACCTGACAACACGGCACAAGGGTGGGGGTTCAATCATAAGAATCATGATTGTTCTTTCGAATCGGAAACGTTTCACGTTATTCGACCGAAAAGAATAGTGGTTCGATACTTTTCAACCCTTCGGGTTCCGCCCAACAATCTCGCCGCTTATTTCGCCTCGTTTATCTTCAAACAGAAAATGCGCCACTTCGATCATTTTATGCGATCTGGCCTTAAATAAACGTAAAATCATCTTCTTAACGCAAATAATTTGGAGAATTGCGATGGGCGAATATACCGTTGTATTTACCTTGATAGGCTTCGGGGCAGGTCTGTTCATAGCCTATTGGGCAAAGGGACAATTCCTCGTGCAAAAAATGAAGGCGAACGAGGAAGAGGCGTCTAGAATCATAGACGACGCAAAAAGGAGGGCTGAAACTCTGCTGAAGGAGGCCAAGCTGGAAGCCAAGGACAAGCTTTTCAAAATGAAAAGCGAGTTCGAGGCGGAAACGAAGGAAGTCCTTGCCGAATTGAAGAACAAAGAAATAAGGTTGGTCCAGAGAGAAGAAAATATCGACCGAAAAATGGACCAGTACGAGAGACGCGAAAAAGAAATCGTTCGAAAAGAAAAAGATTTGCTGGGCAGAGAGGAAAATCTATCGAACAATGAAAAAAAATATATTGAACTGATCGACGAACAAAAAGCGCAATTGGAAAAAATTTCAGGTCTGACTGCCGATCAGGCGAAGGAACTGCTGATACGCGCGATGGAAAACGAAGCTCGGTACGAGGGAGCCAAGCTGGTAAAAAAGATAGAGAACGAAACGAAGGAAACGTCCGATAAAAAAGCCAAGAAAATCATCGGTACCGCAATTCAACGTTATGCCGGAGAATACGTCGCCGAACGGACGGTTTCTGTGGTGCCTCTTCCCAGCGACGAAATGAAAGGCAGAATCATTGGGAGGGAGGGACGGAATATCAGGGCGCTGGAAGCGGCGACCGGAATAGATCTGATCATAGACGATACTCCGGAAGCGGTAATTTTGTCTGGATTCAATCCGGTAAGGCGCGAAATCGCCAGAATGTCGCTTATGATGCTGATTTCCGACGGCCGTATCCACCCGGCCCGTATCGAAGACGTCGTAAAAAAGGTGGGGCAAGAGGTCGATCAGGCGATCAAAGAGGCAGGCGAGCAAGCGGCTTTCGACTTGAGCGTTCATGGAATACATCCCGAACTGATTAAATTTTTGGGCAGGCTCAAGTTTCGCACCAGTTATGCTCAAAACGTGCTGCAGCATTCCATAGAAGTGGGGTTCTTGGCGGGAATAATGGCGGCCGAACTTGGTCTCAACCAAAAAATGGCAAAGAGAATGGGGCTTTTGCACGACATCGGAAAGGCTATCGATCACGAAGTCGAAGGTCCTCATGCTATAATTGGTTCCAAACTCGCAAAAAAATACAACGAAACCCATAAAATCGTCCATGCGATAGCGGCGCATCACGAAGACGTTCCTCCCAATTCGGTTTACGCACTGCTGGTCCAGGCTGCGGACAGCCTGTCGGGAGCAAGGCCCGGCGCGCGCAAGGAGCTTTTGGAAAACTATATCAAACGGCTTGAAGATCTCGAAAAAATAGCGACATCCTTCAAAGGCGTCGCAAACTCGTATGCGATACAGGCTGGAAGAGAGGTACGGGTGATCGTCGAAAGCGAAATCGTATCGGACGAAGAATCCGTCCTTTTGGCAAAGGACATCGTGAAAAAGATCGAAGAATCCTTGACATTTCCCGGCCAGATAAAGGTAACCGTCATTCGAGAAACGAGAGCCGTGGAATACGCGAACAAATAAATCATAAATAATTGGGGAATATTTGGAAATGAACGTACTCGATGCTTTAACCGAAAGAGGCTTCATAGAAAACACCACCCACGAAAGGGAACTGTCGGAATATCTGGAAAACGAAAGCGTCACTTGCTATATCGGCTTCGATCCTACCGCTTCCAGCCTTCATGTTGGACATCTAATTCCAATCATGTCGCTTGCCCATATGCAAAGATGCGGACACAGGCCGATCGCCCTGGTGGGGGGCGGCACAGGTATGGTTGGTGACCCGAGCGGGAAAACCGAAATGCGCCAGCTTCTGACTCCCGAAATGGTGAATGAAAACGCGAAAGGAATAAAGACCCAGCTTTCGCGCTTCATTGATTTCAACGACCGAAGGGCATTGTTGGAAAACAATGCGGATTGGCTGACCCGGCTCGAGTATATTCCCTTTCTGAGGGATATCGGCAGATGCTTCAGCGTAAACCGGATGATTAAAGCGGAAAGCTATCGTTCCAGGTTGGATACGGAAGACGGGCTGAACTTTATCGAATTCAACTACATGATTCTCCAGGCGTACGATTTTCTTGTCCTTCGGGACAAATACGGGTGCAGGCTGCAAATGGGAGGAAGCGACCAGTGGGGGAATATCGTCGCCGGAATCGATTTGATCCGGAAAATGAGACAGGATTCCGCCTTTGGAATTACATTTCCACTAATCACGACGAGCAGCGGCGCCAAAATGGGCAAAACGGCCAGCGGGGCGGTGTGGCTCGATCCTTCCCGCACCTCGCCCTATGAATATTATCAGTTTTGGGTCAATACGGACGACCGGGACGTTCCTCGATTCCTTGCCTTGTTCACGTTCTTGCCCATGGACGAGATAAGGGCGGTGGAAAATTTTTCCGGAGCAGACTTGAACATGGTCAAGAGCATATTGGCATTCGAAACGACCATTCTCGCGCATGGGGAAAGCGAGTCGGCAAAAGCCTACGACGCGGCGAGCGCCATATTCGGAAGACGCGAGGTCCCCGTCGATCTGTTGCCGTCGAGTTCGATCCACAAAGTGGTTTCCGAAGGCCAGAACCATTCCTCGGCTCCCTCTTCCGAACTGGGGGCGGAACTGCTGTCAAACGGCATCCCCGCCTTCAAACTGTTCCAAATGGCGGATTTGGCTTCGTCGAGCGGGGTCGCTCGAAGACTTGTCGAGCAGGGCGGAGCATATGTAAATGGAGTCAGAATCGAAAAGTTCGACCAGATGATCGGCCTCGGCCATGTCGAGAACGATCAGGTGGTGTTGAGGGCAGGAAAAAAGCGCTTTCACATAATTCGAATCGTTCGGTAAATTTAATTGAAACAAGATTCGTTTTTTTTATTGACATGCCTGGTCGCATCGCATATATTAGACAGGCTTTTGGGACGAACCCAAGGATGATTGAAAAACGCTTGGTAAAAAAGTTGGGTTCGATCAAGCAATTGAAAAAAAGCGAAGGCTCATTAAAAAAAGCTTGACAAAGAAAACGAATCCGGTATAATAGCCGGGTTTG
>CAZNTU010000124.1:0-15723 GCA_964575975.1 uncultured Desulfobacteraceae bacterium
ATTGCACCGCCCTCCGACCGCACGGGTCGATAAATTCGGCATGTTACCCGTTAAGCTTACAATGTCAAATTAGTCCGTCGTCGGTTTTTAGAATATATCGGGACGTCGATACAGGTCCTGCGGGAATTACATCTGGCCGCTTTCGTCGGTGATCCGATCCAGCGTTTGCTTCAACTCCGCCGCCCCCGGCGGAACGTTCCCGAAACCGGACGCCTGGTCGGGTTCCAGCAGGTTTTCGAACATATCCCCTTCCCCGTAGTAGCCTCGGGCGGTATCTCCGTCGAGGGACGCGTAATATTCCATCGTCTGGTCGCGGTTCAAGGACATATTGCCTCCGGAAAGGGAAAGTCCGGCAAAAGCGCCCTCGGACCTGCTGTACGCGAGCACGTCGGCGTCAAGCGTGGACACGTTGGCCGATCCCCCGATCGGGCCGGCGGCTACCGCCAAATCCGCGCCCAAGGTGAAGCTTCCGCCCTCTTTCAGTCTATCGACGGCATTCTGGTTTTGGAATACAAGCACCAAGTCGGTGGTCGAGATTCCGATCTGCGCTCCCAAGCTGGCGCCCGTGATCGACGCGAATACCGGAAGGCTCCATTCGTCTTGGCCGTGGTTGAGAAACACGCCAGTGCCGTGCCGTCCGCCGGCGATGAACGCGGCTTTGGTAAGGTCCGGTATTATTGCGACGCCAGTGGATTCCCTCAATACGTCGGCCGGTATGTTCCTGCCGCTAGCCGAAACGAAGTCGTCAAGGACCTGCTCCGCGATCCGAACCGTTCCCTCGGCTCCCTCCGGAAGGTTGTAATGCGCGGAAGTCTGTATGTCCCGGTCTCGGGCGCACGATGCGAACACCAGCGCAACCGTTGCCAACGCTAGAATCGGAAGTATGCCTCTTTTCATGTTTTTCATGTTTTCTCTCCTTTTGCTTTTTCATTTGACATTCCATGTATCGATTTTTTGGTTGGTCTTTGCCTACTGCAAGCTAATGCCGCTATCTTGGGCTTCCTATGGGATGTTGCATGTAAAAGGGGAGTATGCGAAAGGTATTCGGGGGAGCGTTGCGTATTCGATCAACCGGCTTTCATGCCCGACTCCAAGTTGAAGTCGCAATGCCTCCTGATCGGGCAATTTCCGTGGTCCGGGTTTTTCGGGCGGCAGGTGGTCCTTCCCAGGCGAATCATGTTCATGTGCAGTCCGAAGGCCTTTCCTTTCGGCACGATGTCCCGCATGATCCAAAACGTTTTCTCCGCCGAGTCCTTTTCGCCGACGAATCCGACCCGTTTGCACACCCGATGCACGTGTACGTCCACCGGGAAAACGTCGGCTCCGCACGAAAACGCAAGCACCACCGCGACCGTTTTTACTCCGATTCCTTTCCGTTTCGTAAGCAACCGGATCGCGTCGAGAGGGTCCATTCCGCAAATCGGGTCGAGATCGTAACCGCCGAATTCCTCTCCGACCCATTTCAAGACCTGCCGGATTCTTTCGCTCTTCTGGTTCGCCAGCCCTCCGGTCCGGATCGCCTCCGCAACCTTTTTCGCAGGCGCCTCCACGACCTTTTCCCAAGCGACGCCCTCGGTGCCGTTCGCAAAGGTTTTTTTCAAGTTGTCGAACGCCCGCCCGCTGTTCAAATCGGTGGTGCTCTGGGAGAGAATCGTCAGAACCAGGCTTACCAATGCGTTCGAATGCGCCGGCACGGGCTTCGGAACTCCGAAGGATTTCTCCAGCAAGCGAGTTATGATGGACGCCCGTTTTTCATGATCGTGATTTCCAGATTTCGAGGTTTTGGCTTGCATTGTTTTTTCCGTTCGAGAGACGCCTTTTTCGAAAGATTTATCCGCGAACCTTGCGTTTCATCGTATAATTGCCGAAGTTGGATGTCAAACCGCGAAGGGCGAATTCGATTGATCGACTTATTGAAGAAATAAGGATTGACACCCGAGGTTTTTTTCGACGAGAATCATTCGGGATTTACAATAAACCAAGAGAACAAACGAAGAAAACATGATTATCACGACCAAATTGACCGACAACGAAATCCGACAGCGAGCTTCGAGGTGGATGCCCAACCGGGACGGCCGAGGGGCGATCAAAATCGTGAGAGACACCACCGACTTCTTCCAGGTCCAGTTCAACGACGTCGTGCGGATCGGCGACCGCTCCTACCTGATTCGGCACAACGCCAAGGAAGGCCGTTTCGGCCTGGACGACGAGGTCAAGCATTGGGTCAAGCGCGCGATCGACCTGGAATCCGAGGAACATAAAATCGTCAAGCTCGTCTTCTACGAAAAATTCATGGCTCATGTGGGCAAGATCGCGTTCGAATGCTTTCGCAGCCCAAAAAAGGAAGCTCGCATTCTCGACCTTGTGAAGGACCGTCCCAACTTCATGCAGGGCTTCAGCGTGAAGGACGAAAAGGACAACGTCGTTCGCATTCTCGATTTCATATACGGCAAAACGTTGCCCCGGTTCGTCGAAGACATCGACATTGGCCACGAGCGGTACTTCTTCGAGCATTTCCCCGGAATATTGGACAACTTCCTCCAATGCGTCGAGGCTATACGCTTTCTTCACGACCATGGAGAAAAACACGGGGACATTCGTCGGGACCATATCCTCGTGGACCGCGAAAGCGGCAACTACCGGTGGATCGATTTCGACTTCAACTATCGCCATCGGGAAAACATCTACGGCTACGACCTTTTCGGCTTGGGAAACATTCTGATGTACTTGGCGGGGAAGGGAGACATACTGCTTCAGAATTTGAAGCGCGAAAGACCCGAGGTGCTCGACACACTGGTCGAGGACGACGTCAACATCGTATTCCACAACCGCTTGGCCAATCTGCGCAAAGCCTTTCCGTACATTCCGGAACGGCTGAATCTGGTGTTAATGCACTTTTCGCGGGGTGCAAGATGGTACTACGAGCATACGTCCCAGTTGCTGGACGATTTGCGGGAAGCGCGGGGGGATTTTTAGAAGGGACTTGAAGAGGGGAAGACGCGGGGAAAAAATTCAGACGAAACATGGAGGAGAAAAAAGAATGTCGGATACGAAATACACGATCAACAAGAACATACTCGTCGCGGTGGACGAGTCGGAAAACGCGCAGCGGGCCGTTTCGTACGTGGGGCAGCTCCTTGGCCGGCTTCCCGGGTTCAAGGTCAAGTTGCTGCATGTCATACCCGACCCGGAGGAGGACTATTTTCCGAACGCCGAAGAAAAGGACAAGTGGCTGACGCGAACAAGGGAAAAGGTGGAGGCCATGCTGGCCGGCTACAGGAAACGTCTGATCGACAGCGGCTTTTCCCCGGACGACGTGACGGCGCAATCCACCCTTCGCTATTGCCCCTCCATGGCGGAATGCATTCTGGCCGAACACGACAAGACCCGCTACGATACGATCGTGGTGGGACGCCAGGGAGTGTCGCGAAGCGAGGAGTTCCTGTTCGGAAGCATCTCGAGCAAGATCGTCAACCACGCAAAGAGCTGCACGGTCTGGGTTGTTCGCTGAGACATCGTTGGATTGTCGCTGGGAATGCTCGCTGCGGGCTTCGCCTGTCGGAGGTTTTGGACGACGTTTTTTCGACTTCGATATTTCCTCCCGCCAGATTCATTCGAACCTCAAGGACATCGCCGCGTACCATCGCAGTCTATTGATATTCCCCGCACGGATATTTTTTACCCCGTTTTGCACTCGCCGGATTAAAGTCGGATACAAATTATCCACAGCAGAGCAATAGGGATACTGCGGATTGCGGAGGATTTCGAAAATCATGATAGCGGGTTCTTCGTGCTTCTCTATGTTTTCCACGCCAAATTTTCCGTTTTTTCGAACTGGAGAAGAAGTTTGGCGCCTGAATTGCTAATATTCGATGTTGAATCTGTCGAATACCCCGGATTTTTACAACCGACTGACAGAAACACAACCCTTAAACCATGGATCCTTCAACCCTAATCCTCCTTTAGGCCCGAGGGTGGTTCGTTCGAACCACCCTTTTACGCCGGATGCAAGGGCCAAAGATTTTGACAAAACATTTTCCAGAGATTACAAATAGGCTCGCCATAAATCGGGACGAGCAGGATTTCAGTCGATTCGCGGTCTTGCCCTAAAGTCTGTCTTGCCCGAAGCATCGAATTTTTTGGCGGTTGAACAAATACGATTTCGAATAGACGAAACAAGGAGAGAAAGAACCCATGGAGGAAAACCAACTTTACGATCTGGTCATCATCGGAGGCGGTCCCGGAGGGCTTTCGGCGGGCATATACGCGATGAGGGCGGCCTTGAAGACGATACTTCTGGAGAAGGCGATTCCTGGAGGACAGGTGGTCATGTCCGACGAAATCGACAATTATCCGGGAATAGAGCATGTTAGCGGGGCAGAGCTTTCCCGGAAAATGGCGTTGCACGCCCAGTCCTACGGTCTCGAGATCGTCTCCGAGGAAGTCGTCGACGTGGTTCCGGGACTCGAACATCACACTGTGAAGCTGGCAAACGGGGATTCTTTGAAGACGCTGGCGGCGATCGTCGCCACGGGAGGCTCTCCCCGGAAGCTCCAAGTCAAGGGCGAGGACGATTTTTACGGCAAAGGCGTTTCCTATTGCGGGGTCTGCGACGGGTTCTTTTTCCGGAACAAGACCGTCGTGGTGATCGGCGGAGGAGACACGGCGGCGGAGGAAGCCCTGTACCTTTCCAAGCTTGCCAGCAAGGTATACATGGTGCATCGCAGAAACGAGCTTCGAGCGAGCATGATTCTCCAGGAACGCGTAAAGTCCGAGTGCAAGATCGAGATGATGTGGAACTCGGTTTGCGCCTCCATCAACGGCGACGCGGGTGGCGTCAATTCCGTGACGCTGAAGAGCACTGTCACGGGAGAGGAGACGAACGTCCCGACCGACGGCGTTTTCATTTTCATCGGATTTATTCCCAACAACCAGCTCGTTCCGAGGGGAGTGAAGCTTAATGCCGATGGATACGTGGTCGCCGACGAGAAATGCGAGACCAATATTCCCGGCCTTTATGTTGTGGGGGATCTGAGGGAGAAATACGCCCGCCAGATCGTGGTGGCTGCCTCCGACGGATGCATTGCCGCCCTTGCCGCAGCGCATTACGTGGAAACGAGGAAATCGGAGGGAGTCTGCGAACTTCCCGCGGAGTTTCAGAACGGATAGAAGCCGCAACAATCGACTTGTATACACGTTCAAGGATGGGCAACTGAACATAGCTCAATGCAAATGTCACTAAGACGAAAACCGGCAACGCCGCTAGAGGGCAAGGGCGTGATTGCCGCCAATGACCCCGGCCTGTCCGACAAGTCGGACAGGCCGGACGCGTCCGACTACAGTCGCAAGTATCGCGGCTTGCGAGCGACTATATGCTTTCGAAATTCCGAACCGATAGGCACGTCCGAAATCAAACCAAACCGGGTTTCAGGCGAAAACGTCGGTCCCAACCGCTTCAATGGCCTTTCCTCACTTCAAGCCGACAATATAGACTTCGGCCACCTCGGTTTCCGAATAGGGCCCGAACAAGATGGATTCGGGGCTTCCCTCCACCTTGACGAAATAGGAGGAGTCCTTGTCCATCTCGTTTTGGACGGCCCAGGCGGAGTATTCCTTTTCTCCCAGGTCGAGTCTGATCCCCTTGAGAGGATAATTGAGCACGGTCTCGGAGGGCAGCTTGCCTTTGGGACCGACCGCGTGGAACAAGATTTCCCCGTCGGAAACGCCGAACATGGCGCCGGGCCACTTGTCTTCTCCGGGACCGATCTCGAACCACTGTCCGATCTGCCGGCTTCCATAGATGTCCAACCGGTAATCCGATTCGATTTTCTTGGGAGGCTTGTGCAACAGGGCGACCAGTTTCGCCCCCAGATTTGCCTGATCCGCCTTGAAAACGTCCGCTCCTTTCAGGGGAGTGGGAAGCTTTTCGGGGGAAACCGTATCCTTGCCGGACAGGAAAACGACGATGGGAAAACCGAGCCCGCGGGTCGCCTGCACCGTCAACGTCAACAGAGACAGTCCGTAGAGGGCGTCCTTGTCCCGCAGGGACTCCTCCGAGGCCAAAATGCCCCACATCGCGACTTTGTCGTTCAGTATCTCCTTTCTCGGCCCCAACCAGCTCATCTTGCCCGGCTCGTCCTTCCAGAAATGGCCGTTTACCTCCAAGCCGAACCTTTTCATCTGGGCCATGAATTTTTGAACGAGTTCTTGGTCCTTGTCCATGGACGTGAGCCACAGCATTTTCTTCATAACCGATATCCTTTCTCGTATTTTTTCGGAACCGCTTTTGGTTTGCCCGTCCGTATAATCGATCCCGATTTTTCATTTGCGACAGGACGAATCCGGTGGTCGGCCGAGCGTGAACGATAGACATACAATTCGGCATTCCAAAATGTCAACGAAATTACCCGGACTCCGTTTTTTGCGATATGGACATAGAAATGAGATTAACCTATAATGTAGAGTAAATACTCGGCCATTGAAATGGAAGACCGGCACCCGCAACTTCCCATCCTCCCCTGAAATTCCCGCAGTTTGCGCAGGTCGATGGAAAACGACTGGAAAGACAAGCAACACCTGATCGATTTCGGTTTCGGAGGTGAACGAAAAAGAATGGAAAACGCGAAAGGACGAATTTTAGCGATCGACGACAATCCGGCGAATCTCCACCTGCTCGGAAAGATTCTGAAAGGAGACGGCTACGAGGTGCGCATGGCGCCCAACGGCGCGCTGGCGCTTTCGTCGGCCAGAAGGGAACCGCCCGACCTCATCCTGCTCGACATCAGAATGCCGGACATCAGCGGTTATCAAATTTGCGAAAAACTCAAGGCGGACAAAAAATTGCGCGACATCCCCGTGATTTTCATCAGCGCGCTGTTCGACCCTCTTGAAAAAGTGAAAGCCTTTTCCCTCGGCGGGGTCGATTACATTACGAAGCCGTTCAGCGCGGACGAGGCCCTCGCCAGGGTTCGTATCCACCTTGAAATCAGGTCTCTTCAAATCCGTCTTGAGAAAAAGAATGCCGAGCTTCGCTCCATGAACGAAAAACTCAAAGAGGAAATCGAGCAGAGAAAACGGGCCGAAAAAGAAATCGTCAAGTATCAGAATAAACTCCGCCGACTCTACGCCGAAATGACTGTTATCGAGGAGCGAGAGAGAAGCGGCATGGCCACGGAATTGCACGACAACATAGGACAGCAGCTTGCCCTTTTGAAAATGAAGCTGGGCGCCATGAAAAGAATTGCCTATGAAAACGAGGCCGGCGAACTTTACGACGAAATCTGCGGCTTGACGAACCAGGCTCTCAAAACGACCCGTACGCTCATGCTGGAGATCAGCCCGACGATGCTCTACGATATCGGTTTCGAACCGGCCATCGGATGGCTCGTGGAGCAATTCCAGATGAAACACGGCATCGAAATAAAATTCGAAAGGGACGAACAAGGCATGCTGCTCCGGGAAAGGTCCATGTTCCAATTGTTCAGGACCACGAGGGAACTGCTGCAGAACGTGGTCGAGCACTCCGATGCCGAGAACGTGAAAGTAAAAGTGAGCCGTCGAAACGAACACGTCCGGATCGTAGTGGAGGACGACGGGGTGGGCTTCGATTTTTCCCGGTTCAAGGAGAATTCCGCAGAAAACAAGAATTTCGGATTGTTCGGCATTCAGGAGCGGATGGCGGACTTGGGGGGAGAACTTGAAATCGATACCGCGCCAGGCAAGGGCACCAAGGTGGTTCTGCAAGCTCCGCTCGACATGTGAAGGAAAGCGTCGCGAGGCAAGCAGTATCTCGTAACCATGAAAAACGGGAAATTCGCAACCGAAGGTTCGTTGTCCGAATGACACAAAGGCAAGCCGCCGAAAGCAACCGGATCGAAAAACGAGGCGTCCTCGGCGCCAAGCTCCTCGGCCTGATGGCCAAACGCCTTTTTTTTCCGTCCCTGATGCTATTTATCCTCGCGTTGACTCTTATAGGACACATGTGGACCCGCTCCTACGGCGTCCAGCAGATGGAACTCGCAAACACGATAGCATATTCGACGGCTTTGTTTCTGGAAAACGCCGAAAGAATGATCAAATCGGCCGCCAAACATTCCGAGGACGCAAGCGAGAGAGAGCTGGCGTTTTTTCTAACCGCCACCCAGGATGGTTTTTCCTATTTCGACACTCTTTATGTTCTGAGCGAAAACGGAATCGTTCTTCAATCCGCGCCTTGGAAACCCTCCCTGAACGGCTTGGACATGTCCAACAACCCGCTTTTCCAAGGAATTCGCAGCAAAGAAGTTTTTTTCGTATCCCGGCCGTTCGTCTCAATACGGACCGGGGAGCCGACGGTCAGGATGGCCGTGCCGATCCGGAATGGCCGTGTCATGGCTGGAGAGCTGAATTTGGAGGCCCTCCGGAGAAACGCGTTTGCGGCGAAGCACAAACCGAGGGTCAGCGAAGTCATGATAATCGATCAATCCGGCACGTTTCTGGCGCACCCGATTCCCGAGCTTGTCCGCCAGCATGCCAGGTTTAGAGGAATTTCGGAGCTGAAAAAAACGGGGTTCGGAACCTTTAACCATATCTGCAAACACACCGGCTTTTGGAAGCTTTGCAGCCACAGCCCCGTCGAAAAGACAAACTGGCTGGTTCTCGTCCAAACGCCCATGTCGGCAATCTACCGGCCCCTTCTGCAATTCGCCGTCCCCGCCGTGCTGTTTTACGCGGCCGGCTGGCTGCTTGTCTTCCTCGCGTTTCGTAAAAAATTCGTAGATCGCATCGCGAATCCCCTCACGAAATTGTCGACCGCCGCTTCTTCCATAGCGGCCGGAAATATCTGCGCGATCGCGGACATCGAAAAAGACGACGAAATAGGCACGGTGGCGCGCGCATTCAATGTCATGACCGAAAAGCTCCGGCTTGAAATCGAAATAGAAAGACTGGCGTCCCATGTTTCGAATGTTTCCATGGAGATGACGGAGGAGCGGGCGGACGAGGAAATTGGAAAGATCCTGGAAAAAGTCGGCGCTTTTATGGGGGCGGACCGAGGTTACGTCTGTTTTTTTGCCGAAGATCCGTTCGTTATTCGAAAGACGCTTATGTGGCGAAGCAAGGGGCCTGTACAAGAGGACCAGAGCTTGTTTCCGGAAAAACTTTGGAAACGCGTGGTATCCTCCATCGTTCGACTCGACACGTTTTGCTTGTCGGAAAACGAAATCGCCTCGTCCCTCGACCAGTACGGGAATACGGGGGCCGCCACGCCGCGAATCCAGGCCCTTGTTTGCGTTCCCATGACGTACGGCAAAACCCTCAAGGGTTTTCTGGGATTCGATTCCGCAGACAAGGAAAAGAAATGGTCGTTCGGAGAGTTGCGGCTGCCGTTTACCGTAGCGAAGATCGTCTGCAACTCCCTGGAGCGCATTAAAACCCAAGCGGCCCTGCGCCGTGCCCACGACGAACTCGAGGACAGGGTCCGGGAACGCACGGCGGAACTTGCGCTCGCGAAGGACGAAGCCGAAACCGCCAACAGGGCGAGAAGCGTCTTTTTGGCGAATATGACCCACGAGTTGCGCACTCCTTTGAACGCCATTATCGGATTTACCCGGCTGATGGCCAACGACCCGCTGATTCCGCCCGATCAGAAGGACACTCTTCGCATCGTCAAGGAAAGCGCCGAAGATTTGCTGAAAATGATCACCAAACTCCTGGAGATGACGAAGACGGAATCCGACAAGGTTATTCTCGAACCTTCCGATTTCGATCTTCTTCGGCTCGTTCGGGAAATGGACGAACTCATTCGGGTCCAAGCGGAATACAAAGGATTGGAGTTTTCGGTCAAAACCCACCCGGACTTGCCCCGTTCGGTGAAAGCGGACAAAAACAAACTTCGGGAGATCCTGCTGAACTTGCTGGGCAACGCCGTCAAGTTCACCCGAATCGGAGAGGTATCCTTGAAAGTCACGCCTTTGGTGGATGCCTTCGGGAGTTATCCGCCCGGCCTGAAGTTTTGCGTGTCGGACACAGGTCTCGGAATATCGCCCGAATACAAGGAACGGATTTTCGAGCCGTTTTTCCAAGTATCCGACGATTACGAAAGCGGCGAGGGAACGGGACTTGGCCTGTCCATCTGCCGCAAGCTCGTCTCTCTGATGGGGGGCGAAATCGCGGTGGAAAGCGAGCCGGGCAAAGGCTCCGTTTTCAGTTTCACAATCCGGATCGAACCCGTCGATGAAAAACAACCCGAGAAGGCGCCCGAAAAAAGGCGCGTGGTCGGAATCGCGCCCGGGCAAACGCCCCCTGCGATCCTCGTGGCGGAGGACGACGAGAACAACCGGATTCTTCTTGTTCGTCTGCTTCAACTGGCCGGATTCGAGACCCGCGATGCGAAAAACGGCCTCGAGGCAGTGGAACAGTGCCAAAACTGGCGGCCCCGACTGGTGTTGATGAACACGGAAATGCCGGTCATGGACGGATACCAAGCCGCTCGCATCATAAAGAAAGGCCGGTTCGGCGTAGACAGGATTCTGGCGGTTACCGCCGGCGTTCTGGAAGACAAAATGGAAAAAATTCGCTCTTCGGGGTTCGACGGTTTCATTGCCAAGCCTTTCCGCGAAAACGATATTTTCGATGCCATTGAAAAACATTTCGGTATACGGTATATCCATGGTTACAACAGGTGGACGTCCGGCGATGCGGAAAGAACGAAAGCGCCGGGTGGCTTGAGCAAGGGATCGTTTGCAGGGCTTCCGGCCCGGTTGCTCGAAAATCTCGAAAAAGCCGTTTCCATCGGAAGCATGGACATGATTTCTCAGGTTGTGGCGGAGATTCGCGAAGAAAACCAAGCTCTTGCAGGCATACTGGAAAAACTCGCAAACGAATTCAAATACGACATTGTCTTGACGGCGTTGCACGGAGCGCAATAATTGGATGGAGAAAGCGAAAGCCCGAATTCTGGCGGTTGACGACGTCCTCGACAACCTCCGTCTCATCGGAAAAATCCTCGGGGACGCCGGTTACGAGGCACGCTTGGTCCCGAACGGACGATCCGCGCTCGTATCGGTGAAAACCGACGCTCCGGACTTGATCCTGCTTGACGTTAAAATGCCGGATTTAAACGGATTCGAAGTCTGCAAACGATTGAAGGAAGACGAATCCGTCCGCGACATCCCGGTGATTTTCCTGAGTTCGTCGAACGAAAAAAACGACAAATCGCAATGTTTTTCAGTCGGGGGCGTCGATTACATCGAAAAGCCTTTCCGCGACGACCAAATAATAGAACGCATAAGAATCCATCTTTATTTGCGGTCTCTTCAAGCCGGTCTTGAAAAAAGGAACGCCGAGCTGACGGAGATCAACAAAAGTCTAAGGAAGGAAATCGCCGAGAGACTGCGAGCAGAGCAAGCCGTTAAGGAGAGCGAAGAGCGTTTCAAAAAACTCCTGGAAAACGTGGCCGATCCCATTTTCGTTCACGACCCGTCGGGAAAAATCGTAATGGCGAACAACCTTGCGGCCGAATCGTCGGGCTATTCGCGCCGGGAACTCCTGTCGATGAATATCTCGCGGCTGTATGCTGTTCCAGAAAGCCCGAAAGTCGAAACGGACCCGAGTGAAAAACCTTCCGTCGCGCGTTCCGCATCGACGGAAACTCTTTTTTTGAAAAAGGACGGCGGCACGTTTCCCGTGGAAATCCGCGCGACGCAAGTGCGGCTTGGTCGGGAAGACGTAATCGTGAACTCGGTGAGAGACATTCGAATTAGAAAGGAAGTGGAGGAGGTTCGCATACGGTCGAAGAAACTGGAATCCATAGCCGTTTTCGCGGGAGGAGTGGCGAACGACATCAACAATTTGCTGTTGGCAATCTCCGGAAACGCCAGTTTCATCGAAGAGTCTCTGTCCGGAAACGCGGCTGCGGAAAAATGTTTGGACGAAATCAAAAAGGCCGTTCTTCGAGCAGACGAGCTTACCAGAAAAATGCTCGCCTTTTCCATCGGCGGAAAACTCGAGAAAAAGAAGGTTTCCATTGCCGATATGATAACGGAATCGGTCAAGTGCGCGGGAGCGTCCGCCGGGGTTTCCTATTTGATCGAAATGCCCGAGAATTTGCATGATGCGCATCTCGACGAATTTCAAATCAAGCTGGCCTTCGTCAATTTGCTGACCAACGCCAACGAAGCCATGCCGGATGGCGGAAAAATCATGGTGAGAGCCGAAAATCTGGAACTATACGAAGCTCTCGAAATGCGGAATTCGAGAATTCCTCCGGGAAAATACGTCAAGGTGACCGTCAAGGACGAAGGACCGGGAATTTCTCCCGAAAACATCGCCTCCATTTTCGATCCGTTTTTCAGCACGAAACCGGACGGCCCGAGCAGAGGGTCGGGGCTTGGGCTTGCCCTGGTCCATTCCGCAATAAAAAAACACGACGGCTTCATCGCCGTCGAATCCGAAGGGGGCGCGGCCTTCACCGTCTTTCTTCCCACCGACGTACCAAAGCGCCTTGGCATTCCTTCAAAGGAGAAGCCAAAAACATTCATTTGCGGCAAAAGAAAAAAGATTCTCGTCATGGACGACGAATTGTCGGTGGCGAGAGTACTCCAAAGGAGCCTTGAAAAAATGGGGTACGAAACGCAAACGACGCTGAGCGGCGAAGAAGCTTTGCGGCTTTTCGAACGCGGATTGCAATCCGGCGTGCCTTTCGATTTGGTGGTACTCGATTTGCAAATGAAAAGAGGCATGGACGGCCGAGAGACCATGGAACGCATGATGGAGCGGGATCCCGCGATCAAGGGCATCCTCTCCAGCGGTGTCCACGACAACCCCGCAATGAAAAAATACAAGGAAAACGGCTTTTGCGAAGTCCTAGAAAAACCGTTCGATATCGAGACTTTAAAAGAGACGGTCGAAAGGGTTTTAAATCGATTTGACTCCTAACCGATCTTGCGGACGTTTCCGTTCGCGGCATTGAACATTACACAGGAGTTGCATTCCTATGAAGTTTCCACCTTGAGGTTTGCGAATCCTTTCGCACCCGAAATCCCGTTTATCGCAAGTTCCTCGAGGCTAGTCTCCTTGTCGCCCAAAACGACTCTTCCGGCCCGGCGCGCGAAATCCGGTCCGTCTTTCCTTATAAACTCCTCCAGAAGATTTTTATCCACAAAAATTCCTCTTTTAAGGAATGCGGGCCCCATTTCGGGGACCAAAAGATTGAAAAGCTTGAGATGTACCGCGCCAACTTGCGACCCGGAATCCCCGGATTCGTCTGGCCTGTACGAGATTGCGGCCCTGAAGGGCGAAAGCACGCCCCCGCTTCTGAACGTGGCGCCCACGAGCCCCGGCATCGCCGCAGACAAGGCCAATGAACAGCCGTCGCGAACGATCGCCTTTTCCATGTCGTCCACGGGCTTTCCATTCAAAAAAATCGTCTTGATTCTACCGAGCGCGTACGCGGGATCGACTCCGAACCGGTCGCAAAGCATGCTCTTGACGTTTTCACCCGTTTGCGCCACGACATGGAACCCATGTTGCAAGAACCGGTAAAACAAATGCAGATCGCGCGGATCGACCACTATGGAAAGACTCGGATAATCCTCGACGCCAAAGCAAAACCGGCTTTCTTTTCCTTGACCTTCTACCATAGGCGAAATCCTCGATGAAAGGGAGTCCCCCCAAAACGGGGGCTCCCTTTATTTCCGGAATTAATTCTTTCCAATCCCTAAAATTCAAAGAGCCGGTCCAGTTCCTCGTCCTTGACGCCGAAAGTTACGTCGTGAGGCGGCAACTTCTCTTTCTTGAAATAAGCGGGAAGTCTGTCGTGCTCCTTGGTGAAGCCTGCCCTGGCGTTGAATTCCCTCTCGATGGACAGGACTTTCTTGCCCATGGCGGCAACGTCGTCCGCAGTCAGGCTAAGCCCGTAAAAAGCGTTGATCATGTCGATGAGGGCCTGGAAAGTCTCGGGTTGGTCCAGCACCGCGAACGCGATAAAGAGGCACATGCCGGTCGAATCGACCGCCGCGGTCGCGATCTGCAGGTTCCTGGAAAGCTCGATCTGCCCTTCGGGCTTCAGCGGATCGACTTGGCCGCCAACGCCCAGAATGTTGGTGGCCACCGCGTATCCGGCGGTATGGTCCGCGCCCATGGTGGTGGTGGCGTAGGTGACGCCGATTCCCTGCACGGCTCGAGGATCGTAGGCGGGCATGGCCTGGTTCTTCACCACCGGCACTCTTTCCACGCCGAAAGCCTTGCCGGTCACAGCAGCTCCGTTTCCAAGAATACGGCCCAACGGAGTCCCCGCGCCAACTTCCTTCACGAGTCTGATCGCCGCCTGCGCGTCGCCGAACTCGGCCAAGCCCCCCTCCATCGCGACGGCGATCGTCGCGCCCATTTCGATGGTATCCACGCCGAAATCGTCGTCGAGCCGGTCAAGCATCGCGATGGCGTCCAGATCGTCGATGCCGCAGTTGCCGCCGTGCGCCCAAACCGTCTCGTATTCCGGCTGCTTTGTCAGATAATGGCCGTCCTTGTCGACGTAAGTTCCGGAACAACGGATGATGCATCCCTTGTGGCAGCCGTGAGTGGCCTTGCCCCCTCTTGCGGTCTCGAGTTCGGCCTGGGTCTCGCCGCTGATCTTGGAACAGCCCTCGAAACGGCCCCACATGAAGTTTTTCGTGGGATACCCGCCCGCCTCGTTCAGAACGTTGGTCAAGACGTTCGTGCCGTAGGCGGGAAGCCCCTCGCCCGTCACAGGATGCTTCTTCAAACCGGCGGTGAAAACCTTGTTGGCCGCCTTGAACGCCTCCGGGTCCTTCGGCTGCCTCATGGAACAGCCGTCGTCGTTAAGAACGATGGCCTTGAGACCCTTGGAACCCATCACGGCCCCCGTGCCGCCGCGTCCGCAATGGCGGGTCGGCCTCAGCTCCATGTCGGTGACGGCGATGGAGGCGGCGCACATCTTGTACTCGCCGGCCTGCCCGATGGTGATGCAGGTGATTTTGTCCCCGTACTGCCCCACGAGCTTTTCCACCGTGTCGTAGTTGCCCAAATGCTTGAGGTCGTCGGCCGGCTCGATCTTCACGCCGTTTTTGTCGATCAGAAGCTTGTACAATTTGTCGCCGTTGGGTTTTCCTTCCAGAACAATGGCCGCGTAGCCCAGCCTTGCCAGAACCTGCGCCCCTTGACCTCCGGCGTTGCTTTCCTTGATAGTCCCCGTGAGCGGGCTTTTGCATCCGACGGAAATCCTTCCGGACATCACCGCGTTCGTGCCGCTCAACAACCCCGGCGCGACGACCAGCTTGTTCTCGGCCGAAAGCGGGTGGCAATTGGGGTCCACCTCCTTGGAAACCACCGTGGAAGTCATGATCCTTCCGCCCAGTCCGGCATATTCCCCGAGCGGTTCCTCGGTAAATTTCGGGCCGCCCTCGGCACCCATGTCCACTCGTAAAATTTTATCCATGCGCCTTCCTCCTTATGTGTTTTTATTGCCCCGGTTATTATTTGACGATATGTGTTCTTTGCAATTTCGCTACTCGTCGAGTAAAAATTGGAAGGAAACGTTTCTTTTCGCAAAGCAACTATTACATATCTTTTAGAAAGATGGTCTGTCAAGCGAAAACGTAAATATTTTAGTACGTTATGCCACATATGACACAACTGGAGGCTGCAACGCGGAATTCGGCGTGGCATTCTCAAGGTGCTAGTCATTAGATGTAAGACACAGGATTTTTAACGTCGTTTCAGACAGTT
>CAZNTU010000125.1:0-15722 GCA_964575975.1 uncultured Desulfobacteraceae bacterium
ATCCACTTTCACGAGGTGGGCGCCATGGACGCCATCATCGACGTGGTCGGCGGCGTGGCGGGGCTCGAAGCCTTGGGCGTCGAGGCGGTTTACTGCTCGCCTCTCCACGTGGGAACCGGGACTGTGGACTGTGCGCATGGAACGCTGCCGGTTCCCGCGCCGGCGACAATGGAGCTTGTCAAGGGAAAGCCGATATATTCCACCGGGGTAGAGGGAGAGCTTCTGACTCCCACCGGGGCGGCGATCCTCGCCACGCTTTGCGCCGGTTTCGGTCCCATGCCAGAGATGACCGTCTCGAGCGTCGGCTACGGGGCCGGCCAGTCGGAACCGGCCATACCGAACTTGCTGAGGGTTTCGATCGGGGAAACCCCTGCCGAAACAAAGGGCTATCAAACCGAACGCGTGGCCGTGATTGAAACCGGCATAGACGACATGAACCCCCAGATTTACCAGTACGTCATGGAGAAGCTTCTGGACATGGGCGCGATGGACGTCTTCCTGGTCCCGGTACACATGAAGAAGAACCGGCCCGGCACCCTGGTCACCGTGTTGTGCGCCCCCGAAGCGATCGGAAAGGCGGCGGATTTCCTGATCCGGGAAACCACGTCCATCGGGCTTCGGTGGCGCATCGACCAACGAATCAAGGCCGACAGAAGAATCGAGGAAATACGGACCCCTTATGGTCCTGTCCGCTTCAAGATAGCGGGGATCGAAGGCGGCGAAGCGATCAATGTTTTTCCGGAATACGAAGACTGCAAACGGATCGCCGCGGAAAAGAACGTCCCCATCAGGGAAGTCATGGACAAGGCGATCGCCGCAGCCTCCGAAATCGAATTTTCCTGATTCGGGTTAAAGGCGAATCCGACAAGCGTAAAGACCGACCGGCTCGGGCTCCCGTCCGGGCCGGTCGGTCAACCGCGTCTTGCTTTGCGCGGGTATCTATCCTTCCTGCAAAATCGCCTGAAATATCCTACGGCTGGGTTGATGCCACCCTTGTCGACGAATGAAGATTACACGATTCGACCGGTCTTCGCCTGTTCATGCAACGAATCGGCCCCCGCCGGAATTTCCAAAACTCTCGTTGGAACTGGCGCATTCCACGCACATGCGTGCGTATGGCAGCGCCTTCATGCGTCTGTCTCCGATCGATTCCTCGCAGGATTCGCATATGCCGTAGGCGCCTTCGTCCAATTTCCGCAGGGCGATGTCGATTTGAATAATCTCGTTCCATCGGCGTTCGTCAAGGTACGCCAATTCCGAAAGGATGTTTTCGATGTTGGCCTGGTCGTAGTAATCTTTTTCGCTTTTGTCGATTCCGTCCCACGAAGCCTTGCCGTCCTGCCTATACTCGACCAATTGCTTGCGCTTGGCGACCAGGAGGGCGCGGAACTCCGACAGATAGTCCTTTTTCGACATGATTCTCTCCCTTCTTTTTGTGTTATTTCGCCTTGATTGCCGCAACAATTTAAACCCGACGGATTTCGAAGAAAATAAGGTGTATTCATAAATTTTCCGGCTGCTTCGCCCTATTGGCGGCGGACCTCGACGCCCAGGACGGGATGCGCGGGAAAGCGCCAACGGATCCATCCGGAAGATGCGAACCGACATCCTCTACCCCAAGATTTCCTCCGCGCGTCTTCTCGCATTCTCGAACGGGTCCGCGGGAGGCGGCGTTTCACCCGTTTCCGGCTTTTCCGAGAAGAATATGAAAAACATGGACTGGATCAGGAAGAAAATCCAGACGCCGATAGCCCACGCGGCGGTCGAGCGGGGGGACAGGAGGACCACGGCGAGGGAGCCTCCGACGAACAGCGTCAGGGCGGCGGCCAGCCTCTTTTCGCCCCAGCGGACCAAAAGAAACGGATAGACTCCCAGGTAGAGCAAAAGAATCGGCGTTCGAGACGCCCAGTGCCCGAAAAAGATTCCGAACAACCATTGCAGCGGCACGAAAGACGCCGCGCAAACCAAACCGTACGCGATAGTGCCCGTCGCAGGGCTTCTAAATATTCTCATGCCCTTCCTCCTTCTCCCTTCTTTTCCGCTCCAGCCTTTCCTTTCGCCGGATAAGCTCCAATTCGATTTCCTCGTCCTGGATTTCCCGGTCCGGGTCGGACGGAAACGAAAAATCCGTCGCGTCTCCCCGCAGAGCGGCCTTTTTCTCCTGTTCGACCCGGAAAAACTCTTTGGCTCGGGTCTTTAGGTCGTTGAACTCGTGTTCCGCGGCCTCCGTCGTTTTCGAAAGTTCGGCGACGCTCTCCTCCAGCCGAACCGCCTCCTTTTCCAACCGTCCCTTCATTCCCGAGATCGCCTTTTGTCTCCCGATCAAAAGCCGGGCAATGTCGTCCTTTCCTCTTTCGATGGCGGCGTCGGCGTCCTTTTCCACGGTCGCCAGGCTTTCCTCCAACGAGGCGCGCTCGCTTGCCAGGCGTTTCATCTTGTCCTTTCTCGTTCGCAGGACGCCCTTTTTTCGCGTCAATTCCTCCTCCATTTCCCGAAGATGCTGTTTGAGCAAAAGGCCCTTGTCCTCCAGTTCGTCCATGACGCCGTGCAGATCGGCGCCGCACATCCGTACCAATCGCGCGAAAACTCCCATGACAGACCTCCTTTCCACCTTTTCAATATTGCGACCGCCTGTTCTTGTATGCGTCGTACTGCATGGCCTTGGAACCGGCCTTTTGCTTTTGCTCCACCTCGCGGGCTTCTCCCTGGAAGGTTTCCTCCACGGCTTGGCGCAGGGCGGGCAGGTCCTTCGAAAGCTTTTCGTCCACCGCGGGCGAATTCACGGTTTCGTTGAGGGCGCCCGTCTTGTCGAGCCAGGCTTGTATTCGTCCGAGGGCTTCGGTCTTTTGGCCTTTTTTGACGTCCTCGGCGACCTGTTCCTTGAGTCGGTAATAGTCGTCGGTCACGACCTTTTGTTCCCAGTCGTCCCTGCGAATGGACGAGACGACGGCTTTCTCGTTTTCCGTAAAGGCCACGGAGAGGGTTTCCGTCGATTTTGCCGCGCGCGGGACGCCGCCTTGGTTGTAGCGGAGTTGAAACGGCGGAAGAACAACGCTTTTTTCTTTCCCCGGGGTCACTTCGAACGCAAGGTATAGGGGAAGATTTTCTTCCGAATAAAGATTCCGGGGGCGAAACACGAAACAGTCGCTCTCCTTGAAAACGGGATACCCGGATGCCTCCACTAGCCGAACACCTTCTTTTTCCGGAACTCTGATTTCCAGGGCGGACGCAACCGCCGAGCGGACCTTGCCGTATTCATTCGTAAAAACGCGGGCGAAGGCGGTCGGGTTTTCCATGTAGTGGTACGCCCCGCCGCCGCTGTCGGCCAAAAGAGTCATCAACTGCTCGTTGAATTCCACGCCAAGGCCGACCGTGCTGACGGAAATCCCCTTTTGGGCGGCTTCGGAAACCATGGCCGCAAGCATGAAAGGCTCCACGACACCTTGATTCGCAAGCCCGTCGGATATCAGAAGCAATCGGACCGAACGTCCTTCTTTCCTCGTCGCGCTCAATGCTCCGATGCCCTTAGCCAGCCCGTCGCCCAGATTCGTCGATCCCCCGGCCTCGACGGACGAAATCCTGCCGACGACCGAATCGCGACTCGCCCCGGTCAATTCCGACGGCAACACATCTACCGAGGCCACGTCCGAATAGGTAACCATGCAGAACCGGTCTCCAGGTCTCAACGATTCCACCAGGCGAACCGCCGCCTCCTTGGCCTGCCGGATCTTTTCCCCCTCCATGGAACCGCTTCTATCCAGCACGACGGCAAGATCCACGCCGGGGGTCTTTTCGGGACTCGTCTCGGGCGTTTCCGGCGCCCGAGGGGCTTGCAGAGACAAATTGACGAAAACCCTGCCGTCGCCGCCGACAAGAATCTTGTCCTGAACCAGTCTCGCGGAAACCTCTACGGCGTCCGGGCCGGTTGCGGTCGCTACAGGGGCGGCCGAAGCGGTCGAAGAGGGCGTGGAGATCGTCGAGACCGCAGCGGTGGTTGCGGTCGTCGCCCGCTCGTCCGCGCATATAAGCGCCGCGACCGCCACCGAAATCAGAAAAAGTACGATCACGATTTTTTTCCCGTCAGCTTTTACCATGATATCCTCCTTGAAAAAAAATGTTGATGAAATGCGCTCTACGGGTCCATGATGCCTTTGGCGGCGCGAGGACGCAATACAAAGAGACGTAAAAAGCCGCGTCGTTTTTTTGCATAAGTTTTGCGTTCGAATTGTCGGAATCGTGGTATTTTGAACGGGATTGCAGGAGGCGATCGCGACATGAAAAGACGGCCCAAGGCGGACATACTGGTGGTGGAGGACGATCCCGCTATCCTGCGGGGTCTTCTGGACGTTCTCGTTTTCAACGGATTTCGTGCGGAGGGCGTCGAGGACGGCGCAGAGGGGCTTCGGACCGCTCTCGGGAAGAGCTTGCACCCTTACGGAATGAAGAGTCGGCCAGTACCGTGATAATTTTCGAAATCGAGAAGAATTTCAGCGAGGCGGGTCACGCATTGGTCCCGATACATCTTTTCCGCCAGACGATCCGGATCTCCAATCGTGATTACCGGAAGCGAGGTCGAGGTCGTTTCTTCTCGAATCGTCTGCTCCAATGAATCCGGGCCTTTCATATTCCGGTTATCGGTGAGCAAAACCATCCCGTGTTCTTGCGCGAATCGCCAGACGATCCGATCACTGCTATTCAGGGCCAATCCAACATCCTGGAGCCCGACCACGCGAACCGACAGAAATTCCGACCACCCTTCCGCAACAAGTGCGCCCCATAATACCAATGCTTTACCGGCCAGATTGTGATCGACCAGGATCAGCATCAACCAAGCCCGAGTTCGTTTTTCCGGGCATGCAGCTTGGCGCGCAGCCGCTCTGTCCCCGGTCGAGGAGGACGCGCCGCAATATCCGCCAAACAGCGACGATTTCGTTCTTCCCAATATAGGCGAATTTCCTCCGCCTGTCGCAGCACCAATTGGTATTCCGTCTCGACCTCCTCCCGATGGGCATCAATATAGTCCAACGCGCCCTGCATTTGTCGATCCGTCAGCTCAAGCCAGGCTTGGATCAATTTCGGGGGCCAATTCCTTTTGAAGGAATCCATGACGTTATATAGTGTAATCCGGGTACCGGCTATGGTTAAGCCCCGTTCGGTCCTGACAACGGCAGAATGGTTCGTGCGAGTCGTATCCATCGTCTTTCCTTTTCTTGCGTTTTTCTTCTTTGTTTGCAACATACCCCGCAGGAGGAAATATGTCAAGACGCGCACTCCAAAGCAATCGCATGAAACACTTGTGGTATCGGGCTTTCAGGCATGGTATTCTATTCTTGGCAGTGCATGGCCTGTAGTGACGGCAGCCAACCTCGGCGCGATATTCAAGTTGTTTTCCCGTCAGTTTTTCGCATGACGTCATCCTTGAGAAAAAGTGTTGATGAAATGCGCTCTACGGGTCCATGATGCCTTTGGCGGCGCGAGGACGCAATACAAAGAGACGTAAAAAGCCGCGTCGTTTTTTTGCATAAGTTTTGCGTTCGAATTGTCGGAATCGTGGTATTTTGAACGGGATTGCAGGAGGCGATCGCGACATGAAAAGACGGCCCAAGGCGGACATACTGGTGGTGGAGGACGATCCCGCTATCCTGCGGGGTCTTCTGGACGTTCTCGTTTTCAACGGATTTCGTGCGGAGGGCGTCGAGGACGGCGCGGAGGGGCTTCGGACCGCTCTCGGGAAGAGCTTCGACCTGATCGTCCTGGACGTCATGCTGCCCTCCATGGACGGTTTCTCCATTTGCAAAAATCTAAGGCGGCAAAAGCCCGCCCAGGCGATCATGATGTTGACGGCCAAGGGTTCCGAGGACGAGGTGGTGGCCGGGTTTCAGGCGGGCGCCGACGACTACGTCAGCAAACCCTTTTCTCTCCGGGAATTGATGGTCCGGGTGGAGGCGATTCTCAGGCGAGCCGGAAAGACGTCGTCCGAAGAACGGCTCGAGTTTTCCGGAATCGTCCTGGACGGCAACACCTTGACGGCCTCTTGGGGGAAGAGCGTCGCCGAGCTGACCCGGAGGGAAATGGAGATCGTCCGGTATCTTCATTTCAACCGGGGCAGGATCGTCTCCAAGGCGGAGCTTTTGACCGAGGTCTGGAACTACGCGACCCCCGACGTGGAGACCCGGACCGTGGACATCCACATATTGAAGCTCAGGAAAAAAATCGCCCAGCTGATCGGGGACAAGCCGTTCATCAAGACGGTTCGGGGCGAGGGCTACCTGCTGGAGCTTGCATGATGGGACGTCTTAGGCTTTTTATGATCCTGTTTTGCCTCGCCCTGTCGGTTCCCCTCGCATATTTCGTGTTCCGGACCCACAAAAGTCTGGAACAGGAGGAGATCGCCCGGTTCCGGTTTTTCGGGGAGACCCTTTTCAACCGGATGGAAAAGGAGCTGGAGGATTTCACGGCCTCGGAGGAGTCGAAAGCGATCGACGATTACGGGGGACGGGCGGCAACAAGGGTGGAAAACAAACCGGTCGGGATCCGAGGCTCCGGCGGAGGCGCTTCCGAACCCCCCAAGCCATTCTTCGTTCTGGCTTATTTGCAGAACAATCCCGACGGCTCCTTCGTGTCGCCGTCGCTGGAAGCGGAATCGGCACCCGACGGTCGCACGGAACTCCTGTCGAGGTTGGAAATAGTCAACGATATTTTCAACGGCAAAAGAGCGGTTAAAGGCGAAGCGGACAAGGACACGTCGGAGAAGGGTGCGGACGAAAAAGAGGCCGCCCTTTTCTCCGCCGAGGAAAAGCGGGAGGATACGAAAAGGCAAAAGGCTTCGGGTTTCGCGGAGCAATACCTGGACGTTTCCGGGGACATGGAGAAGAAAAGCTACCTGGGAAGGAAATCCAAGCGGGTGGAGCCTATCAGTCCCGACCAGGCCATCAACATGTTTCGCCAGCAACGACAGGGTCTGGATGCGGAACAGACCCAAAAGGACTACGGAATCGAGAAGAACGAATCCTGGGATTTCTCCGCGCCGCAGTCGTCTTTTTCGCGACGGGACGACGCCGCAGCGAGCGTGTTCGCCGAGGATCGCATGACGGAAACGTCCGCGTCGAGCCCAGCGCCATTCTCGTTCCAGGCCGAGGTGGCGCCGCTTCAATCGGTTTTCATCGACGACGAACTTCTCTTTTTGTTCCGGCGAGTGGCGATCGACAACCTGATCTATCGTCAAGGGGCGGTCATCGGAATCGAGGCGTTTTTGCAGCACCTGTCGGAAACCAGTTTTTCGGGGCAGCCTATGAACCAGTTTGCGGCCCTCGATTTGACGGTGGCCGACAACGGCAGCCGAATCGCGTTCCTTTCCGCAGGGGCTGGAAGAAACCAGGCCCGCTCCGAGGCGGCAATTACTCTCTCCAGGCGCTTTCCCCGCCCGTTTTCGTTTCTGGAGGCGCGGCTTTCCGGATTCGATCTTCCGAAAGCGGAGGGAAGAAAAACGCTGAACATCATGATGGCGGCCTTGGGGATCGTCATGCTCGCCGGCTTTCTCGCGATCTACCAAAGCGCGAGGTCGGTGCTGGACCTTGCCCAGCGCAGAAACCGCTTCGTCTCGTCGGTGACCCACGAGCTGAAAACGCCCCTGACCAACATCCGCATGTACGCGGAGATGCTGGAGCAGGGCGTCGCCTCCGACCGGGAAAGCGAACTGGTCTATTTCGGCGTGCTGACTTCGGAAAGCGCGCGGCTCTCCCGGCTGATCGAAAACGTCCTGGAGCTTTCCCGCCTGGAGAACAACCGAAGGCCCATCAGGACGAAAAAAGGCGATTTCGAGGACGTGATCGAGGAGGTCCGGGGCGTCATGGGGGAAAAGCTGCTGGCGGAGGGTTTTTCGTTGCGGGTGGAAAAAGAGGAGATTTCCGATTTTCCGTACGACCGCGACGCCATGGTCCAGGTGCTGATCAACCTGATGGAAAACAGCGTCAAGTTCGGCAAAAACCTGCCGGTCCGGGAGCTGACCTTGAGGATTGCGCGGGATGGAAACCGGGTAGTCGTTTCGCTGTCCGACACGGGCCCCGGCATCCCCCGGAAGGAACTGAAGAAAATATTCGACGACTTCTACCGGGGAGAAGGCACGGCGGTTCAAAATACGCGCGGTGTGGGCATCGGCCTTGCCATCGTGAAAAAGTTCGTGGAAAGGATGGGCGGCCGGGTGGCGGCGGAAAACAACGAGGATCGAGGATGCACGGTCAAGATCGCGATCCCTGTAAAGAAAGGAGGGCTATCATGAACCTTGCGTATCGGATTCTAATTGCCTGAAAGCAGGTCTCGCTGAGGAAAAACGTCGGTCGTGGAGCTATTTGACGAGTAATTGGAAAGACGGCCGAAAGGCCGTCTTTACCGATTATCATGGTTTTTCGACCGAATCGGCGACTTGCTCCGCGACTATTTCGGCGATATGCTTTACTTCGATATCGATTTTTTGCGAAAAGCGCTGGGCGCCTTCGCGTCGGCATACCCCCAGGCGCGAAAAAACGTGAGTCCATGAAAATTCATTTGAAACCGATCAAGCCGAAGAAAATATCGGATCAAGTGTTCGACCAACTCAGGGAGATCGTCGCCCGCGGAAGCCTCAAGCCAGGCGGGCAGCTGATGCCGGAAAGAGAATTGGCGGGGTGCTTGGGCGTGAGTCGGACGACCGTTCTCAGCGCGATCGATCGACTGGTGGGATTGGGAATCCTGGAAAATCGGCAGGGCCAGGGAACTTTCGTGCGATCGCCGGACTCGAGAGCGAACAATCCTCTGGCCTTGGCCATGGAAGCCAACGATGCCCGTCTCGACGACTTGCTGGAGGTCCGGTTGGGACTGGAATGCAATTCGGCCTTTCTGGCGGCCAGACGCGCCGTGGAAGAGGACATCCGTTTTTTGGAAGACAGCATCGAGGAAATGGAAAAGGAGATTGCGGAGGGAAGGCACGGAACGGAGGCGGACGTATCCTTCCACATGGCGGTCGCCTACGCCTCGAAAAATCCGGTCCAGGTCCATCTCATGAGAGAGTTCTACGATTTTCTGTTTTACGGCATCCGGGAAAGCCACGCCTTCTGGTACGAGAATCCCCAAAGAAAAAGGGACGTCGTTCGCCAGCATACGGACATAATGAACGCGATCAAGGCGCACGATTCCCAACTTGCTTTCGAAAGGATGAGAATCCACATTAACTGCGTGCTGGAATTTATCAGGAAATACCGGCCCGATGTTTCATCGTCGGAAAATTGAATTCCAAGCGTATTTCAATTTTCACTACCATCTTGTTTGTCGTCCGGACACGACAAGTCCGCCATGACAGTGGACGTGGCGGGAGTTCGTTCCGAACGTGCAGAACACGACTTCCAATGCTCTTGTGGAGACCTACGTCCGTAGTCCTTTTGCGGTTTGCCTGCCTTTCGGGACGAACGCCCTCGGGCGGGTGCGAAAGTCCGTAAACGCTCCTGAAAACGCCTTCCTTGGCCATTCCCCGATCACATTGAAGAATTGGTCCGGGAAATGAAAGCGGGCAATGCCTACGTAAACGTCCACACGGTCGCGAACCCGGGCGGGGAAATTCGCGGCCAGATCGAATAGCCTTCGCTTGTTCGAACATTTCTTTTCAATAGCGCCGGAATATGTTTTCCGGCGCCGTTCTTTTCCACGTTCGGAAGACGCCTCGGCGATTCGCATGCGTTGACCATACTGTCCGATTCCGGCTCCATAGCCGCACGATGCTTGCAGAGTCGAGAATAGGTTGATATCAATATTTCAACCTTTTTAGCTTGTCATTGATCAATTCCATATCGAACGCATCGGGATCGAATTCCCCGCCAACCCATTCGAGCATGGATTCGTGTTCTTTATGTTTCGGATCTTGGATTGCCTCCAAAAAATCGTAGTATCCCCAAATACCTCCGCAATCCTCCGGAGGGCATGCCTTTTTGCCTTTGACGACCAAGGGGGATTCGGAAAAATCCAAAGGAAGAACCTTTTCGAGAACGATTTTGTGTTCCCAGCCGTCGCCGAAATCATATTCGTAAACAAGGCCGTCCTTGGGATTGGAAAGAATGTCTTTTAAATGAACCTTCCGCTCGTCTTTAATATCCATATCCCATTCCCGGTCCGGAATTCCGATGTACGTATTTCCAACCCTGTATTGATGCAAGTGATAGTTGGACCATCCCATTGCAATCTGCAAAACGGAATGCAGTCCGTCCAATCTTATGCTATCCTCGACGATCAATCTTCTCCAAATTGGAGGCTTGCTTCCGGTCAAGGTGACTTTCAATTGGTATAATGATTCCGATCTTTTATTCTTTCTTGGCATTGTACCTCCTATCTGGGGTGATGAAAATCATTCATTTCAAGGGGCTGTTTTTCATCCGAAATCCGTTCCGGATTTTCGGTTTTCCATCTCCTCGTTCCAAGGCAGGGCCGAGCCGATTTCCGGCAGCGCCGCCTTCCGCGGCGGCGCGGGTGCCCGGAGACCGAATCGGACCGGGGAACCGCAGGGCGCCGCGGAAGGCGGCGCTACCGTAAGACCGCGACGCCGCCTCGTCCGTCGGGGCCGCCCGGCGAAACGAAACAGAGCTTGCATTCCTGGAAAGGAACAAAACCGGGAGGAAATTCCAGTGCCGGAAAAACCACGTTTTCATCGCCCCAGACTGCGACCGAAAGGAGATTTCTTCCCTTTAGCCATTCCGAGTACGGGTTATGCCAAATCCGACCAATTGAGATCGAATCGAGACAGGTATTTCCTTAGACGGTCGGCGTCGTTGGAGGTCTTTTTTCTCTCCCTGGAGGCCGCGAAAAGCTTTCTTCCGGCCTCCGACATGTTTTTGGACTCTGTACAGACTTTCAGGACTTCGGCCAACTGGACCCTGTCGAACCGGTCGATCGCCGAGGCCTTTTCTTTTCCCAGGATTTTTTCCACCGGCCCCTCGGTCTCGTCCGGCGCTTTCAATCCCCACATGCGGCTCAGCCTTGCGATTTCCTCGTCCGCCACGTCCGCGGTGATTCTTCCGCCGATGCAAAGGGTGGCCATCCGGATCACCGCGCCGTTCAGGTCCCGAAAGTTCGCCGACCAGATCGCGCGGGGGGAGGCGGCGAAGTCGAGAAACTTCTTCTTCGCCTCCTTGTTGAACGCGACGCGGCTTTGGTTTCGGGCGGCGTACCGGTCCAGTTCGTATTCCAGGTTGGGCTCGATGTCCTCGGGCCTTTGGGCGAGTCCTGGAAGCTCGAACGTCCAGACGTCGATCCTCGCAAGAAGGTCCTCCCGGAAGCGACCATTTCTCGCGTCGGAAAACAAATCGCGGTTGGTGCCGCACGCGAGCTGGAAGTCGCTTTGCGCCTCCTTGTCCGATCCCACCGGAAGAAACCGCTTCTCCTCCACCGCTCTAAGAAGCATGGTTTGCTCGTCGAGGCCAAGCTCGCCGATTTCGTCCAGGAAAAGCATGCCCCCGTCCGCCGCCCGCAAAAGCCCCATGCGGTCAGAGGCCGCTCCGGTGAACGCCCCCTTCTTGTGGCCGAAAAGCGCCGACATTGCCGCGTCGCCTCGAAGGGTCGCGCAGTTGACCTCGACGAAGTTTCCCTCCAGAAGCCTTCTTGATTTTCTCAGTTCGTGGATTCTCCTGGCGAGGTTCGATTTGCCCGCGCCCGTCGGGCCCGTCAGAAGGATCGGCTCCCGGGAGTTGACCGCGACTCGTTCGATCCTTTCGATCAGCCGGTTGAACTCCGGGTTGCGGGTCTCGATTCCCGACTTCAGAAAGGAGATGTCGTCCTTGGTCTCCTTTTCGAACCGCATGGCGATCCGGTCGTATTTGGACAAGTCCAGATCGATGATTCGGTATTCGCCCTCGGGTCCCGGATCGTGCCGGTCGCAGGAGCGCGGGCTCGTTTGAAGGAGCTTTCCCGGTAGATAGCGCGCCTCGGCGAGAAGGAAGAGGCAAATCTGCGCCACGTGGGAGCCGGTCGTGATGTGGATCAGGTACTGCCACGATTCCGGCTCGAAAGGGAAGTTTCCGGCGAAGTCGTGCAGCTGCCCGTACACTTCCTCGAAATCCCACGGGTCGGAAAATTCGATCTCGTGCGCCACAACCTCGGTCTCGGGCGAAACGCACCCGATGTCTTCCGCGACGCGCTTCAAAAGCGGGGCGAATCTTTTTTGGCAGAGAATGTCGAAGCGTTCCACCAGCAGGTCCTCGTGCTGGCAGACGGCCACCGTGGGACGCCATCGCTCCCAGCGCGACTGGCTGTCGCCCGCGTCAAGAGTCGGTCCCAGAAATCCTATGACGTTGATCGGTTCCATCGAGCAGAGTCTGTTGAAATGTAGATCGAAGGATAACGTTTATAAATTTTTCTCATCCGTTATTCATACCCTTCTGTCGGTCGGTCGTCAAGAAAAAACAATGGCGCATTCGAATTTCTAATAAATCCGACAAGTTGCGGAAAAACGTCCGTCTTGTGCGAGTTTTCGGCACGGAGGTTGCTCATCGCATCCGTCGATCATCCGGCGTCCGCCGTCCTGCGGCGCGTCCAGTCGCGAGTGCCCGGAGCGAAAACATCCTCGGCCCCGTTCGACGTCGCGTGTTCAGAACATGGTTACAGACCGGTCGAACGTCGGACTGGATAGCTCAATGGTAGAGCACCGTATCGCGGATGGCCCGGGAGCGATCCGGAATTCGCGGCGGACGGCGCGCCGGCGTGCCATGCAGCGCGTGGATTCCGCTTTCGCCTGAATTTGGAGCCGAAAGAAGAAATCGGCTCGAACTGCGGCGATTGCTTAAACGACGCTCCGCATGCCGGACGAGAAACCGAACGTCGGCTCGTCCCCGAAGGCTATCTCGGCGGCGGTGATCGAAAATCGAAGAAAGGAGTCGGGCATATGGCTTTTCAAGTATGTCAATGTTAAATTCCACGAAAAGGGTTTGTATTTCAGGGGCGGCGAGTTCAAGGGATTTCTTGGAAAGGGTCGCCGCCTGTTTTTCGACGTGGTTCTTGGGGAGAAAGGGCTTGCGGAGAGGATCGTGAATTTATTGTGAGGATCGATTCGATCACATGTTCCGGTTGCTCTTGACGAAGCATTGCGGCAGTAGCGCCGCGCCGCCGTGGAAGGCGGCGCTACCGTTCGACCGAGGGATGGGCGACTGGGAAATTCGTTTTGACGCGGGCTGGGTCAGACGGGTCGGAAATGTCGGACCTGTCTGACTTTCGGATGACGGATGTGCTTCGATATGCCCGAATTTAAAAACAAGAATTGAAAACAGGGAAAAAAGAAAAAACGGAAAGGAGCTGCAAAGGCATGATTGCGATCGACGGTTCGTACGGAGAGGGCGGGGGCCAGATTGTCAGGACCTCGCTGGCGCTTTCCCTGATTACGGGGAAGCCGTTTTCGATATCGAACATTCGGGCGGGGAGAAAGAAGCCGGGGCTGATGAGGCAGCACTTGACTGCCGCGTCGGCAGCGGCGGAAATCGGGGGTGCGAAGCTTACGGGCGCGGACATAGGTTCCAAGGCGTTCGCATTCGAGCCGTCCGCCATCAGGCCGGGCAAGTACCGCTTCGCCATCGGTTCGGCCGGAAGCTGCACGCTGGTGCTCCAGACGATTCTTCCGGCGCTGGTCGTCGCGGACGGCCCGTCGGAGATCTTCCTGGAGGGCGGCACGCACAACCCCTGCGCGCCTCCGTTCGATTTTCTGGAAAAGGCGTTCATACCTCTTTTGAACCGGATGGGCGCGAAAGTCGAGGCGGTCCTGGAGAGGCCGGGATTCTATCCGGCGGGAGGCGGAAAGTTCCGCGTTTCAGTCGAGCCGGCGAAAAGGCTGGCAGGCTTGACACTGGTCGAGAGGGGCGGGGTGATCCGTCGAAAAGCCCGCGCCGCCGTATCCAACCTTCCGGTCCGTATCGCCCGGCGCGAATTGAAGACGGTCGCGGAAAAACTGGGGTGGGACAGGGATTGCCTCGAGGCGGTGGAAGTGGAAAACGCGCTCGGACCGGGAAACGTGCTCGCGGTTGAAATCGAAAGCGAGAACGTGACGGAGGTGTTCACGGGTTTCGGGGAAAAGGGAGTCCCGGCGGAAAAAGTGGCGGAAAGAACCGCGAAGCAGGTCCGGGAATATTTGGCCTCCGGCGCTCCCGTAGGAAAATATCTGGCCGACCAGCTCCTGATCCCGCTGGCCATGGCCGGAAAGGGCGTTTTCCGGACCCTCGCCCCCACGCGGCACACTCTCACCAACGCGGAAATCGTAAAAAAGTTCCTGGACGTAGATATCCGTATAAACGAACTCGAATCCAACGTCTGGGAAATCGAAACAGGGTGACCGAGACAATTAAATAAAAGGTGGAACCGATATGGAATGGGTAAAATACGAGAAAAACTACAGGACTCCGATCAAATCGTGGTGCGCGGACATCGAAAAAACCGCCATGGAACAGGCAGTCAATCTTGCCATGCATCCTGCGGTGTTTCGCCATGTGGCTCTCATGCCCGATTGCCATCCGGGATACGGAATGCCCATCGGAGGCGTGATCGCGTGCAAGGACGCCGTGATTCCCAACGCGGTGGGCGTGGATATCGGATGCGGAATGGGGGCTGTCAGGACAAGCGCGAAACCCGAGGAAACCACGAGAGAGTCGCTGAGAGCGGTCGTGGAAGGAGTGAAGGAAAGAATCCCGAGGGGGGAGGGAAACTCGCACAAGAGTCCGCAAACCTGGGACGGCTTCGACGAACGAATGGACGAGTCCAGGGAGAGGGGATGGTACTCCGCCCATGTGCGCGATTTGGCGACCAAAAACCTGGGTACCCTCGGGGGAGGGAACCATTTCATCGAAATCCAGGCGGGGGACGACGGTTTCGTGTGGCTCATGATCCATTCGGGTTCGAGGCACCTGGGAAACGTGATCGCGAAGTTCTACCACAATATAGCCCTCGGCTTGAACGAGACGTGGCACGCGGGCATCCCCCACCGTGATCTGGCGTTTCTTCCGGCCGATTCTCCCGAGGGAAGGGATTATATCCATGACATGAATTCCGCCCTCGCCTACGCCAGGGAGAACCGGCGGAGAATCATGCTGAACTTCATGGAGGCGTTTTCGTCCGTGTTCAAGGGGACCGAATTCGAAGAATCGGTCAATATCCATCACAACTACGCCGCGTTGGAGAACCATTTCGGGCAGAACGTATGGGTCCACAGAAAGGGCGCGACCTCGGCGGGAGAAGGCGAAATCGGAATCGTGCCCGGTTCCATGGGCGCGTCGTCGTATATCGTGAAGGGCCTTGGAAACCCCGAATCGTTCGCGTCCTGCTCCCACGGGGCGGGGCGCAAAATGGGAAGAATGGAGGCGTCGCGGCTGCTTACTCCCGAGGAGTGCGACAAGGCCATGGGAACCGTCGTCTACGACCGCTGGAACAAGGCGAGGAGGGGCAAGGGAAAGGGAAGCTACGACCTTGGCGAAGCCCCCCAGGCGTACAAGGACATCGACGCGGTCATCGCGTCGGAGCTGGACCTGATCGAACCGGTCGTGAAGCTGAGGCCGCTGGGGGTGGTGAAGGGATAAAGAGTTGGGAGTTTGGGAGAAAAGCGTTTCCAATCACCCAGTAACCAATAACCAATCAACCAATAACCAATAACCAATAACCAATAACCAATAACCAATCAACCAATCAACCAATAACCAATCAACCAATCAACCAATAACCAATCAACCAAT
>CAZNTU010000126.1:0-15635 GCA_964575975.1 uncultured Desulfobacteraceae bacterium
AGAACCCCGAGGAATTCGCGGACGCCTTCGCCCGTGCGTGGTTCAAGCTGACCCATCGCGACATGGGCCCCCGTTCGCGCTATCTCGGTCCGGAGGTCCCGGAAGAGGAACTGATCTGGCAGGATCCGGTGCCTGCGGTCGATCACGAACTGATCGACGCGCGGGACATCGCCGATCTAAAGGGCAAGATCCTTGCCTCGGGCCTGTCGATCCCGGAACTGGTATCGACCGCCTGGGCGTCGGCGTCAACTTTCCGCGGCTCCGACAAGCGCGGCGGCGCGAACGGGGCGCGCATTCGTCTCGCCCCGCAGAAGGATTGGGACGTCAACCAGCCGGACCGATTGAAGACCGTGCTGGAAACCCTCGAGGGAATCCAAAAGAAATTCAACGGCGCGCAGTCGGGGGGAAAGGCGGTTTCGCTAGCCGACTTGATCGTTCTGGGCGGATGCGCGGCTGTCGAGCAAGCGGCGAAAAACGCCGGCCACGACGTGACTGTTCCCTTCTCGCCGGGACGCACGGATGCGTCGCAGGATCAAACCGACGTGGAATCGTTCGCCGTGCTGGAGCCGGTCGCGGACGGGTTTCGCAACTATCTGAAAACCAAATACGCCGCGGCGACGGAGGAGCTGCTGCTCGATCGCGCGCAACTGCTCACGCTGACGGCGCCCGAGATGACGGTTCTGATTGGCGGAATGCGCGTCTTGAACGCCAACTTCGGACAATCCCGACACGGCGTCTTCACCAAGCGGCCGGAGACGCTCACCAACGATTTCTTCGCGAATCTGCTGGACATGGGCACCACGTGGAAGGCGGCATCGGAAGACGAAGAGGTGTTCGAAGGTCGCGACCGCGCAACGGGCGAACTCAAGTGGACCGCCACCCGCGCGGATCTCGTCTTCGGTTCCAACTCCCAGCTCCGGGCCTTGGCGGAAGTCTACGGATGCGAGGACTCCCGGGAGAAGTTCGTGCATGACTTTGCGGCGGCGTGGGACAAAGTAATGAACCTTGATCGTTTCGACCTCGCCCGATCGTAATAAAAAAAAGTCTTGGAAGGCTACTATCAACATTATGAGCGCGGCGTTTCAACACAGTCCGAAACGCCGCGCTCATAAGACAGTCAACCATCCTGTCTGCTCGACCGTTCCTGCCGCACCACCTCGTATATCGTCTTCAGCAGTTCGGACGAAGACGCCGTTTTGCTCAGAAAAGCCTCCGCTCCGGCCCGGCGCATCTTGCGGGCGATTTCCTCTTCGTCGAACATCGACAGGCCGATCACGCGGGAACGGGGCAGTTCCTTCTTGATTCGACGGGTGGCTTCGATGCCGTCCATCTCGGGCATGGAGACGTCCATGAGTATCACGTCCGGCTTGATCGACAGGGCACTTTCTATGGCTTCTCTCCCGTTGGCGGCCTCGCCGGCGACTTCGATCTCCGGCTGGCCCGAAATCAGCTTTATCAATCCCTGGCGCATCACGTCATGGTCATCGACGAAAAGCACCCTTATGGCCTCCGCGGCGGCGAAATCCTCCAAATCTGCCGGGATTCCGGGTTTTCGTTCCGTAGCCGGCCGGATCCTCCGGGCTTTTTCTTGATCGATTCCGAGCGGGACAGTCAGGGTGAGTCGACTCCCCTTACTCGGAGCGCCCTCGATTTCCAGATCTCCTCCCAGGTAGCGCGCACGTTCCCGGATGCTCGCCAGTCCCAGGCCGGTCCTTCCGTCGTACGACTTCAATATGTTCGGATCGATCCCTTTGCCCCGGTCTGAAATCGCGATTACGACCCCTTCGCCGGTATACGAAAGCTCGACCCGAGCCGTTTTCACCTCCGCGTGCTTGACCACGTTGAACAAAAGTTCACGCGCGGCCCGGAACAAAAACACCTTTAGCGGCTCGCCATTCACGTCCCGAACCGAATCGGCTTCCAACTCGACCTCCAATTCGAAATTTTCCTTCATCCAGGATATCAGCCATTCCAGAGATGCGATCAGACCGAAGTGTTGCAGAACGGCGGGACTCAGGTCGTGGGACAGGCGGCGAGCCTTTTTTATGGCTTCGCCCAGCATTTCCCTGGAAACGTTCAGTTCCTGGAGACCCGGCGCGGTCGCGCCGGCCGCCCGAAGTTGCAACTGAATGGCGGCCAGGATTTGCTGCAAGTCCTCGTGGAGCAATTGGGCGACTCTTCTCCGCTCCCGCTCCTCCGCTTCGATAAGCTCCACGGCCAAGGCCTGGAGCTGACTCGCGCGCGATTCCGCCAAAGCGGTTCGTTCGGCGACTTTCTTTTCAAGCTCTTCTTTCGATTTTTCCAGTTCCGCTTGAATCTGTTTTGTTTCGGTTATGTCCCGCGTGATTCCCACAAGCGCGACCGCTTTGCCGTTTTCGTCGAAAATGGCTTGCCGGCTGTCGCTGAACCACCGATACTCCCCGCTTTTCACAAGCCAGCGATATTCGACCGTGCCTTCCGGCTTTTCCCCGGAAATGATCCGTCCCAGGTATTCCTCGACGCGTTCGTAGTCGTCCGGATGGAGCCGTGCCGAAGCTTCCTCCATCGACATCATGAGTTCTTTCGTCTTGAAGCCGGTCAATCTTTCTTGCGAGGGACTGATGAACACATACCGGCCCGTCTGCAAATCCACCTGGTGAATGCCGTCCCACGAGTTTTCCACCACCAGGCGAAACCGTGCCTCGCTTTGCTTCAGGTCCTGTTCGGCTTTCTTGATATCGTCGATGTCGGTGGAGGTGCCGAACCATCGAAGAATTTTACCGTCCTCGTCGCGCTGCGGAACCGCATGGGTCAGAAACCATCGGTATTCGCCCGTGATGCCGTTCCTGATTCTTGCCTCGATTCGATGTTCCTCGCCGGTCGCGAGAGACCGCTTCCAATCGTCCACCACACGTTGGCGGTCTTCGGAATGGATCGAATCGACCCAGTTCCAATTCTTCATCTGATCGAACGTGCGGCCAAGGTAGTCGAGCGCCCGGTTGTTGCAATACTCGGTGGTTCCGTCGGGTCGTGCCGCCCAGACGACGTGCGGAATGGAATCGATCAGGAACCGGAATCTCCGCTCGCTCTCCCGCAACGCATCCTCGGCTCGCTTGCGGTCGGTGACGTCGATGAACGTTCCGATTATTTGGCAAGCCGATCCGTCGGCGGAGCGCTCGAATACCCGATTCCGGGAAAAACACCAGATCCAGCGCCCCTCTTTGGTCCTGTAGCGGTACTGTATCTCCAGAAGCCGGTCGTCGCTTTTCGTCAATTCTTCCCAATGTTCGGCGATTCGCGGCATGTCGTCCGGATGAAACAACTCGCGTGCCCCTGTATCGTCGATCGCCTTCAAGTCTTCGAGCGTGTAACCGGTAAGCTGGGTGTACCTTTTGTTGATGAACACGTGTCGTTGCAGCTTGATGTCGAAAATGTATATGCCGTTTAGCGACGCGCTCAGGATTTTTTTCGCGAAGCCTTCCGACCCTATCATATTCTTTTCTCCTCGTTAGCGCCCATACCCCTGAACGTCGAACCACTGAACTCCGTTTTTTAGCCGCTCTCGTCCTCGGGCTTTCCCACTCCGTAGATCGCCCTGAGCAGTTCAGACGAGGAAGCCGTTTTGCTCACGAAAGCCTCGACGCCCGCGTTGAGCATTCTTCGGGCCATTTGTTCGCCGTCGAACATGGTAAGGCCGATCACGCGCACTTCGGGAAGTTCCTCCTTGATGCGCCGTGTGGCCTCTATGCCGTCCATTTCCGGCATGGAGACGTCCATGAGGACCACGTCGGGTTTGAGCCGCCGGGTCAGTTCCAGAGCTTCCTTTCCGGAGGCGGCCTCTCCGATCACCTCGATGTTGGGTTGGCCGGTCATCAACTCTATCAAACCTTGGCGCATCACTTGGTGATCGTCGGCGAAGAGCACGCGGATTTCTTCGCCCGCAGAAACCGAGAGTCCGTGTGGGACAGGAATCCGCGCTTCGGCAGGCAAACCCAAGCCTTCCGTTTCTCCGGTTTCGGCCCGGGTGAGCGGGATTGTGAGCGTAAAGCGACTTCCTTGCCCCGGCGCGCTTTCCACCACAAGTTCGCCGCCGATGGCGAGTGCTCGCTCCCGAAGGCTGATCAGACCCAATCCTGCGTGAACGTCGCATGAAAGAGGGGTCGAGGGGTCGAATCCTTTCCCTTGGTCGCTGACAGTCAGAACGAGATTTTCCTTGCGACTGGAAAGCCCGATTTGCGCCTTTTGCGCCTCGGCGTGCTTGACCACGTTGAACAAAAGTTCCCGAACGGCGCGGAATATGAAAACCTTGAAGGACGAATTCTCGAAATCCCGCGCGGCTTGCTCGTCGATTTCGACCATGAGTCCGAAATGGTCGAACATGTGCTTGGCGAGCCATTTCAGGGCGGCGATCAACCCCGAATGATGGAGAACGGCGGGGCTCAGATCATACGAAAGAGCACGGGCCTTGCGAATGGACTCCCTGATTAGATTCTCCACGGTTGCAAGTACGTTCAAGTCGGGCATGTCTTCCCGGGCGGCGGACAACTGCAGACGCGCTGCTGCGAGGATCTGCTGCAGATCGTCGTGGAGCAGCTTGGCAAAGCGGCGGCGCTCCCGCTCTTCGGCCTCGATCAGTTCCACCGCGAGAGCCTGAAGCTGCCTTGTCCGAGCCTCGGCCGAACTGGCTCGCTCGATGTCGCGTCCGGCGCAGTAAATCAGGCGTTCGGACGGAAACTGCGCCAGTTTCCAGGAAATACTCTGGTACTCGCCGTTCTTCCGGCGCATCCGGTTCTCCAATATTACCGGACGTTGGCCGGCTTTCAATTCGGCGAAGGCTTTTTTGGATTTTTCGACATCGTCGGGATGCGTCAATTGGAAAAAAGACGTTTTCCGCAGCTCGTCTTCGTCCCTTTTCAAAAGCCTGCAAAAAGCCGGATTGACGCGTCTCCATACCCCGCCGCGCTTGGAGGCCACCGCAAGCATTTCCGAAGCCAAATCGAAAAAACGGTCGTCCTTGAATGCGGTTTTTGACGGGCCGGTCATTTCGTTTTCTTTCCTGAAACGGCCTTTCCCCCTGTTGTACGCCGGAGAAATGTATTTTTCATGAATAGTCGATCCTTTCTATGGATTTCGGGAAATTCTGCAAAAAAGGTTTATCTATCCGCAAAATCGCGACTGCCGGAACATTCCAAAAATAATGAAAATAAAAAAGGGGGTCAATGAGGGGATAACTGTATAAAAGACTCGCAAAAACAGGCATTGGAACGAATCTTCCAAAAAAACTTTCGAGCGGTTCCTGTTTGACGGGCTGGGGCTCGGGCGGCTATTCAAAAAGGAGAAAGCGATTGAAGGCGTTGTTTTCGCTTGAATATGCTGGAGGAGGGCGCACGGGGGATATGTCTATCAGTGCCACAACCCCGACAGCCCTTTTGTTTTTTACCCTCCGACAACCTGCGTGCAACATTTCGTGCATTATCGCAATTCGTACGGCGTAAGGCTTTCGTTGCCTTCCTCCGTGATCAGGATCGTCTGTTCGAACTGGGCCGACAGGGAGTTGTCCAAGGTGACCGCTGTCCACCTGTCAGGCAGTATACGGAGATCTTTCGCGCCGAGGTTGATCATGGGCTCTATGGTGAACACCATGCCGGGAGCAAGTCTTATCCCCTGCCCCTTGCGGCCATAGTGGGGCACTTGGGGAGCCTCGTGGAAATCGAAACCCACGCCGTGGCCGACGAATTCGCGCACCACCGAGCAACCCTCGCCTTCGGCGTAGCTCTGGATCGCGTAGCCGATATCGCCGAGAGCGTTTCCCGGCTTGGCGTGCTCGATTCCTCTCTTCAGGCATTCCCGGGCGATTTCGACGATTTTGAGGGCGTCCGGTCCGGGTTCGCCCACGAAATACGTCTTGCTGGCGTCGGCGTAGAAGCCGTCGAGGATCGTAGTTACATCGACGTTGACGATATCTCCGTCCTCAAGTCTGCGCTCTCCGGGAATCCCGTGGCAGATGACCTCGTTTATGCTGACGCAGACGCTCTTGGGAAATCCCCTGTAGCGCAACGGAGCGGGAACCGCGTTGTGGGCCAGCGTGTACTCGTGGACCAGCTTGTCGATACGATCCGTCCGAAGGCCGGGCCTCAATTCCATTTCGACCATGTCCAAAGTGTCTATCACAAGCCGTCCGGCTTTCGCGATCTTTTCCACGTCGTCCGGACCCTTCAGCCTGATCCTGTATTTTTTGTAATATTCGTCCTTGAGGCTTTCGGCTTCGCGAGAAACCTTGTCCATGCAACATTTCTTGAATTTCTTGCCGCTTCCGCAAGGACACGGATCGTTTCTTCCGATCTTGTCTTTTTTCGAATTGTAAAACATAAAAGAACTCCGCGTTGTCCACTAAATAGATTCTTAATCAAAAATCCGCGAGGAAGGCCGCGAATTTCCACTCCGGCGCCGAATCGTTAAAAAGCTCACTTTCGCGCGTTTTTGTCAAGCTCGAAAAAACAGGCCGGCGACATATCCATATTTTAATTGTTAGGATTTGAAAATCAAATATGCCAAATAGGCCGAATAGCATCCCAAAAGGAAAAAGCCCTGGCGACGGCTTATCTTGTAGTTGATTCTCATCATCAGCCAAGGGAGAAAGCTGATGAAGATCATTACCAGATAATCCACAATCAAGCCGCTTTTGACGAATCCCCCCGGAACCACGATGGGGTTTACGAAGGCTGCGGCTCCGAGCACGAAAAGAATGTTGAATACGTTGCTTCCCACGAGGTTGCCGAGACTGATGTCCATCTCCTTCTTGTACGCTGCCACCACGGACGTGGCCAATTCGGGCAGCGAGGTCCCGAACGCGACCATCGTAAGTCCTATGAACCGTTCGCTGACTCCCAGCACGCTCATGACCGAAACCGCCGAACGGACCATCAATTCGGCCCCGCCCGTAACCCCCAGAATGCCAACGAGCACCAGTCCGGACTGCGTCAGACGTTTTCCGGTTTTGGGCGGTACGATTTTCGGTCTTTTCATTTCCGCCTTGCCCAAAATCCTTTTGAATTCCCGCCGCGCGAATTGATAGTTAAAGACCGTGTACAGCACGATACCGACCAGAAGGGTCAATCCCTCGATCCGTCCGACGACCGAGTTGTACGAAATGATCGTCACGTAAGCGGAGATTGCCAGCATGATGGGAATGTCCCTCCGGACGACGGAAGTATGGGCGGAAATGGGCATGAAGATCGCGGAAAGCCCCAGCACGAGGGCGATGTTGCAAATGTTGCTTCCGATCACGTTTCCCACGGCAATCATGCTCTTGCCCTTGATCGAGGATACGATGCTGACCACGGCTTCCGGAGCGGAAGTTCCGAACGCCACGACGGTAAGCCCGATCGCCAGCGGGGACATTCCAAAGCTTGCCGCAAGCTTCGACGAGCCCTTTACGAGCCACTCCGCACCGTAGTAAATGATCGATAGTCCGATGACGAATAAAACAATGTCGAGAATCAAGGGTCCCCTTTCTTTCCGTAGGTTCTTGGCGTATGGCCGTCCTAAGCGATCCCGATGAAATCGAAGTTCATCCTTGCCTGGAATTTTTCGATGCGCTTGAAAATTTCCTTGAGCATGGATTGTTCCACATGGGTTAGCCGTTTCGGGTTGATAAAATTGTCAGGTCCCGAATTTTCCGAGGCGGAGGTCACCTGCCGTGAAAACCTGAGCTGCATCAGGAAACCGTATGCCTTTTCCAGCTCCTCGTGTTCCTCCGAGGTCAGCGTCTTTTTCAGTCTAAGCTCGCTCAGCCGGTCGAACGTGTTGGTGGCCTCGACCTGCGCCTTCAAGGCGTAAATCCTGGCGAAGTCCACAATGGGCTGCATGGCCCCTTTTATGTCGAACGAGTTTCGATGCTTTCCCTTGCTTTCTACAACGAAGTTTCTAAAAAATCCCAGGGGCGGCCTGAAATAAAGAGCGTTTTCGGTCATGTGCCGTAAAAACCCGGACCATCCGCCAATGGCGCCTTTGAGATGATCCCGGAGCCGGTCCACGAAGACCTTTTCGCCGAAACCCAGCCGGAAATCGAAAAATATGCTGGCTCTCAGCAGGTCCTCGCCCTCGGCCGTGAAAATCCATTTGGAGAAATAATCCTTCCACACGCTCAAGGGCTGGTTCCAAATCGGGTTTTTCGCCATCACGCCGCCCTCGCAGTATGCGTAGCCGGCCTCGTTCAGCATGTCGCAGACCTTTTCCCCCAGTTCCAGAAAATATTCGCTTGTCTTGGCAAGCTCGTCGTCTTCGGCGTCCTCGAAAACGATGGCGTTGTCCTGGTCGGTTTTCAACGTCTGCTCGTTTCTGCCCTCGCTTCCGAATATCACGAACGCGAAAGGCTTTGGAGGCGTGTCCATTTCTTTCAGGGCGAACGCCATGACCTTTTTCAGAATGGCGTCCGAGACGGCGGTGATCACCCTGTTGATGTTCCTGGCGGTGACTCCGCTGTTGATAAGGCTCTTGACCAGTTTGGGCATGCGCTTGTGCTTGGCGACGATTTCCGGGAACGACTCGGCCCTGGAGATTTCCTTCAGCAGGAATAGAGGCGACTGTCCCTGGGAGGAGATCAGTTCGCGGTTTGAAACGATTCCCACGAGGCGGCCTTGGGTGTCAGTGACCCCTATGTGCTTTACGTCGCGATCCATCATGGCCATCAGCGCTTCGAAAACCATGGCGTGGTCCCTTACGGTCAACAGCGGGGCGGTCATGATTTCCGTCACGGGTCCCCGATAGTCGTAGCCGTTGGCGACCGCCTTGTGGGCCAGGTCGCTGGTGGTCACGATTCCGATGTCGCGAGCGCCCGATCCCGGTACGATCATGTAGCTGCTTTTTTCCTTCCCCATTTTTTGCGCCGCTTCCTGGATGCTCATGCTCGCCGACCCTACGACCGGATTGGAGTCGTAGACCAGCCGCACCGGCTGGTTGAAAAACTGTCTGCTCTCCTCCACCGGAGCCGACGTCCTCGCGATTATGGACGCATATGTCCTGTCAAGCATTCTTTTTCCGAAAGTGTCCGTGAAAAATTCGCTGAACTCTTCGTATTTTTGAGCGAGATGCAAGAATTCCTTCTTGGGAAGAAGGTAAAAGTACGAATCCTCCGTGACCTGGAGAGTCCTGATGGGAATTCCGTCGTTCAGCAGGATGGAAATCCCGCCGTACATGTCGCCTTCGTCTAGGACCACGTGCAGGGTCTGGTTGCCCTCGTCCTCGAAGTACCTCTCCGCCGACCCTTTCTGCAATATGTAAAGGTATCCCAGGCGCGAGCGCCCCTGCACCTGGAGGATGGTACCCTTGGGATAGAAGACGATGGAAATGGCCTTGGCCGCCTTTTCCAAAGCCTCTTCCGGAAGAAACGAGAAGGGCGCAAGGGCGGAGAAAAACGTCTTTGTCTGACCCGATTCGATGATGTTCTTCAATTCGGGGTCGAACACGTGCTTGCTGAAATTCTCCACGAAATATTCGTGGAATTCCTTGGAGCCTTCGCACAGCTCGAAGAATATCGCGCTGGGGATACGGTAGAGATTCGAACCCTTTTCCACGAAAACGGTCCGGAGAGAAAAACCGCCGTTCATCAGAAGCGAAATGCCGCCGAAGACCTCGCCGGGCTTTATGTACCCGCTCAGCTCTCTTTCTCCGCCCTCCCGTTCCACGTAAAGATGCATTTGGCCTTTCACGACAATCGCAATGGCCTCGATTTTCGTCACCCCCTGTACCGCGACCCAGGCGTCGTCGGGATAGAATTCCTGCACGGCGCTTGCGGCGACCTTGTCGAGCTGCTCGCCGGACAGGAATGAAAAGTGGGGCATGTCGGCCAAGTAATTTTTGATTTCCTGGTTCATAAATGGTCCTTTCGGTCGCTGACTTGTCGATCATCGTCTTTGTTTGGATAAATAGTACGGTAAAAAATCGCGGTAATCAAACACCATTTGAAACAAACCCGTATATTTTTTACGACTCGAGCTATCGGCGAAAGGCGGTTCAAGCAGGGTAGTTCCGCCTTCCATTCTGGTCGTTTAGGGCGTATACTTGACATGCGACATGTGCGCGTGCCATGAAAAAAAAATTTTTCGAAGCCTATCCTGACCGAGTTTAGACGCGTAGAAAGGAGGAAAAAATGCTGGTAAAGAACTGGATGACCAAAAACGTCATCTCGATCGACGTCGACGAGTCCATGCAGCACGCCATCTACAAGATGAAAGACCGCAAGATCAGGCTCTTGCCCGTTATGTCCGGCGACAGGCTTGTCGGCATAGTCAGCGACCGGGACCTGAAAAGGGCTTCTCCGTCGGACGCCACCACTTTGGATATGCACGAGATGCTTTATCTGACCTCCAGAATCAGGATCAAGGACCTGATGGTCGAAAAACCGATTACTGTTCCACCCGACTATACCATAGAGGAAGCCGCGCAGCTACTGCTCGAACACCGCATTTCCGGACTTCCGGTCGTGGATTCCAGGGGGAAAGTCGCGGGGATTGTCACCCGGAGCGACATTTTCAGGGCTTTGATTTCCATTGCCGCCCTCGGCAAGAAGGGGATTCAAGTGGCGCTTCGAGTCGAGGACAGGCCCGGCCCCATCAAGAAGATCCGGGAGATTGTCGGATCATTCGACGCCCGAACCGCCAGTATTTTAAGCGCTGCGGAAAACGCTCCGGAGGGCTTTCTGAACGTCTATTTCCGGATTTACGACCTCGAGCGGGAAAAAGCGCCCGCTCTGATCGAGGAAATCGGAAAGGTCGGGATCATTTTGTACGTGGTGGATCACAGGAACAACCAGAGGGTTGTATACGAAGAGGTCTGAAAAACGACGCCGTTTTATGGTTGACAGTTCGCCGACTTTCATATACGAGAATTCCTTAACCGGCGGGCAGAAGCCCCCATCGATTCGAAAAACCGATAAAATCGAAAGAAAACCACGAAGGCAACCGCGCCAGGAAGGCGTCGATCCGCATGTGGTTTTTTTATTTGGAGGATGCCATGAAAAAATCCTTGAAAGCTTTTGCACCGCTGTTCATCTTGTCCGTCGGCCTGTTCGCGTTCGCCCGACCATGTTTTGCCCACTTCGGAATGGCGATTCCGTCCGACTCCATGGTAATGCAGGACGAGGAAAGAACCGTCGCGCTGACCTTGTCGTTCTCCCATCCGTTCGAAATGGTGGGTATGGACCTTGAAAAACCCAAGGCGTTCGATGTGATTGTAAACGGGCAAAAAAGCGATCTTCTGGGTTCCCTCGCCGAAACCAAAGTCATGGACCGCAAGGCCTGGAAGACGGATTATCCGATCAAAAAGCCGGGAGTTTACGTCTTCGCCATGGAACCGACGCCCTACTGGGAACCGGCCGAGGATTGCTTTATCGTCCATTACACGAAAACGGTGGTGACGGCTTTCGAGGACGACGAAGGGTGGGACGCCGAAGCGGGGCTCAAGACCGAGATCGTCCCGCTTTCGAAGCCGTTCGGGTTGTACGCCGGCAACGTGTTTCAGGGGATCGTCAAGCTGGACGGCGCGCCCGTGCCTTTCGCCGAGGTGGAGGTCGAATATTACAACCAGGACAAAAAGGCCCAGGCTCCCACGAGCTACATGATTACCCAAACGGTCAAGGCCGACGCAAACGGTATTTTCACGTACGCGGCTCCGGTTCCGGGATGGTGGGGGTTCGCCGCGCTGAGTTCCGCCGACTACAAGATCGAGCACGACGGAGAGCAAAAGGACGTAGAGCTTGGCGCCGTCATCTGGGTTCGTTTCGAGGAATGGAAAGCCGGCAAATAAAATTCGCGGAAGGAACATAGAAGTGCATATTTCGGAAGGCGTTTTGTCTTGGCCGGTGCTGGCCTCCGGGGCCGCGCTGGCTGCGGCCGGCACGGCCCTTGGACTGAAAAGGCTGGACTACGAGCGCATCGCGCGGGCGGGAATCCTGTCGGCCTCTTTTTTCGTTGCCTCCCTGATTCACGTGCCGTTAGGGCCGTCGAGCGTACATCTTGTCATGAACGGACTGGTGGGACTGCTCCTGGGATGGGGGGCTGTCCCCGCCATCGTGGTCGCCCTCGTCCTTCAAGCGGTGCTGTTCCAATTCGGGGGGATCACAACCCTGGGAGTCAACACGGTAATCATGGCCGCCCCTGCGGTCGCATGCCATCTGCTGTTCGGGCCGTTCGTCAAAAGGGACGACAAAACCGCATTTGTCGCGGCTTTCGCCGTCGGGTTTTTCTCCGTGCTGATGGGCGGAATTGTGGTGGCCCTGTCCCTCGTCTTCACGGAGGAAAATTTTCTGGAAGTGGCCGGACTGGTGCTCGTTTCCCATTTGCCCGTGATGGTAATCGAGGGGTTCGTAACGGCTTTTTGCGTTATGTTTTTGAAAAAGGTGCAACCGAGCCTTCTTCTGGTACGCGACGGCTGATCGCAGGTCGTCTTTCCGTGTCCGGCGCGGGGAAGCGCTCTTGTTCGCAACTATAGGATACTGTAAATGAAAACGATTAAAATCCTCCGTCTGTCGCTTGCCTTGGCGATGATCTTTTTCTCGTCGCCATCGAACTCCTTCGCCCACCGCGTATCCATATTCGCTTGGGTCGACGGGAACACGGTGCATACCGAAAGCAAGTTCAGCGGGTCGAAAATGGTCAAGGGCGGGGCGATCAAAGTTTTCGACATGGAGAACAACCTTCTGCTGGAGGGCACGACCGACGACAACGGCGTGTTTTCGTTCGAAATTCCCGAAAGGGTTCCGCTTCGGATAGAGCTTCAGGCGGGAGCGGGACATGGAAACGAATGGTTGATTTCCGCCGACGAGATCGGCGCGTCGGAACCGGGATCTGCGGTGGAGGCGGAATCCGCCGCTTTGGCTCCGGCACCTGGAATTCCGGACGATAAAACCGCTTTGGAACCGCGTATGTCCAAAGAGGAGATGGAGGAAATGGTCGAAAGAGCCGTGGAAAAAGCGGTGGACCAAAAATTGAAGCCCGTGATGAAAATACTCTCCGACATGAGCGATTCGGGGCCGACAATGTCGGATATAATAGGCGGAATCGGCTATATTATCGGCTTGGTCGGAATCGGGGCCTATTTCGGGAGTCGTCGGAAAACGGGGGATTAAAATCCATGATTAGCGAATCGTTCGCCTTCGGTTCGTCGCCTCTGCACAGAATGGACCCAAGGCTGAAAATTGTGGCCGTAACCGTCTTTTCTTTCCAGACGGCCCTTTCCGAGGATTTCGCGACCCTTGTTTCCGCCTTGGTCTTCGGGATTTTGCTCGCCGCCGTTGCCCGGCTTGAAATCGGAGCCGTGGCGAAAAGGCTTCTTCTCGTGAACGGATTCGTGTTCCTGTTCTGGGTCATGCTTCCGCTGACCTTCCCCGGCCAACCCCTTTTCACGTTTGGACCATTGGATTTCACCCTTCCCGGCGTACTGCTGGCCGCCCGAATCACCCTCAAGTCCAACGCCATCATTTTGGGACTGATCGCCCTCGCCGGCACTTCCTCCCTGGCGGATCTCGGCTGGGGGATGCACAGGCTGAAAGTTCCAGACAAGCTGGTTTACCTGCTGCTTCTCACCTACCGATACGTTTTCGTTCTGGAGCAGGAATATCAGCGGTTGACCAGGGCCGCGAGGGTAAGGTGCTTCGAACCCGGAACGAACCTTCACACCTATAAAACCTACGCCTACCTTGTCGGCATGCTGTTCGTGAGAGCCGCGGACAGGGCCGAGCGGGTCTACAGCGCAATGGTTTGCAGAGGCTTCGCCGGCAAATTCAACTCCCCCAGGGAATTCGCCTTTTCCCGATCGGACACGGTCTGGAGCGTCTTTCTTGGCGGGTCTTCTATCGTATTGGGATATCTGGAATGGACGAAAACGACTCTGTTTTAAAACTGAAAGACATTTGCTTTTCGTATCCGGGCGGGCGGAAGGTCCTCGACCAGTTGAACTTTGCCATCGGACCGGGGGAGAAGATCGGGTTGATCGGACCCAACGGAAGCGGCAAATCGACGCTTCTTCATATTGTCATGGGGCTCTTGAAAGCCGATTCCGGCGAAATCGAGTTCATGGGGGAAAAAGCGGAATCGGAAAAGGATTTCCGCCGCATGCGCCAAAAGGTGGGGTTGATCTTCCAAAACGCCGACGACCAGTTGTTTTCCCCGACGGTTCTGGAGGACGTGGCTTTCGGCCCGCTGAACATGGGCAAGTCTCCGGCCGAAGCTCGGGAAATGTCCATGGACGTCCTGAAAAAACTCCATCTGGGCGGTTTCGAGGACCGGATTACGCACAAGCTGTCCGGTGGGGAGAAGAAGCTCGTGGCCTTGGCCACGGTCCTGGTAATGGAGCCCAAGGTGCTTTTCCTGGACGAGCCGTCGACCGGCCTGGACGAAAACACCCGGGAGCGCATAATCGAAATCCTTAACGACCTTGATATAACGTACGTCATGGTTTCCCACGAATACGACTACCTCGCGCGGACCACGAAAAACATCTACACGCTCGAAAAAGGACGCATCGAATACTGTTGCGACTCCAGGGACCTTCACACCCACTATCACACCCATCCGGCCGGACGGCATCCGCACAAACATTGACGAACGTCCGCAATCCCGTAAGCGCCGACTTAAGCACAACCATTGACAATCGACTATTTTGACATTGTAAACTTAACGGGTAACATGCCGAATTTATCAACCTGTGCGGTCGGAGGGCGGTGCAATTCCCCCCTTGAGGGGGGCTAGGGGGGTGTCTTTGCGCCATGTTCGATCCATTGTTCACCGGAGACACCCCCCTAGCCCCCCTCAAGGGGGGAATTGCGACCCGACCGCACAAGGTCGAAATATTTCAATTGGTTGCGGCTTATGTTTACGATGTCAAGATAATAACAGAATCCCAAAAGGGTCCGAAAATGATAAAAGTAACGGCGACGCAGCTTCGAAGAAACTTGTTCGACTATTTGGATAGAGTCGCGGCAGGCGAAACAATCGTAATTACAAGAAAAAACGCGGAAGCCGCCTACTTGGCTCCCGCGCCCCAAAAGGATTGGAGGGACGCGATGACGATCAAGCCCAAGCTTTTGGCTTCACCCGAAAAGTTGATCGAACCCATTGAAGAAATCTGGGAGGATTATATTTGATGGCGGGTGCTTTCCTGTTCGACACCCATGCGTTGATTTTTTGGTCCGACAGAGTAGGAGTATCGGAAGAATTCGTAGATTTTTTCGACGGACAAGCGTTAAAGGGCAATCTTTTCGTGTCTTCGATTTCCTTTTGGGAGGCGGCATTGCTCGTCAAAAAAGGACGGTTGTCCATTTCCAGCGTTAACAAATGGAAAGAAGAGCTTTGCAACAGGTCTCGAATTCAATTGATTCACCCATCGGTTCGCGAGATGGTCGAATCGGTTTCTCTCCCCGATTTTCACAAAGACCCTTTTGATCGATTGCTGATTTCGCAGGCGAACCGGCGTGGGATGCGACTTGTCACAAAGGATCGAAGTATTGAAAAGTACGACGTTCCGGTTTTTTGGATTTGAAATAAACGTCTGGCGAGCGAACTCCCAAGGCGTCCAAGAACTGTACGGGCCGGCAAAGACGCCGGGGAAGAATTCGCCCGCCAACTGACACGCGCTTTGGCGGCGCGGAAAGCGGAAAA
>CAZNTU010000127.1:0-15529 GCA_964575975.1 uncultured Desulfobacteraceae bacterium
CTAGCCCCCCTCAAGGGGGGAATTGCGGCCCCTGGCCCCCCTCAAGGGGGGAATTACGGCCTGACCGCACAAGGTCGAAATATTTCAATCGGTTGCGGCTTATGTTTACGATGTCAAGCTAATCGCTAACGGCTAACGGCTAACGGCCAACAGCTAAAACCTAACCGCTAACAGCTAAAAGCTAACAGGCATCGACATGAAAAAACTAGACAGAAATTTCAAGTTTCGGATTCAGAGGGAAGCCGGCGGCGAAAATATCACCCGCTGTTTTTCCTGCGGCGTTTGCACGGGGGCCTGCCCGGTCAGTCGCGTCTATCCGGCGTTCAGTCCCGCGAAAATCATCATGATGATTCTGTGGGGGATGAAAGAGGAACTGCTCTCCTCCGATCTGCCTTGGTACTGCCTGACGTGCTTCAACTGCTCCTTTCATTGCCCGCAGGACGTGAAGTTCGCCGACGCGATGAAAATCGTTCGCGACATGGCGGTTTCCGAAGGATACGTCGATCCCAGCTGCGCGAAAAACTTGGCCTTTGCTCAGGATGCGCTTCAGTTGACACGGATTCGTCTGTGCTCGGATATTCTTTCGAAAAAGAAGGAAAACCATCTTTTGGGCGAAACCGAGCTAAGGCAAATGTTGCCGGAGTCCTTGGAAAAAGCGATTCGACAACTCAAAGAAGGATGAGCGGGTGTCTTGTGGGCGAAAAACATCTACTGAATAACAGGCCTGACGGGACGGTTCTTGTCGTCGGGGGCGGAATTGGGGGCATTCAATCCGCGTTGAACCTTTCCGAGGCCGGATACACGGTCTACCTGGTGGAGCCGTCGTCTTCCATCGGAGGGGCCATGGCTTCGCTGGACAAGACCTTTCCCACCAACGACTGCGCCATGTGCATTCTGGGCCCCAAGATGTCGGAATGCACCCGGCGAAAAAACATTCATCTGTTGACGTTGGCCGAGGTTTCCGACATTTCTGGCGCGGCCGGGGATTTCAGGGTTCTGATCCGGCAGAGGCCAAGATACGTCGATCCGCTAAAATGCATTGCATGCGGCGCCTGCTCCAAGGTTTGCCCGGAAAAAACGCCCGACGCCTTCAACGCCTCCATGAACTCCCGGTCGGCCATTTCCATATTGTTTCCCCAGGCCGTTCCCGCGTGCGCCTACATCGACATGTCGCTTTGCACCCGGTGCGGCGATTGCAAAAGGGTGTGCAAGGCCGATGCTATCGATTTCGAGGATCGGGAGCGCTTTTTCGTCCTCCACGCCGGCGCTGTGATTCTGTCCGCCGGGGCCGTGCCCTAGGACCCGTCTCCGATCCTGCCGCTGAACTACCGGCGGTTGAAAAACGTGATCGCAAGCTTCGAATTCGAGCGCGTATTGAGCGCGTCGGGTCCATCCAAGGGTCGGTTGATCCGGCCGTCCGACGGGAAACTCCCCAAGAGCATCGCCTTTGTCCTGTGCGCGGGCTCGAGGGATGTTTCCATCGGCAGGGGCTTCTGCTCCGGATTTTGTTGCATGGCGGCTCTCAAGGAAGCGGTGGTCGCCAAGGAACACGCCAGGAAACCGGGGGACGTCGCCGTCTATGGAAACGATATCCGCGCGTTCGGCAAAAACTTCGAGACGTTCTACCAAACCGCCCTGGATAGACACGGCGTTCGCATCGTCCGCTCGAAGGTTTGCGCCATCGAAAAGGACGAGGATTCGGAAGACCTGAAGATCGTCTGCATGGACGAAAACGGTCGCAGGCGGAGCTTGCCGTACTGTCGACGGGCTTGCAGCCTTCCAGAGCCCTTGACGCCCTCGCAAAAGACGCCGGCGTCGCGCTTAACGCGGACGGCTTTGTCGGCACGCGCCCCTTCTCTCCCGTCTCGACATCTCGGCCGGGCGTTTTCGCCTGCGGAACCGCCAAAGGCCCCAAGGACATTCCCGAAACCGTGTCCGAATCCTTCGCGGCGTCCTGCGAATCTGCCATTCTGCTTCGAAAGGACGGCGGCCCACCCGTCCGAGCGACCCGCGAGACGGTTCCGGAAAACCCGGACATCCGGCTCGAACCGCCGCGAATCGGCGTGTTCGTCTGCCGCTGCGGCTCCAACATCGCCGGCGTGGCGGACGTGGACAAAATCGTCGAAAACGTCAGGAAAAGCCAAAAAGACGTGGCGGTATGCCGCAGCCTTCTCTTCGCCTGTTCGCAGGACGGGCTCGACCGTATCTGGAACTTGATCGTAAAGCACGAATTGAACCGCGTGGTCGTTTCTTCGTGCAGCCCCAAAACCCACGAGCCGATTTTCAGGGAAGTCGTCGCGGAGGCCGGTCTCAATCCCTACCTGTTCGAGATGGCGAACATTCGGAACCAATGCACGTGGGTGCATAGTCAAACCCCGGAAAAAGCGACCGAAAAAGCCGAGGAGCTTACCCTCATGGCCATCGCCAGGGCGCGGCATTTGGAACCGGTTCGCGGCTACGACGTCCCGGTCGATCGCAAGGCTCTCGTGGTGGGGGGAGGAATCTCCGGCATGACGGCGGCACGAGCCTTGGCGGACATGGGATTTCCGGTCGCCCTGGCGGAGCAGACCGACGAACTGGGCGGGCTTGCAAGGAATATTCGAAAAACCATCGACGGGCAAGACGTCGGCGAGTACCTGAACGATCTTGTCCATGCGGTGAAAAGCCATCCGAACATCGATGTCATGACCGGCGTCAGGGTCGTTGCGTCCTCCGGCGTCGCCGGGGATTTTTCGACCTCCATAGACGCAGGCGCCGAAGAGAGGATCGTCATACGACACGGTGTCGCGGTTCTGGCGACCGGCGCGCAGGCCTATCGACCCGACGAAGGGGAATATCTGTACGGCCGGGACCCGCGAGTGGTAACCCAGCTGTCGCTCGAAAAAATGCTCGCCGACGCCCCCGAAAAGCTGGACAGGCTCAAAACCGTCGTCATGATCCAATGCGTTGGCAGCAGAAACGAACGGCGGCCTTATTGCAGCCGCGTGTGCTGCGCCGAAGCCATCAAGAACGCCCTCGAACTCAAAAGACGCAATCGAAAATGCGAAGTCGTCGTTTTAAACCGGGATATCCGCTCCTACGGGTTTATGGAGCATCACTACGAGAAGGCCAGGCGGGAGGGCGTCCGGTTCGTCAAGTTCACCCCGGATTGTCAGCCCTCCGTAGAGGTCGTCGAACGCAACTTTCGAAAAATCCTCAAGGTAAATGTAAGAGACGCGGTATTGAACCGGAATTTTCGCGTCGATGCCGATCTGCTGGTTCTAAGCGAAGGAATTGTCGAACAAAAAGGCGTCGACGAAATTTCCGCCATTTTCGGGACCTCCGCGGACGACTTCGGCTTTTTCATGGAACTCCATCCCAAGCTAGAACCGGTGGACACCGCCACCCCCGGAATTTACATCTGCGGCTTGGCCCACGGCCTCAAACTGATCGACGAATGCATCGGCCAGGCGAAGGCCGCCGCCATGCGGGCCATGACCATTCTATACCAAGAGACCCTGCGCGCCGAAGAGGTCAAAGCCGCCATGAAACCGGCGGGCGCGTGCAAGAAATGTCTGACCTGCCTCCGGGTCTGCCCCTTCCACGCCGTGTCGGTCTCCGCCGGGAAGCCCGAAATCAACCCCCTCGCCTGCCGAGGCTGCGGCATCTGCGCCGCCGAATGCCCCGCCCACGCCATCGACCTGCTCCACTACAAAGACAACCAGATCCTTGCGCAATGCGATATCGGCGTAAATCGGCGCTAAGGATCATTGTCGTAGAACGAGGTCGGCGACCATTTGCATATCTTTAAAAGATGCCTCTTCCGGACGATTAGTCGCCCATCTCCCTATAAACAGACGGTCCTTTCCCATCCGGGGCGTTTCTCCCAGCCGAGTCACGATCAATCTCGGGAAGACGGTCGGAGTCGTGCCGTTCAGCCGGAGGCAGACCGATTGGCCAATAGCGATAGTTGGGCATGTCTTGGTCTAAATACCGGTCAAATGTCGATCAGCCTCCGCCTTGCCTCCGACAGCGCGTCCGTTTCCCTGGCGTATTTGTCTGGGGGAGCGGCCGCCGGGCGGCAGTTGATCCGTGCCCATTGGCGCAACGCGTCGATATCCGCTCGGCGGCTTTGGTAGAGCGTGACGATTTCGCTTGCGGCCTTTAGAAGATGCTCCGTCTTCAGGTCCTTTTCGGGGTCCGAAAACGCTTCGTAAAGGGCGCTGTTGACCAACTCCTCGAGTTCCGCCCCGGCGAAGTTCTCGGTTTTTTCCACGACGGCGGAGATGTCGAAGCGGGTGACGTCCCGGTTTTTCTTGGCCAGGTGGATGGCGAGGATTTCGGCGCGCTCTTGGGCGGAGGGAAGGTCGATGAAGAAGATTTCGTCGAACCGGCCTTTTCTGAGCAGTTCCGGCGGCAGTCTGGAGATGTCGTTGGCGGTGGCGGCGACGAAGATCGGCTTTTTCTTTTCCTCCATCCAGGTCAGAAGGTAGCTTTAAAATCCGTCCAAGACCCGCCGACCGGGGTGATCGGGCATGCGAATCCCGTTTCGTTTCGCCGGGCGGTTTTGACGGGCGAGGCGACGTCGCGGCTTTCCGGTAGCGCCGCCTTCCACGGCGGCGCGCCGCCCCTCGGATACCCCGGCCGGATTCGGTTCCCGGACGCCCGCGCCGCCGTGGAAGGCGGCGCTACCGGCCATCGGAACGACCCTGCCCAGGGACGATAAAGCGCAAAACCGAAAATCCGAACCGTGTTCAGCCCTGTTCCCGGACCTATTCCGGAGTTTTCAAACGGGCTCTTTAAAACCTTATTTTCGTTCTTTTCAACTTTAGTAGCACGCGGCATCCTCCTCACCCCCTACCTTATTACCTTATTGATGGCTCGAAACGAAACAAGGCCGCCGACGTTGCGTGCAATGTACCGACGGCAAGAGCGTGTCATAATTATTTCGTTCCGCAGCCCGAAAACGTTTTCGGAATTTTTCAAATCCATCTACGCGGCTCTCGCGTTTTGCCTGGCCCATTGCGCCATTCTCCCGATTCCGGCCGATTTCGACGCGGAAAGAGGCGGGGCCTCCTTCAAGCTCCCGGCGATGTCGCCGGTCGTCAGCTCCCTGGCATCCTCCTCGAACGCCAGGTAGAGCCCTGAAACAATGGCCTCCTCGATCTCGGCCCCGGAATATCCCTCGCTTATCTTCGCCAGTTCGTCCAGGTCGAAGTTTTCGGGCTTTCTCTTCCTCTTGGCGATGTGGATGGAGAAAATTTCCTTCCGCTGCGGTTCGTCGGGGAGGCCCACGAAGAACACTTCGTCGAAGCGTCCTTTCCGGGTCATCTCGGGGGGCAGGCCCTGGATATTGTTCGCGGTCGCCACCACGAACACGGGCGCCCGCCTCTCCTCCAGCCACACGAGGAACGCTCCGAAAATCCTGGCGGTGACGCCTCCCTCCGACATGCCGGAAAACGCGTGCTTCCGTTTGCGGAACCATTCCTTGAGCCGTTCCAGGCCTCCGATGCCGGAAAAATCGTTCCCCCGTTCCCAGTATTCCAGGCGACCGCTTCGCCGAACCAGCTGCTTTTTCTGGACCATGGCGTCTTCCAGGCATTTCGGATTGAACCCGTTGTTTCGAATCGCGGACCGGCGCAGCACCCTCTCGGCCTCCCGCAAGGCGAGTCCCTTCACGGCCCTGCACAGGTTGTTTCGAAGTTCGCCCTCGATACTTTCGACTCCGAATTCGCCCCCGATCTTTTCGATCAGCTCCGTCAACTCTTCGGCGTCCGGCAGGTCGAAGTAAACCAGGGTGGCGTCGGCCTCCAGTTCGGGGGGAAGGGCGGCCGACGGAGAGATGAAAACCAGGCTTTTGCGCTGTCTTTTGACGGTCCATATCGAATCGCGGATCATGCGGACGACCACCGGGCTCAGATGCGGGTGGATGTCCAGGAACACGTATATTCCTTCCCGCGCGGAGCGGCAAACTTCCCCGAGAGCGACGACGGGATCGCCCGAAGTCTCCCGGGAGACGACCCGCCCCTGGCCGTCGGTCAGCCCGTACGTCTCCCGCCATACGAGCAAATCGATTTCCTTGTCGCGGGACATGGAATCCCTGATTTTCGCGAGGGAACGCAGGGCGCGGTCCTCCTCGTGGGTTCTTATGAAAACCAGCGGGAAATGCGCCCGCAGCAACACTTCTATTTCCCCCTCCGTCCTGCCCGAGCCGAGACCGCTTCGCTGGATGGCGTCGAGATCCTTCAGGAAATCCGACGCGCGGGCGTAGCGCTTTTCTGGATCTTTTTCCAGGATTCTTTTGAAAACGCCGACCAATCGGGGATTCAAATCGAGATCCTCGATAGGGGCGAGGTCCGGTTCCTCGTAGCAAATCTGCTTTACCAGGTTGGCTTCCGTTTTCGACATGAACGGCAGCGTGTTGGAGATCAACTGGAAAAAAGTGACCCCGAGAGACCAAAGATCGGCATTGAACCCGTAGGCCCCTTCGAACTGTTCCGGCGCCATGTAGGAAAGCGCGCCGATTCGGGTGGACGCTTTCTGTCTGGAATGATCCAGCAACCGGGCCACCCCGAAATCCAGGATCTTGACGATTCCGTCGTTTCCCAGGATGATATTGTCCGGTTTGATGTCCCGGTGGATGGCCAGGTTGTCGTGCGCGTAGTCCAGGGCTTCGCCGATCTGGCGAACCGTTTCGACGGCCTCCGGCAGGGGGAACGCGCCCTGCTTCTCCAGTATTTCGCTCAGCGGTCTTCCCTCCACGAGTTCCATGACCACGAAGCCGAATCCGTCGGCCTGCTCGATTCCGTAGGCCTTTACGATCGACGGATGGTCCAGGTGCCGGACCACCTTGAATTCGTTTCTCAAAATGTCCCGGGCTTCCTCGTCTCGCTCGTGGGGCAGGCAGACAGCCACCCTTTCCGGGTATCCGTTGTCCCTGGCCGTGTTGACGGCGCTGAAAACCGTCTTGAACGCTCCGCTGCCCAACCGACGGTCGAGCCGAAAATCCCCCAGACAGCCGCCGACATGCGGCGTTCCTCCCGTTGTCATGAGTCCGTCTCCTCGCCCGGTTCGTTTTCGCCCTTTTCCTTTTTCCTGTCCCCGCCGGTCGTTTTCTGGGTGGCCTGCCGCCGTTCCTCCAGCCATTGCTTGATGTCCGATTCCCTGAACCGCCATGCCGAGCCGATCTTTATGCCGGGGATCGTCCCCTTCTGCGCATAGCCGTACAAGGTCTTTTCGGCGATTTTAAGGTATTCGGACAATTCCTTCAACGTCAACAACTCTTCCATCTAACGTTCTCCTGTTTTAAAAAGGCTCGATCATTCGCTCGCCCCGAATCGCCTCGAAATGCACCGCCTTTTCGGGCGAGCTTTTCGAGGCGTTCCTGGCGAGTCCGTTCTCCATCAGCCTTCTCAGTTTGTCGATGACTTCCCTGTGGGATTTGGCCAGCGGCACCATGTCCTTTATGCTGTTGATCAAATCCCGGGTTTCCATTTGCCTCCTCCCGTCCATAAACGCCGGGAACATGGCGTCCTTGACCGCCGCCTCTAGTTCCGCGCCGACGAAACCGGCCGACTCCGTCGCGATTTCGTCGAGATCGAACCGCTGGGCGACCATGGTGTGCCCGCTTTTCTTCAGATGAACCTCCAGGATTTTTTTGCGCTCCTCCAGAGTCGGCAAATCCAGGAAGAAAACTTCGTCGAACCGTCCTTTTCTCAGAAATTCCGGCGGCAGCCTTTCGATGTCGTTGGCCGTGGCGAAAACGAACACGGGCTGGGTTCTTTCCTGCATCCAGGTCAGGAAAAAGGCCAGCACCCTGGAAGCGGTGCCGCTGTCCCCCGTCGATCCGGCGAACGCCTTTTCGATTTCGTCCACCCACAGGATGCAGGGCGAGATGACTTCGGAGATCCGAACCGCCTCTCTCAGGTTTTGCTCGGACGATCCCAGAGCGCTGCCGAAAACCGCTCCCATGTCGAGTCTCAGCAAAGGCACTTTCCAGGACCCGCTCGTCATTTTCGCGCAGAGGCTTTTTCCGGTGCCGGGAATGCCGATGAGAGCGATCCCCGAAGGGGGCGTCAGACCGTATTCCCTTGCTTCCTCCGAAAACGCCTCTTTTCTCTGCCACAGCCATTTTTTCAAAACCTCGAGACCTCCGACGTTGTCGGAACTCTCCACGTTGGGATAGAATTCCAAAGCGCCGCTTTCCCGAATGATGCGGCATTTTTCCTCGACGATCAAATCGATGCAGGATTCGGTCAGGGTTCCGTTTCGGGAGCCGACAATGGCCTTGCGGAGGACCCGCTCCGCCTGGGTGGCAGAAAGGCCGAGGCCGGATTCGACGATATTGTCCTTCAAGGCGGGGTTGTTTCCATCGAATGCGCTTTTTCCGACCACCCTCGCCAGAATGCCTTCCATCGTCTTCCCGTCCGGCTTCTCGTATTCCAGGGAGACCATGTCTTCCTTCAGTTCCTTGGGCACGGCGACGTCCGGCGTAAGAACGACGATGTATTTCCGGGACGAAGACGCGGGCAGCTTTCCGGCAAGGTTTCGAAGCTTTCGGACGACCGACTTTTTTAGCTCCCAAACCTGGTGGAAGTCCTTCAGGACGAATATGGCGTCGCCGTCGAACTGGTCGATCATGTTCAGGATCGTGTCGGGGGTGGCGGTCTGGCCGACATTGAATTCGGAGGCGCTCTTTTTCAGGCAGTCGAACTGGTCCGCGACGTCCCAGGAGTAAACGCCGAGATTTTCCAATCCGGGCGCCTTTTGGGTCAAAAGGACCAAATCCCGTATGATTCGGGTTTCCTCGTAACTGACAAGGTGAATGACATGAATTCTGGATTTCAGCATCAGGACGATTTCGGAATGCGTGTTCATGTTTTCTCCTTTTTCGATTTCAACGTTCCTGTCTTTGCAAACGGCAAAAAGCCGGTCAATTCGATCGACCCGTCGGGTTTGACGCGGATTTCCCCTTTTTTCCCTTGGCGGCCGAAATCGTGGTTCCGATATCTGCCGGTCAGAAAAACCAGTTCCTGGTTGGAACTTCCCAGCAGGGGATGGCTCGACGGCTTGTTTCCGTCGTAGGGCCCGGCGACCAGCAGGTCGGTTTGTTCCAGCAACGCCCGACGGTCCTTGTCCCCGCTCTCCAGCAACGCCCGCTTCTCGTGCCCGGTGAAAACCACGACGCTCTTGCCCGCCTCTTTCGCGGCCGCGGCCACCTTGGACAGTGCTTTCGCCTGGCTGAAAGGCTCCCCCCGGAAAACGAGACCCCTTCCGTGTTCGTCGCCCCCAAAATCCACCGGGTGACGGTTTCGACGGACTCCAGCCGCGAATCGTCGAAATCCTGGAACTCCGGGTTGAAGCAGCCCGGGCATCGGAACGGACATCCGCGCACCCACAGCACGGCTCGCAGACCCGGCCCGTTGACGCGGGATTCGGGAACGAAAGCCCCCACGCCGATCATGTCTCCGTACCTGTTTTCTCTCGTCGTTTTCATCGTCTTCACAACCTTACCAATGGAAAATTTCTGACCGGCAGATAAATCTTTTCTCCGGAGGCGACCTTGATATAGGAGCGGCTGCCCGGCCGGTTGTCCTTCAAAGAGAGGGTCAGCCGCTTGTTTTCGTCTATTCCGAAGCCGGCTACGAAGCGCTTGTTCTCGTCCCGGCTGCAAACGGGGTCCGGGAACAGGAATTCCCGGTTTTCCGGATTCAGAGGGCGGATGCGGTTTTTCCGCGAATTGCCCTTGGCGACCATCCTGACCCGGCCGTTTTCGTCCACTTCCATGGCCGCCTCCGGGCTGACGATGTCGGAGCGCTCGTACACGATCAATTCCAGGGCGTCGGTTTCCATGGCGGCCGGCGTGATGTAAATCCCGCAAACGGGTTTCTGCGTCGGATAGTCCGTCCCTTTGGGGATGATCGGAATCTCCTCGAATTCCTTGAGTTCGCCGTTCCAGCCCATGAGGCAGTAGTCGTGAATCAGGGCCGCGCCGCCCACTCCCTCCTCGGCGTACCGGCACGCGCCCGAGGCGACGGCGTCGAAGGGCTTTTCCGCGCAGACCCGGATATCGGGAAACAGGGTATGCAGAATTTCCGGCACTCCGGCCAGCAGGCTGGTGCCTCCCGTCGTCAACACCGCCTTGATTTCGGATTTTCTCGTTCCGTACTTGTCCAAGGCGTTTTCCAGCGCCCTGTCCACGGTCCTGGCGACGGTTTGCCTGAAATTCCTTTCGTCGAGCAGGTCCAGGAGTTCCTTTCGGGAAAAGTCGCTGCTGACCAGTTTGTTGCGAACATCGTTGAACCGGGTGATATCGGCGGTCCGCTCTCCGGAGGAAAGGGCTATCTTGGCGTTTTCCACGTCCTCGAGCAACGCCGTGCCCATGGCTTTCAGATCCTCGTCGCCCAGTCCTTCCTTTTTCGCCAGATGCTCCAGCATCCACCGGTCCACGAGCATTCCTCCGATCTCTTCCCCGGCCCGGCCCAGAATTTTGCACTTTTTCGAACTGTCCGCCTCGAAATCGGTCTTGACGATGGAGACGTCCAGGGTGCCGCCGCCGAAATCGAAGATCAGAAAGATGTCCGCGTCCCGCACCCCTTCGCGATATCCGAGGATGCAGGCCGTGGCCTCGTCCAGCATTTGGACGCGCCCGGGGAAAACCTTGACCGCCGCGCCCGATATCCAGTCTGTGTAGTGGTCGTACGCCTCCACCGGAACGGTGAGGATCAGATCCTCGTCCTTGTTGCCGCCCAGGCTTCCCAGGACGAACGTCAGAACGTACTCGAAGAGTTGGGTCGCCGCTTCCAGATGGCTGACGCGCCTGTCGCCGACTCTTCTGGTCGATTTGTTCTTGCGCAGGACGTCCAGCTTCAGCCATCGGAACGTTTCGGGGAGGTTGACGAGGCCTTCCCTATCCACCTGCGCGCCCAGCCTGAACGTTCGGTTGTTCGCGTAGTGGATGAGACTGGGAATGACGCTGGCCGGCCGGTCGTCCGGAGAACCCGGCCTTTTGCATGCGAATTCGCGGGACAGCTCCGGGACCTCGATGAGTTGAACCCTGTCCTCCGCCGGGTTCCAGCGCGCCGCCACCGTGTTGCACGTTCCGAAATCGATCGAAATCGCCATTTTTCTACTCCTTTGCGCTCACCAATGCTTTCAGCAGTACCGTGTCGTTCCTCCTGCATCCCGGAAACCGAACCTTGACCGTCATTCCCTGAGAGACCCCGCCGCCGCTCATCCGCTGGTGGTACCGGGCGTCGAACGCGATTTCCTCTCCGGGCGAGCCGATCGGTTCGAAACCGCTTTCGAACACCGTCTTTTCGATTTTGGATAGAATCTTGAACAGATCGTCGGCCCCGATTTCCGTGCCTCTCTCGTGCAACGCCCGCATGGCGGACGATTGGGACAAAAGCGGCGCGAGCCTTTTCGCCAGTTCCACGATTCCGTCCTCCCCCGCCGACTTCGCGTCCTCGCATGCCTTGCGGGACAGCATCCCGTATTCGTTTTTCAATTGCGCGATCCGTCGGTCCCGGTCTTCGATGTCCATTGCAAGGCTTGCGATTTTGGCCTGAAAATCCGAGTCCTTCGGTTCCGCAGGTGCGACCGCCGCCAAGGCGGCGCTTTCGTTTTCCTCCGCCTTTTCGCGAATTCCACCGGCCGCCGCCTTTTTCCAGGCCGAGAAAAAACGAGTTACAAATCCTTCCGATTGCGATGCCATTTTCCAATCCTCCGTTTCCGTTTATCCTTTAAGGGCCACGGAACGAAATAAATAAACCAACTCTCTTTCCGTCGGTATGCGCGGAACGGTGACAATTTTGTTTCTTACCGAGCCTCGAATAAGGTAATAAGGTTGTCGTTAATACGGTGTCGCGTGCTACTAAGGTTTGGAAGTGCTAAAATAAGGTTTTTTCCGGATCTTTTTTAAAAACCTTATTTTCGTTCTTTTCAACCTTAGTAGCACGAGACACCCCCTTTACCCCCGACCTTATTACCTTATTAAGTACTCGGAACGAAACAAAGCCGCCGACGTTGCGCTCAATACACCGACGGCAAAGGCGGTTGCATATTTATTTCGTTCCGTGGCCCTTAAAAAGTCAGTTCGTCCTTTGCCGGCGCGTCCTTGGTCGCCCCGATCGCCGTGGAATAAGGCGCGGTGTCCTCTTTCGTCGCCGTGAACATCGTGCCGGAAAAATATTCCTGGAAAGAGACGAGAATCTGGAGAAGTCCTCGTTTCAAGCCGTCGGAGCCGTTTCTTTCCTCCCGCTCCAATGCCGCGCGGAACCGATTCAATTCGTCGGGAGTGCAGTCGGGCTTGCTGTTCAGCATCCCCGTATCCAGATCCAAAAGCATGTTCAGCCACTGCACGTGATCCTTCCGGGAGACTTCCGCAAGCTCCGGGGCCGTCAAGCGGGCCGCGAGCCTGTCCGGCCAGTGCTTGCTTTCCGAAGCGCGCTTCACTGCCTCCCGGTCGGTCAATCCGCGCGGAAATCCGAGATAGATCGATTTCAGACGCTCGAAGGGATCGTCCGAGGTCAAGCCTGATCTCAACTCGTCGTCCGTCGGATTTCGTCGTTCCCAATATTCGAAAAGGTCCGAAACGCCCGCGGGAAGTTTTTCGCCCTGTTCGAAAGAGACTTTGCCGATTTTTCCGAATGCTCCGACGGCTTTCGAAACGGCTTTGCGCCGGCGGTCGTCGTCGTCCGGAAGCCACCCGTTTTTCGCCCACCGCTCGCAAAGCTCCAGCAATCCGGGAAGGACCATGTGCCGGGAAGCGTCGAACAGACCCTTTTCGTTGCCTGCGGCCGCGAGTTCCTTCGCGTACTTCTCGAGATCGAAGTCATCCTTTGCGGCAAGTGCGCGGCTGTAGGCGGTCAGCAAATCGGCGCTGCCGCTCCGGGCGATTCTTTCGTTCAGCGTGGACTTCAGTTTTTGGCATGCCCGCTTCCATATCCTTTCGAACAGGCCATCCTCCTTTTCGTGAAGCCTGGCGTACGCCTCGAAATCGCCGGATGCGAGATAGCAAAGCCCCTCCAGATCGGCGGACTCCGGAAGGCGGTTTTGTTCTCGGACGACGTCGAGCAACGCGTCGTCGCCGGATTCCGCCCATAAAATAGACACGTGTTCGTTGAAAGCGGCCTCGTCGGGCATGATGGAAATGAAGCGCAGGACCTCCTTCCGAATGTCTTCGTCCGTGTCGCGGAAGAAGCCCACGATTCGAGACGCGATCCGGTTCCTCTTTTCCGCCGTTTGTTTCTCCAGTCTGGAAAGGATTTTTTCGGAAGCTCCGATCTTCAGCAGGGAAAGGAGCATCGATTTTCCTTCGGACGCCGGTGTTCTCTTCTCCCTGAGCGCTTGCCCGAGGGCCTTTCCGCGGGTTTCGGACCAGATTTGCCACAGGCGGTCGATTTTTTCGGCGTCTTCCACACGGAGAACGATTTCCTTTATTTCCGGAGCGCGACGGTGGGTTTCGATGGCCTTTGTCAAAATGTCCATCGCTTCGGGTTCGTCGGTTTCGGAAAGGTATTTCAGTGCGGAGGAATGGAGAAATCTTCTCGTAAAAATAGAAGTTTCATTTAGATATCTTTCGGCTTTTTCGATGTCCATTTTCATTGGAGGCCTCCATATCTTTTTAAAATTTGCGGATAGGGCGTTCTGCGGCTACGCACGCCGAACGCCGAAGACTGCTTCTTGCCGCTGTCCCATTGCCGCTCACGGCTGTTGACCTGGGGCCAGAACAGCCCGAAACCCGCGGCCGTCGATGCGGTACGACGGGCGGCCGCCGCCGCGGCCGGCGGCGCGGCAGCCCCTGGAGTCGCAGTTCCAGCTGCCCCCGCGTAGCACGCGGATGGAGCCCGAAGCAGGACCAGTCGGATTTTTATTAGGACTTTTCTTGTAATAATCGGAACCGTACCTGTCGAGGCACCACTCCCAAACGTTTCCCGACATGTTGTAAGCCCCGTAGCCGGAAGCCCCTTCCGCATAGTCGTAAACTCGGCAAGTCTCCCCTCCGCCCCGGTTAACGTAATGGCGGCACCTTTCGGAATCCCATTCGTCCCCCCACGGGTAGGCTTGCCCCGAAGGACCCCGGGCCGCCTTCTCCCACTGCGCCTCCGTGGGAAGCTCCAAACCTGCCCAGCGGCAGTACGCCCGCGCGTCATCCCAACTCACGCACACCACCGGATGGTCCGAAAGCTCCGGCGGAAAAGCGCTCCCCTTCCATTTGGGCCCTCCTCCAAAGGAAGCATCCGATTGGGCAGCTTGAAGGGAGAGACCACTCCCTCCTCTGTGCCATTTGAGCCCTCCTCCGAAGGAATAATCCGATTCGTCCGGCGGCCGATGCCCCGTCTCGTCCACGAACTTCTTGTACTGGCGGTTCGTCACCGCGCACACTCCGATGTAGTAGGCGTCGAGATACACCGCGTGCCTTGGATTGCTTGAATCTTCGCCGTCCCCCATCTCGAACTCCCCCGCTGGCACCAGCGCCAGTATCGTCCCGTCCTTCTCGTTGACGATCAACTTGTTTTTCAAGTACGAGCGATAAATTGTAGATATTTCGCCCATTGGTTCACCTCCGGCATCCGTTTCGCGTTTTCGGGATTCTTATCCGATCCGGATTCCATTTTCAAGAAAATAAAGTAACATAGAGCAACAAATAGCATCTTTTATCAATTCGGTGTTTCGGGTTTTAGATCAATGGAGAATACTCCGTTCGGAATAATTCGAACGTGTTTCAACGGTCTCTTGATCTTCGGCCTGGATTGCCGTCGGTCGGAAAATCGAATGCCGGTGACCCGCAAGCGGACCCTGTGCCCGCATGGGAGACCGCGAGTTCTCGATGCCGTCCCGGCCTCGATCCCTGCCTGTTCCATATGGCGAATATTCGAACTCATTACGCGCGGACGCATGAGCGGAACCCGGAAAAAGCGACCGGAAAAGCCGAAGCGCTTATCCTCCTCCTGGTCCGCCCCTTCAATCCCGTGTCTGTGTCCAAAGGCAAGCCCGAAATCGTCCCCGTCGCCTGCCGAATCCGCGTCATCCGCGCCTCCGAATGTCCCGCCCAAGCCCTCGGCCCGCTTCGCTACAAAGACAACCGGATCTTCGCCTAGTGCGATTTCTGCGCGAATCGGCGGCAAGAACGATGCCGTCCGCCATTCTCGTCGTGGCCGACCGTTAGCGGAAGCCCCGGCTTGCCGGCGGGAACCGCAAGACTGCACAATTCCAATTTTTTTTGCGCCACAGTCCCATGGGGACGACAGACAATAGCCCGGCAATTCATTGCCGGGGGTCAAGGTCCGGTTTGTCCCCGAGTCCCGGCAGGGACGACAGAACGGATGCAACGCCGTATCCTTCTGTCGTCCCTGCCGGGACTTTGCGCTTCCCCCCGGTTCCACCCCGGCAATGAATTGCCGGGCTATTCTCTGCCGTCCCTGACGGGACTGGAAGGTTCGAAACAGCTGGGGCGATAGTTGTTCCGCTAATCTTGTCCCCGATCCTTGGCGGACGAAGTTGCGGCTTTTTGCTGAAAAGGATGGTCGTCAAATTGAAATTTCTC
>CAZNTU010000128.1:0-3198 GCA_964575975.1 uncultured Desulfobacteraceae bacterium
ACACGATCTATGAAGAATGACGATTATAGCGAAAGTCCCCTTGGAAAATCGGTCGCCCATTTTACCGACTATTGTCCGAAGCATCTTTTCCCGATCCCCAGAAAGGACGAAAGGAAAAAGTCGGGAATAGGCTCCGCCGCTTTTTTCGGAGAGGACGTCTGGAACGCCTACGAAATTTCCTGGCTCGATTCGAAAGGAAAGCCCCGGATCGCCATTGGAACGTTCCGGTTTCCGGCGACCACGGAAAACATTGTCGAATCCAAATCCGTGAAGCTTTACCTTAACTCGTTCAACCAGACGAGGTTTCCCTCTACGGAATCCGTCGCCGCCGCCATGGAAAAAGACCTCTCCGAAGCCGCGAAAGGCTCCGTTTCGGTATCCCTGGCCGGCCCGGAAAAATTCCGCGAGTTCGTGTTCGTCGAACCCGGCGGCGTCTGCATCGACGAATTGGACATCGAAATCGACCAATACCGCCCCGAACCCGGCTTTTTGAAATCGGGGGGGGAAAAGACGGAGGAACGGCTGTATTCCAACCTGTTGAGAACGAATTGTCCCGTGACCGGCCAACCGGACTGGGCCACCGTTGTCGTCGACTACCGGGGACAGGAAATCGACCGCGCGGGACTCTTGCGATACCTGGCGTCCTTTCGGGAGCACTCGGATTTTCACGAGAATTGCGTGGAACGAATGTTCGTCGATATTCTAAAACGATGCAAACCGGCCATGCTGGCGGTGCATGCCCGGTTTACCCGCAGGGGGGGAATCGACATCAATCCCTACCGGTCGAATTTCGAAGCGACCCCGCAAAATTTCAGGCTGGCCAGGCAGTAGGCGCGTGCGGGGGCCGTCCCGCCGGCAAATCTTGCCTCGAAAATCGCAAACCTCGAAGTAACTTTATCAACCCCGAAGCTTTCTTCAAAAAGGCGGATACGAGCCTTACCGTGTCGCCGATGTCTGATTTTCTCGCCACGGCCGCCGGCCCGTGGATATACCGGCAGGGAACCGAAACCGCGCAACTCTTGGCTCCGGCGGCGGCGACCTGCCCCTCCGCCGCGTCGGTGGACCCCATGTTTTTCACGATCACCTGGTATCCGATCCCTTCTTCCTCGGCCAACATCATCAGAAAATCGGCCAATTGCCGGTCCGAAATCATCCGCCTGTCCGTCAGCCTTATCTCCGGACCCTTCCCCGCAACGGTCTGCTGCATGTTGGACGGCAATTTCACGTTCGGGGTATCCGATGCCACCGTGCCTTCCAACGCGATGACGACCTGGGGACCAACCGAAAAAACGGCGGGTCCCGCGCCTCGAAGGCCGTATTCCTCCTGGGTCGAGGCGATCAGATAAAGGTCGCAGTCGATCTTTTCCGTCCTTTTGACGGATTCGATCATGTTGAACAGCCCTACCCGGTCGTCCAGGGCCTTGCCGAAATAGGATACCTCGTTCTCCCAGCTTCGGGTGGCGAAAGTCACCGGATCGCCTATCCGAACCAGGTCGAAAACCGTCTCCGGCGGCAACCCCAAATCGATGAAACCTTCTTCTATTGGCAGGGCTTTCTTGTTCTCCTGCCCGTCCGCCTTCATAAGATGGGGCGGCACGGTCCCGACCACGCCGGGAAGGTCCTTCTTGCCGTGGACGATCACTTTCTGGGCGAAGAAAACCTGCGGTTCCACGCCTCCGACCGGCATGACGCGAACAAAACCCTCCTTCTCGATCTTGCTCACCATGAATCCCACTTCGTCCATGTGGGCGACAAGGGCCACGCGCGGGCCCTTTCCCGGCACGTGGGCGATCAGGCTGCCCATGGCGTCCACCCTGGTTTCCGATGCGACGCCGGAAAGCTTCTCCGCGACAACCTCCCGCACCCGCTCCTCCCGGCCGGATACGCCGGGGGTTTCCGTAAGTTGGGTCAACAGCGAAAAATCCATTGTTTTTTCTCCCGATCAAAGTTTCTCAATCTTGTTTACGACAATACCCTCAAAGATAAATCGAAATCCCCTTTATGCGAGTTCGCGGAAAGCCCGAACCGCAGGTTGGCGAGCGCAATCCCCCGAAAGTCCGACCAGTCCGACTTTTCCGAACTCGAACAGGTCAATGCAAATAATCCCGAGGTTTGGTTCGAAACTTCACGGGGCCTTGTGACAATTTAGCTTTGCGCTTGGAATCGGAAGGCGGGACTATTATCCGCACATTTAACGGTCATTCGAATACATCCATGTTTTCCAGACGAGAAATGTCCTTTAAATTGCGATCGGACGCAATGAATTTGCATTTCCCTTCCTTGAGAGTTAAAGCCGAAGCCAATTGGATAGAGTCCAAGGTACGCAATCCGCTTTTGCCGTGCATCATCAACAATTCTTGAGCCGAATCCAAAACATCCTGTCCAATCCCAACCCAAGAAAAATTCTCGATGTCGTCCTGAAAAGACTCGATCGCAATCAACGCATTTTCCTCGTTTACTTCGCCTGTTCTTGTCTTTTTCCAAAGAGCCGACTTGAATTCAAGCTTCGCGATCTCCGACAACCAAATCTCTTCGACATCTGCAATAAAATTTTCGATCTCGTCGGACCCGTCCTCTTGATGATATAGCTTTACAAGAGACGATGTGTCCAAATACGCTTTCATAGATAATGCCTTCTCTCTTCGATTACAGCGTCGCTTAAATTTCCTTTCAAATCTTTCAAAGCTTCCCTGGAACGTTTGAACGAGAATTTTTTCAAATCGATTCTCTTTTTCGGGGCTATCTCTTTGCGTGCTTCTTTCTCTGCCTGGGACCTTAAAAATTCCACATAGTTCTTCGCCATGTCTACGTATTTTTCAGGCAAGCCTTCGAGAGAAATCATATCGGTTGCCATTTGTTCTCCTCCTTTCCAATACCTGTTATCTCGGCCAAATCGCAGCCGAAAAACACTTTGCGCCTGCGCTAAGGGACCGTGCCGACGAAACACCGTCTCCTATTATAAAAATACTCGGGCTTCCGCCCGGTCGAGTTCCCGTTCCGGATCGTTTTCCGCCTTTTTCTATCATACCGTTCGAAATCCATGCTTGAATCATATTTACACCGCTCGAACAGGTCAATGCAAATAATTCCGAGGTTTGGTTCGAAACTGTCCTTGAAATCCCTTGCCGAAGTGTCGAAGGATGCGGCCGGTTCGACCCGCCTTTCCAGGAATCTGCGAAAGGGACTTTCCAACGCGGG
>CAZNTU010000128.1:3298-15445 GCA_964575975.1 uncultured Desulfobacteraceae bacterium
CGGCCGGTTCGACCCGCCTTTCCAGGAATCTGCGAAAGGGACTTTCCAACGCGGGGAAAAAACGCGACGTGGCTTTCTTCTGCATGGGGAGATACTTGCTTGGCTCGAAAAGGGACAGGATCATTCAGATCGGATTCAAGCATGAGAAGGAAGCGCCTTCCTTGTAAAAATCTATGAAACCAGGGGATGCGCTTGATTTTTATGGTTTTGGAATACAAGCGCATCCATTAGGATTTTTACGGCTTTTTAGATTTAATTGAGATATTCATATTCATGCGGTCTTTTACGACCAAATAAATCGGCATATCGATCAACAGAATCCGATGGATTAGTCGTCGAAATTCCCCTGGGGACCCTTGTCCGACTTGATCGGGGCCTTCTTCCGTATCTTTTCCACGGTCCAGTCGTCGGGGTTCTCGATTCGCTCGGCCTTCGGGCCCGGATCGAAGGAATCGGCCTTCAGTATAAGGTCAATGGCGATGTCGGCGGTGTCCTTGGCGTTGAATACATCCGCCATCATGCCGTAGGCGAAGTCCTCCACGGCCTTGGCCATCCTCTCCCGTATCTTTTCCGACTGCCCTAGGATTTTGTTTTCGAAGGGGAGGTTCAGCTTCTTGAAGTCGCCCTTTTTCCATCCCTTCGACTCCGCGAAGGAGACCATCTCGTTCCAGAGGTCGTCGCCGACCCCCTGGTCCTTCATCTTCTTGAAGTTTCCGTCGGAGTCGAGTATCGCGTTGCCGTAGTCGTTGACCTCCACGCCCCAGGAAATCATCTGGAGGGAGGTGGCCACGTTGGCCTTGGTTGTGCGGGTGTTTTGGACGATGGCCCTGAGGCGGTCGGAGCTGTTTCCGGAGGTTCCGTGCTGGGCGCCGGACACTTTGTACGGCGCCAGGATTTCGTGGATGCTCGCGGTCAGGTCCACCTGGATGCCCGCGTCGCTTTCCTCGATGCCGTGGGTGGTGCCGTTGTTCAAAGCGATCCAGTTGGGGAAGATGCCGTGTGCGTTCAACCCTTTGATCAGGAAGGAAGCTTCCTCGGGGGTGGACAGCCCGGCCTTGCCCTTGATTTCGCCCACCTCGGTCTCGTAGCCGGCCCAGTCGGGCACCTGCTTTTTCAGCCTGATCGACGCGAGCAGGTTTTCGTCGTCGGGCATGTGGGAGGCGTCCAAAGCGATGGAGGTGATTCCGAAATCGAACAGGGAAGGAATTTCCTTTTCCGCAGGCACGATGTCGGCCTCCTTTTTGATGCCGTAATGGTCCGCGTGAACCGCCACCGGGACGGTGATCCCCATCTCGTTGCAGAGGGCGTCCACCTGCCTGGCCATGTTCCAGTAATTGACCCCGCAGTAGGCGTTGGCGCCGCCCTCGGACCGTGCGATCTCCACGATGACGACCGAGTTGGCCCTCTGGGCGGCCTTCAGGACGCCCCGTATGACGATATGGTTTCTGCCGTTGGCGGCCATGCAGACCGCCTTGCCTTGGGCGAGCATGGCCAGATCGATGTACTTTCCGCTCACCAGCAACGCCTGGGAATTGGGAAAGATCTTTCGGGCGTTGGGCGCCCTTCCCACTTGAAGGGCCTTTTTAAAATCGGTCATTCCTAAACCTCCTTGTGCCGTTATAGTTAACTGCGTCGATTTTTTTATACTTTATCACGATTCGAGGCATACGATAAAGTCGGTAATCGAACATAACCCTTTTCCCTCATGTATCGATGCCTGTCCTCCCTGGAAAAACCGATTTTCCTGGCGATCCTGTCGGCGTGGGAAACTCTCGAGATTCCCGGCACGATCCTGTAGGTCGGGCGCTCTCCGTCGAACTCGGCCATCAGGCAGCTTCCCTTTTTCTCCTCCGAGAACTTGTCTGCCAGGGAATGGTTGTGCGTGACAAGGACCGTGTTGTTGCCGATCGCGTGGAAATCGCCCAGGATTTCGAAGGACTCGCGCATTCTTTCCTCGTACGTGGTCCCCTCGGCCAGTTCGTCCAAAATCACCAAGCTTTTGGGACCGGTGGAAAAAAAGATGTCCCGGGTCCGGGCGAGTTCGGTGCCGAACCTTCCTTCGTCGTCCTGCAACCCGTCGAACTTGGGGGCTTGGTACCGGATCGCGTCGGCGATGTTGATCGTCGCCTTCTCGGCCAAAACATAAGAACCCGTCTGGGCCAGCAACTGGTTGTGGACGACGCTTTTGCATATGGTCGTCTTGCCCCCGCTGTTGGGTCCGCTCAGAAAGATCAGTCTCGCTCCGTTCATCGATACGTCGTTGGGAACGAAATCCGGGTTGTCCTTCGCCAGAACCGGATTTTTCAATCCGATGGCCTCGAAGGAATGGCGGTCCTCGTCGGTCACTTTCGGCAGTATCGCCGTATGGACGGACTTGCGGGCGAACTTGTCCCACGAGAGGAGTTCGTCGATGGTTCCGAACGCGTCGATCATGCGGGCGAACGATTTGTCGCCTACGCATTTCGCTCGCAGGGGCTCGACGAATCTTTCCGTGTCTCTTACGGGTTTTACGCACATTCCATATAGGACGTACAGACCCGTCCACGCGAGTCCGATGTGCGTCATGGTCGGGGACACGGCTTGTTCGAACCCGACATTTCCGGCGACCAAGGGCGAAACGGCGACTGCAGGTCCCGCGAGAATCCATTGGGTGAAACGGCGGGAGGCGAATTTCGCCTTCGGTGTGAAAAAACCGACCTCTCCATCCGATTTGAGTCCTCCGAAGGTGTTGTAAAACGGTCCGCTCATCATCCGGTCTATGGACGATCCCTTGTACGAAAGAATTTGCGCCATCAAGGCTTTCAGGTACGACGACTCCGGCGCGGCCACGGTTTCGGCTGCCTTCATGATATCGACCGCGGATTTTCTCGCCCGTTTTATGTCGATGTACGGAAACAACGCGTACAGACCTTTGTTGAAAAACTTGAAAAGCGCGCTTTCCGCGAGGACGAATTCGCCGACGCAATCCTCCAGGGATCGGCGCAGTCGGTCGTCCGACGCGATTTCTTCCAGCGCCTCCTGCCTGGCTCGAATGTACCGCAGTTCCGTACTCGGCCGGATGAGAGACCGAAGAAGCGAGGCGGAGCCGGTGGCGCTCTCGGTAAAACCGACGGCTTCGTGGAGCCGCCGCAACTGGATCAGGTCGAGGGTTTCCTCGTCGGCGACTGTCGGAGAGCATTGCTTGTAGAATGTCTTTTCGGAAAATTTCGCGGGCTTCCGGCATCCTCCTTGCCGGATGAAATTCTTCCTGTCGTTTGCGACGATCAACGGTTCGAAGGGCTCGAAAAAAATCTCGATCGGGGGTCGCTCTTTGCTGTTGTTCATGTTTTTGGCTTTCCGTCGCTATTCTTTGTTTCGTTCGATGCGCGGTTTTTGCCGATGAGGCGGCACCGCCGCTTTTGGGCAATTTACGGCTTTTCTCGTAGAGTGGAAGAATAAATCAAGTTGGCGAAATTCACAACGGCATTTTCGCGGACATTCCGTCGATATTCGAAGCCCGCGAGAGGCTATGCCAGTTTCATTGTCGGGGGGGTTGGGTTTAAACGGACTGTTCGAGTGTTTAGAGTTCGGATAATGCAATCTTTTTACGATCGAAAAAATGAAAAAGGGAGGTACCGATGAGATTGTCGTCGAATCCCGATCATATAAGGAAGGCGGCCGGGGAAACGGCCGCGAGAATGACCGAGGCCGCCGTCGAATTCTTGACGTCCTTGACCGACGATCAACGAGAATCCGTTTTGTTTTCCGTGAACAACCCCGAGCGTATGGATTGGGACTATCGCCCGAAGGAGCGAAAGGGCTTGAGTTTGAAAAGCTTGGACCCGCTTCGGAAGAAGAAAGCGTTGGGGCTTCTTGCCGAAGGGCTTTCCGGGAGCGGCAACGTGAAAGCGCTCGGCATTATGGACTTGGAACAAATCCTGGGGATTGTCGAGGGAAAGTCGGGCGGACTCTACCGCGATCCCGAACTGTACTACGTTGCCATCTTCGGAGATCCGACCCTCGAGCCGGTGTGGGGATGGCGAATGGAGGGGCACCATTTGTCGGTCAACTATCTTGTCGCGAAAAAGGCATATGTGTCGTTCGCCCCGAGCTTTTTCGGGGCCAACCCGGCAACCGTGCCCGACGGCATCCCGAAGGCGGGGCTGAGATTATTGTCCGGCGAGGAGGATCTCGCAAGGGATCTGGTGAAATCCATGGATTCGAAGACAAGGGAAAAAACGATTTTGTCGGGGCAAGCCCCCGCCGACATCGTCACGCGGCGGGAACCGAGGGTTCGAATGGACGATCCCGTCGGGACGCCGTTTTCGGAAATGGACGAAAATCTGCAATTTCGTTTCGGAGAATTGTTGAATCTCTATCTCGGTCGTATGCCCTCCGATGTCGCCGAAGACCGGATGAACCGGATCGAAAAGGAAGGGAAAAAACATATCCATTTCGCCTGGGCCGGTTCTTTGAAGCCGGGAAAGCCACATTATTACCGGGTACACGGCCCGTCTTTTCTGATCGAGTACGACAACGTCCAAAACGGCGCCAACCATATCCACACGGTCTGGCGGGACTTTAGCGGCGATTGGGGAGAGGATTTGCTGAAGGAACATTACGAAATTTCGCATCGCGTATCTTGAAGGATTGGTTATGGATCGGGTACGGTATTATGGATTGACAATGGAATTGCTTTGAAAGGTTTCAATTCAAGTTTGCGTTGAAAGCGCAGCCTCTCGAAGGTAGCCAGACCATCCTGGTCTGGCGGCCCGGAATTCGCGAAACGTTCGAGCTTGAACGTCGGACCAGAGCTGGAAGCTCTGGTTACTTTCGAGGGCGCTTGAGGAATTTTCGCCATCAAAAAAACTCGACCAAGAGTCTCGCATAAACGGCGCGCCGCCATAGAAGGCGGCGCTACCGCGTTTCAAGCATAATATCCGCGAAAAGACGCGCATGAACGAAATTAAAGAACCGGCCCCCATTATTGGGGCCAAACACCTAATACCTAACACCTAACGTTTGAGCCAATCCCTCAATTCCGCCGCCTGGTAGTTTTCCTGGTCGATGGACAATTCCAGGTTGACGATTTCTCCCGAGTGCTTTTGGGTTTCTTCGTCCTCGCGAAGGGCGCGGTGGCGTTTGATCGAGAGTTCAACGTCCTCCAGGGTCTTCGCCAGGGCGGCGCCGATGGTCGAACTGAAACCGGCGGGCTGGACGACGAAACGGGGCTCGATTCCGTTTTCCGCGACGGGTTCGGAAAGGTGGGCCAGCTGTTTCATCTGGGTCATCGCGAAATCCATGAGCTTCCAACCGAAGATGTCCTCCTTCTGAAACACCCACGAATCCCGCACGTGACGGAGCATCAGGTTGTATTTGAATTCCACCAGGGACTGGATTTTTTCGGCGTATTCGTTCGGCAACTCGTTTTCCTCGCCGGGCAGTCCCGAAGCTTCTTTTTCGTCCAGTTTCTTAAGCATGCGTTCGAACTTTTTGGCGTGCATGTCCGATTCCCAAGCCTCCCGCTGAAGAACTCGCTTGACATGAGGGTCGTCCACCTTGTCCGCCTCCGCCATGTAATGGGGAATCAGCTTTTTCTCGTACTCCACGTACGACTGGAAAATGGTTTTCCGGTTGGTCGGATCGAACGGGTACGGCGCGGGTTTCAAATTGGGTTCGCCGCCCAGCTTTCCGACGATCATGCCCAGCCAGTGCATATGCCACATCTCCTCCCGGCATCGGGAAAGCAGCTTGGCACCCAGCGGCGTGTCTTCCCCCTCCAAATAGCTGTGGACCAGGTAACGGATAATGGCCGCGTGTTCCTCGGCCATATCGTTGTTCAACATGGCGATGAGTTCCTGCTTTTCCATGAATGACCCTCCAATCTTTTTTGAAGTAATTCGAATGCGGCGACGCACAGTATGCAGCGGTCGTCAAGAAAAGCCTTGAACGAAAACCGTTCCCGGTTTTTCGCTGCATTTACAGCGTCGTCGGACCAATTTCAAATCGAACGCAAGGAAAAGATAACTTTAAATCCATTTCGTGCAACCCGAGCGCATATACGAATCGGAGCCGGACCGCCGAACGGCTTTCAGCGGCTGGTCCGGGCGACTTCGATCACCGGCACGCCCGCGTGGGCGGCCAGTTCCTCGCGAAGGGAGTCGGCCAGAATATCGACGCCGGGAGAATGGCCAAGGCCCATGTCGTCGGTGGATAAAGCCAGAAGAACAAGGTCCGGCCTTGTCTTTTGGACAATATCCTCCAAGCTGATGGGAGTGATCTCCCGAACGATATCCACCTTTATCACAACGCCTTCCTCCATAGCGAAAGACGCCTTGACGGGATCGGCCGATACGATCTTTATCGCCGGATTTTTCCTCAATTGCTTTATTGCGTCCACGCCGGTCGCCCCGGCGCCGATGACCAACACACGCATGACAACCTCCTTTTCTTTACGCCAACTCCAAGAGGAGCATGGCATAAAAGACAAACGCCAGGATTAGCGAGCTGACGACGGTCAAAACGAGCCCGTATTTGAACATGTCCCCTCTTTCCACAATGCCGGTGGACGCTATCAGAGCCATGCGTCCGGAAGCGGACGGCAGGGAATATCCGAAGGCGGTGGCGAGCGAAACCGGCAATACCAAGTGGACCGGCTCGAAGGGTTGCACGTCGATTGCAAGCGAGATCAAGACCGGGACGAAGACGGCCGCGATGGTCGTGTTGTTCATCAGGTTCGTAAGAAGAGCGGAGATCAAGATCAGCAGTATCAGCGTCGCCAGAAATGGAAGCTCGACCACGAGCGGGGCGACTATATTGGAAAACCAGCCGGTGACGCCGGTCCTCACTAGAGTGTCGCCCAGCGAGAGTCCCGCGCCGATGATCAGGAATATTCCCCAGCTTACTCCCTTGATGTCCTCCCATGTGATGATCAGCCGCACCGCCATGTAGCAGACGGTCATGACGGCCACAAGGGCCGACGAAAGAAGCGTTTTCGGAAGATTCAAAATTCCCTCGACGAACGGTCCGGCGACCCACAGGCAAGCGGCGATTAAAAGAATGAACAGAATCTCCTTTTCTTTCGCCTTCATAGGCCCCATGTCTTCGACCCTTTTTCTCGCAGGCTCGACATCCAGCCTTTCCACCGGAACGCGCACGAGCTTGAGAAGCAAGAACCAAGTCAGGGGAAATATAGCCATGAAGGCCGGGACGCCGTATTTCATCCAATCGACGAACGACTACGGGCCGAGTTTCGCCAAGAAACCGGATGCCACGGCATTGGCCGCAAGGCGACGGGGACCATGAGCGCGGCGATGGGGAGCGCCACGGGCTCGAGCGCCAGAACGCCGGCGGTAAAAACGAAGGCTGCCAAGGCTCTATGTCCTTCGGGGGAAAGACCGGGCGGAGACGGGGCCAAAAGCGAGGCGCCGGCGAGCAGCAGCACGAGGCCGAACCGTCCGACGAAATGGGCCAGTCTGTCGAACTTGCCAAAGAACTTCGGTCTTAATACTTTCAGCCGATGGGATTCCTCTTGGTTTTCAAACGATTTTTCTTGGTCCTCGTCCGTGCCGGGAAGTTCTTCTTTTTTCATTTAAATTGTTTGGCGTTTTTATTTGGCTTCCATCGGATACTGCGCGTCCCGCCACTCGTTCCATCCTCCTTTCAGGGCGTAGACTTCGGAAAAGCCCGCGTCGAGAAGTTTCCGCGCCGAACCGGCGCTCGTGTTCTCGTTGGGTCACGCGCAATACAAAACGTAGGTCTTGTCCCGGCCAAGTTGGCCCATCCACTTTTCCGTCTCGTTCGGGTTCCGGAAGCGGGCTCCCTGTATTTTTTGGTCGCTTTGATCCAGGTCCTTCGGCTGCCTCACATCCATAACCTCGACCTTCGGATCCTCCAGTTTCGCCCGCAATTCTTCCTTCAATATTCTCGGGACGTCTTGCGCCATTGTTTACCTCCTTTTCGAACGATTGCTTTTTTCGTTCGATTCGCGTGTTTCATGGTTGATTGTTTTCGGGTTTCGGGCCTGTTTGCCGCCCGAAATTCTATTTCCTTGCTCCAAAATATTTTGCATGAATTTCGTCCGAACAATAAGGTGGAACGCGTATTTCTGTTCTTCCAGCGCAGGTTTTGTGCGGAATCGCCTTAATTCAATTTCCGTGAAGGGTTAACAATGGACTCGTCCTCCATTTGAATCCGACTCGTTCTCGAAGACTCGGCTTGATTTCCAGTCGTTGCAGAAGTCGAAAGCATAAAATCTTTCGACCTTTGAACAACGGCGTGTTGCGACCGGCTGTTCGAATCGAAAATATCTGGCGAGAACAAGCGCACGGATTTGCGAATGCGCGCGGCAAGAAAGATGCCGGACGCAACCCGCCCCATGACGTCTCGACATCCCCAAAATACCTTTTACCCCCTATTGTTGAACGAGTAAAAATATTCCTATTATGAAAGCGGATTTGTTCGGACATGTCGGACAAGGAAGGCGATTTCTTTTCACAATATCTAAACGGAAAGAGAGATTATGAGAACAATCGATACGGAGGAATTGCAGTCGAAGCTGGGGGACCGCGATTCCGTCATTGTCGATGTACGTTCCGTCGATGCCTACAACGGATGGACTTACAACGGCGAACCCCGTCGCGGACATATTCGCGGCGCTCGCAGCCTTCCTTTCAAATGGCTCGACTATATCGACTGGATAGAAATCGTTCGTTCAAAAGGCATCCTGCCCGAACACGAAGTAATCGTATACAGCGACGGAGACCATCGGGCGGAAAGAGCCGCCGAACAATTTATAAGGGCCGGTTACCCCAACGTCGCCCTGTACCGGGATATGGTTTCCGAATGGATGGCCGAGCCGGACCTTCCAATGGATTACCTTCCGAATTATCGGCGCCTGGTTTCAGCCAATTGGCTGGACCGCCTGTTGAAAACCGGCCAGGCCGAAGAATACGCCAACGACAAGTTGGTCCTGTGCCACGCGTATTACCAAAGCCGGAAAGGCTACGACGAGGGCCATATCCCCGGAGCCGTCGATTTGGACACCAATTCGCTGGAATCGCCCGAGACCTGGAACCGCCGCTCTCCCGAGGAATTGAAAGGAGCGCTCGAATCCCTTGGAATTACGTACGATACGACGGTAGTACTTTACGGACGATTTTCGTTCCCGAAAAACGACGATCCGTTTCCCGGGGCCAGCGCCGGTCATCTCGGTGCAATCCGTTGCGCCTTTATCATGATGTACGCCGGCGTAGAGGACGTGCGCGTGCTGAACGGCGGGCTGCGGTCCTGGCTGGACGCCGGGTTCGAAACATCCGCCGAGGCGGTCCTCAAAAAACCGGTCCCCGAGTTCGGCGCGCCGATACCCGGCCGCCCGGAATTCGTTGTGGACCTGCAGGAAGCGAAGGAAATCCTGAAAGACCCCGATAAGAATCTGGTGAGCGTCCGCAGTTGGAGGGAATTCGTCGGAGAAGTCAGCGGATACAACTACATCGAAAAGAAAGGCCGGATTCCCGGCGCGGTTTTCGGCAATTGCGGAAGCGACGCCTATCACATGGAAAACTATCGCAACCTGGACCACACGACCCGAGAGTACGGCGAAATAGAAAAACTATGGGCCGAGGTCGGCGTCGTTCCGGAAAAGCACAACGCCTTCTACTGCGGGACCGGGTGGCGGGCAAGCGAGGCTTTTTTCAACGCGTGGCTCATGGGGTGGCCCCGAATCTCCGTCTACGACGGCGGATGGTTCGAATGGAGCAACGACGACGACAACCCTTGCGAAACAGGAGTCCCGAAAGAACAATGAACTATCCGCAAAGCGCCGCATGCGACGGCGCGAATTTCACGCTTCGGAACTATTTGCCCGGAATGGGGGCCGGCGACGCGGCCTGCGCAATCCTCGAGGGGTTGACTTCCCCGCGAAAACGCATTTCCAGCATGTTTTTCTACGACGCCGCCGGGTCCAAGCTGTTCGAGGAGATCACTCGCCTTCCCGAATACTACCCGACGCGCACGGAGAAAAAACTGCTGGGCCAGATCGGTCCGTCGTTCTTCGACAAGCCGGAGAGTTTGAACATCGTCGAAATCGGAAGCGGGGACTGTTCGAAGATTTCGATTTTGCTTGGCGCCATTCCCCCGCAACGCTGGAGTTCCGTCCGCTACATGCCCGTCGATGTCAGCGACTCGGCCATTCGGGAATCCGCAGACGAACTGCGGCGAAAATTTCCCGGCGTCGAAATCGAGGGCATCGTCGCGGACTTTACCCGGCAGCTGCACCATATCCCGGACTGCGGAAACCGTCTGTTCTGCTTCTTGGGAAGCACCCTGGGCAATCTATCGCGAGAGCAGGAAAAGCAATTCTTCCTGGACATGGGGCGAATCATGTGCGCCGGAGACACTCTGCTGCTCGGCGTGGACATGATCAAAGAGGCCGACATCCTGGAAAGGGCCTACAACGACAGCCAGGGAGTCACCGCCGCCTTCAACCGGAACATCCTGAACGTCGTCAACCAAATCGTCGGCGCCGATTTCGACCCCGAGTCGTTCGAGCATCTGGCCTTCTTCAACCATGATAAAGATCGCGTCGAAATGCATTTGCGGGCGATCAGGCCGATGCGAATCAACTGTACCGGACACCCCGAAAAAATCGAGTTTCGCGAGGGCGAAACCATCCACACCGAAAATTCCCATAAGTACACGAACGACTATGTAAGAAATTTGGCCGCGACCGGCGGGCTGGAAATCCAAGAGATTTTCACGGACGAAAAACGCTGGTTTTCGTTGATTCGTTTGTTGAAAATATAGCTTGAAATAATAGGACGACCCTATCGACTATGTTGGACATCGCAAAAATACGGAACGATTTTCCGATTTTGAGCCAGAAAGTCTACGGCAGGCCGCTGGTCTACCTGGACAACGCCGCCACGACCCAGAAGCCCCGGGCCGTCCTGGACCGCATCGTCGAGTTCTATACCAGTCACAACGGCAACATCCATCGCGGCGTCCATTTTCTGAGCGAGTACGCGAGCAGCCTGTACGAAGCGGCCAGAGCAAAGGTTCGATCTTTTATCAACGCGTCGGACCCTGCGGAAATTGTTTTCACCAGAAGCGCCACCGAGTCGGTCAATCTCGTGGCCGCGTCGTTCGGGGAGGCTTTCGTGGGCGAGGGAGACGAGATAATCGTCACCGAGATGGAGCACCACTCGAACATCGTGCCTTGGCAGAACCTTTGCCGGCGAAAAGGGGCGGCGCTCAAGTTCGTTCCGTTCCATGACGACGGTTCGTTGAATATGGACCGTTTGCGGTCCTTGATTTCGGACAGGACGAAACTGGTGTCCGCAGTATACGTGTCGAACGTCCTGGGGCAGGTCAACCCGGCGAAGGAAATCGTTTCGTTGGCGCACGGATTCGACATTCCTGTCCTGATCGACGGCGCCCAGGCGGTACAGCACATTTCCGTGGACGTGCAGGAACTGGACTGCGATTTCTTCGTCTTTTCGGGTCATAAAATGTACGCGGACACGGGAATCGGAGTGCTGTACGGAAAGAAAATCTGGCTGGAGGCGATGCCCCCCTACCAGAGCGGCGGAGGAATGATCAAGAGCGTCGAGATGGACGAAACCGTTTTCGGGGAGCCGCCGCTTAAATTCGAGGCGGGCACGCCCCATATATCAGGCGCGGCAAGTCTTGAGGCGGCGATCGATTATATAAGGGAAATCGGTTTGGACCGAATCGAGGCCCACGAGTCGGATCTGATTCGTTACGCTGTGAAACGGTTGCAATCCATCGACGGGCTTGCGATTTACGGACGGACCTCCCGTCCTTGCGGCGCGGTTTCCTTCAACCTGGACGGCGTTCACCCTTACGACGCGGGCGTCATCCTCGACAAGATGGGCATCGCCGTGCGGACCGGGAACCATTGCGCACAGCCCGTGATGAAGCACTACGGAATTCCCGGGACCATTCGGGCCAGTTTCGCCGTGTACAATACGCGGGACGACATCGACCAGTTGATCGACGGGCTGGAAAAAGCGCGGAAAATCCTGGGCGACTGATCAATATGAATCGATAAAGAAGAAATCGAAACTTTGCGGAGGACCATGCCGATGACGACAGCCGCGATAACGGGCATAAACGACATACAGGACGGGATTGTCGAAGACATGGCCC
>CAZNTU010000129.1:0-15420 GCA_964575975.1 uncultured Desulfobacteraceae bacterium
CGGGCCACCTCGGCGATCAGGGAATGGACCAGCGCTTGGGCCTCGGCGCGGGAAGCGAGGTAGAAAGCGCCGGCGGCCGCTACGCTCCGCTCGACCCTTCCAAAAAGATCGAGTTGCCAGCTGGTGCTAAGTCCTGCGTTCAGCCGGGTGAAATAGAAGCGGTCGTCCCCGCCCCCTCCGCGTAGACCGGGTCCGCCTCCGATGTCGTCCAAGGGCTGGAAACCTCGCGAAGCCGATGCGGACGCCGACAGGCTTGGAAGTTTCTCCCCCTTTTCGATTCCAACCCTCGCCCAGGCTTGGCCGATTCGCGCGGCCGCCTCCTTAAGTCGCAGATTTTCCTCCAGCAGCCGGTCCACGTACCGGTCCATCAAAGGATCGTCCATGCGACGCCACCATCGGCTCAAATCGCCTGTTTCGACAGCCTCCCGCACGTCGTCGGGAACGTTTTCGTACGAGGCGGCGCGTTCCGCTGCCGTTTCCGGCCGCCGGTAATCGGGGCCCACGGTGCATGCCAGGGGCGGAAACAGGCAAGCGATTAAAACGCATAGGATTTTTAGGTTCTTAGGCATCGTTTCTTTTTCCTCTCTGAAGAACCTGACGCTTCTGAAAAACCGGACGCGGATTTCGGCGCGACGGCATCTGCCGTATTTCAGATTCCAGTATATTCGAATATTTTGGGACAGACGGCGGCGGATGGGTATGGGGAGTGGGGCGTATTATACGCCATTCGCGGGTTTAAAAAGGGAGGTCGACCTTTCGGCCAGTTTCTTTGTTTCGAACCCCGTAAATGTCCGATATCAGCTCGTCGATCGTTTCACCCATTCCCGAAAGAACCCCGTGAGCGCGAATCAAACCTTCGCCTTTTTCATCATCCAGCGATTCGTCAAACGGACTATTTTGTCAATCATTCATAAAATTGTCGATTAATGCGCCGAGCCGCACTGAATACCGCGCAGATTCAAGACGATTATGAAGTCTCACCCATTTTTTTTATTCTTTGCCGCCTTTAGAATAAGGAAAAATCGTGGACAGTTGGTATCAATCCGGTATTAAAAGAGGAGGATAAAATGGAGTTTGTTTTTGGAATTCTCGTATTTATCGCCGACGTCTGGGCGATCATCAATATATTCAATGCGCGCGACGCATCCACGGGGGCGAAGCTGCTGTGGACCTTGCTGATATTGTTCCTTCCGGTGATCGGGCTGATCATTTGGTTTTTCGCGGGGCCTGGAAGTCCGAGCGCGCGGAGAGTGTAGACCATGAAAATCAAGGAGGATGCCATGTTCGAGGAAAGCAAGCGCCTTCCCGTGGGGCTGTTGACTGGAGTCGCGGCCGGGCTTTTGGCCGGGGCCGTAGTGGGGAAGGTTGACAAGCTGACGGACCGGATGGTGGACGAGGAGCAGAAACGTCGCGAAAAGCAGGTCCGCGAGGATTCCGCACACCGAATGGCGGGACCGTACTTCGGGCGGAAAATTCTGGGACGCGAACTGTCCGAAGACGAAGAAAGCAAGGCGAGGGCGGCGTTCGGAGCGGCCTACGGATTCATGTGGGGTCTGATCTACGCGGCTTTGAGGGAGAGGTTTCCGTCGATCTCCAAATACTACGGACTTCCTTTCGCCGTTCCCTTCTTTTTCGCCTGCGACGGCACGATGGCCCCGCTGCTGGGAGTGACTCCGGGAATCCAAAAGCTGCCGTGGCAGATCAACGCGCAAGAGATGGGGAATCATATCGTCTGGACGATCGCGGCGGAGACGGTTCACCGCCTTGTCGAAAGCCTGCGGGAAAACGGGGCGGGCGAGGCGTTGTCCAAAATGATCCCCGTGGAAAAAGAATCCTTCGCCAAGGCGATTCCTATGCAAAGAAGGGAGGCGAGCCGTGAATGACCGAACCGACAAGCCGGACAAGCGGTCGAAACTGATGAACGGCGAACCGCCGGGATGGCTGACCGGGCTTTTGATCGTGGGGACTGCCGTCGCGGTTTTGTATTTCGAAAAGAAGCGACCTCTTCGGAGAACGAGGCAGAGCAAAACGACTCGCAACATTCGAAATCTCGCCATGTCGGCGATGACCGCCGCCACGATCCGGGCGACGGAAAAGCCTTTGACGAACTATTTGATGAAAAAGGGCGAGAAGAGTGGCTTCGGTTTGCTTCGGATGGTTCGAACGCCTGTCTGGCTCGAACTTTTTCTTTCCGTGGTTCTTTTGGATTACACGCTTTACATCTGGCACTATCTGACCCACAAGGTTCCTCTTTTATGGCGGCTGCACCTAGTCCATCACGTCGATCTCGACCTGGACGCCTCTACGGCGCTGAGATTCCATCCTGTCGAAATGCTTCTTTCGGCTCCGTGGAGAGGGGCGCAGGTGTTTTTGCTAGGGATATCGCCCATGGGACTGGCGATATGGCAGACCGCGACCTTGCTGGAGATCATGTTCCACCACTCCAACGTGGAACTTCCGATAGAATTCGAAAGAAAGCTGTGCCGCATTATCGTTACACCGCGCATGCACGGCATTCATCATTCCATCGTGCGCCGAGAGACCGACTCCAACTGGTCGACTATTTTTTCATGGCCCGACTATGTTCACGGAACTTTCAGATTGAATGTCCCGCACAACCGAATCACGATCGGGGTGCCCGCTTTCCAGAATCCGGAGGAACTCGCCATGGGCGATATTTTGAAAATGCCGGTCACGGAAGACAGGCCAAGTTGGCGAACCGAAGATGGAGAAGTTCCCCGGAGGGACCCGGAGGAGCAGGCAGGCTCGCGAGTCGAACTGAGGGCTTGAATTTTCTCCGATCGTTGGAAGGAGTCCGAGGAAGCGATTGGATAATCAATCCGTTCGGTCTTCTGTACTTTTTGAATTCGGTTTTCGTTCATTCCGCGTATTCTTTTAGAAAACGACCCGTATGGGAAATCTCCGCGCTTTCGATCAGCTCCGCCGGGGACCCGGAAAACACCACTTCTCCTCCGCCGTCGCCTCCTTCCGGACCCAAGTCCACGATATAGTCCGCCGCCCGGACCACCTCCAGGTTGTGCTCGATCACGGCCACGGTGTTTCCCGCGTCCACGAGCGCCTGGAGCACGTTCAGCAGCTTTTTCACGTCGGAAATGTGAAGCCCCGTGGTGGGTTCGTCCAGGATGAAGAACGTTCGACCTCTGCCGGGACTGCCCAGTTCCGACGCCAGCTTGATCCGTTGCGCCTCCCCGCCGGAGAGAGTGGGGCTGCTTTGCCCCAGTTTCAGGTATCCCAAGCCGATTTCCTTGACGAATCGCACTGCGGAACGAATGGATGGAACCGGCTCGAAAAACTCGGCCGCTTCCTCGAACGTCATGTCCAAGACCTCATGGATGTTCCTTCCCTTGTACTTCACCGCCAGGGTCTCGGGATTGAAACGACGGCCCTCGCAGGCTTCGCATCCGACATAGACGTCCGGAAGAAAGCTCATGCTGGTCTTTATTCCTCCATGGCCCTTGCAGTTTTCGCATCGGCCGCCCTTCACGTTGAAAGAGAAGCGCCCCGGAAGATAACCTCGGCTCCGGGCTTCCTTGGTCCTTGAGAAAAGCTCCCGGACTTGGGTCAGAAAACCCACGTAGGAAGCGGGAGTTGACCGGGGGGTGCGGCCGATGGGAGAATGGTCCACCTCCAAGACCCGGTCGATCTTTTCCCAACCGTCGATGCCGCCGTTCGCCCCTTCGTGGTTTTGCTGCTTCAAAATCCGGTTTCTCAATCCGTTGTACAGCGTCTCCTTCAGCAACGTGGACTTTCCGGAACCGGATACTCCGGTTAGGCAAATCAGGGTTCCCAAAGGAAATCTCGCGCGGATTTTCTTGAGATTGTTGGCGCTCGCTCCTTTAACCTCGATCGCCGGGACATTCTTGAGAGGCCTGAACCTGGACGTCAACCCCTTTGCCCGATCCCTCAGCGCCGCGCCGGTCAAGGATTCAGGGACTTTGACCAAATCTTCGAGCTTGCCATAGGCCGTGACCCTTCCGCCGAACTCCCCGGCGCCGGGTCCCAAATCCACGATGGTGTCCGCCGCCCGGATCGTGTCTTCGTCGTGCTCCACCACAAGCACCGAGTTTCCCCGGTCCCGCAACGTCTTCAACGCGTCGATCAGAATGTGGTTGTCCCTGGGATGCAATCCTATAGTGGGTTCGTCCAGAACGTAGCAGACGCCGGTCAGGTTGGATCCCAGTTGCGCGGCTAGCCGGACTCTCTGCGCCTCGCCCCCGGACAGCGTGTCGCCGCTTCTCCCTAGGGCGAGGTAGGACAAGCCAAGGCGGTTCAACAACGACAGCCTCGCGAAAAGTTCCGCCATGATCGGTTCGGCCACGGCGAGATCCCGACTGGAAAAGAAAAACTCGCGAAGCATGTCGAAAGCCTTTTCCGATGGGACCTTCATGAGATCCCAAATGGACGCGCCGCCGATTTTCACGGACAAGGCCTCGGGACGCAAGCGGCTTCCTCCGCATGCCAGGCAAGACTCTCCCCCGAAGCCTTTCCCGCCGAACTCGGATTCCTGTTCTCCCTCGTCCTCCGTGGCGTTAGCGACTCCCAGGCCATTGCAAACGGGGCACGCGCCCTGCTTGCTGTTGAACGAAAAAAGGCGGGGATCCGGCGTCTCTGCTCCTATGCCGCATTCGGGACAGATTCCCTTGGAACTGAAAGCCTCTTCCCTGCCTTCCTTGCCGAAAAGGACGAATCCGCCGTTTCCTTCTTCCAGAGCGGTTTCCACCAGCGCCCGGAAGTCGTCGGGCCCGTCCGCCTTCTTTTCCTTTTCGTTCTGGAGAACCGGCTTTCCCTTTTGAATTTCTCCGACCACGACTTCGATGGTGTGTTCGCGGTACCGGGAAAGAGCCATGCCTTTTTTCAGATCGACCAGTTTTCCGTCGATGCGCGCGCGCCTGTAGCCGGCCTCGACCGCCGAGTCGATCACGTCCTTGTGGAAGCCTTTTCTGCCGGCGATTTTGGTCGCCAGCACGACTGCGGACTTGTTCCGGTACCGGGCCTGAACTGAGGAGGAGATTTCCTCGGGACCGAGGGCCGACAAGGGACGGTCGCATCCGGGGCAATATCGTTCTCCCAGCTTGCTGTAGAGGAGCCTTAAAAAATGGTAGATTTCGGTCAGCGTGGCCACTGTGGAACGTCTGCTGGTGTGGCTGATCCGCTGTTCGATGGCCACCGTGGGAGGAATCCCGTACACCAGGTCCACGTCTGGACGCTCCAGGATTTTCATGTACTGCCGCACGTACGGAGCCAAGCTTTCCAAATATCTCCGCTGGCCCTCGGCGAACAGAATGTCGAACGCCAGCGTGCTCTTTCCCGATCCCGAAACGCCCGTGAGCGCCACCAGTTGGTTGTGGGGCAGCGAAAGGCTCAAATTCTTGAGGTTGTGCTCCCGCGCGCCCTCTATGGAAATGGAATTCGCGAGAAACGAGGACGGCTCCGCCACTTGCGACGGGGGAGAGTCAATGTTTCCATCGATATTTCCAAGACGGGACTTGCGGGAAAGCGCGTCGGACAAATACTTGCCCGTCAAGGATTCCGGGTTGGCGGCGACGTCTTCCGGAGGACCCTCCGCGACGAGACGTCCGCCATTTTCCCCGCCCCCGAGTCCCAGGTCTATCACCCAGTCGGCGGACTTGACCATGTCCATGTTGTGTTCGATCACAAGGACCGTATGCCCTTTCTCCACGAGCATCCGCAACGCCTCCAGAAGCTTCGCGACGTCGTCGAAATGAAGGCCGGTGGTGGGTTCGTCGAAGATGAACAGAAGCTTTTTCCTGCTTCCCAGCTTCAAGTACTTGGACAGCTTCAGCCGCTGGGCCTCGCCTCCCGAAAAGGTGCTCACGGGCTGCCCCAGTCGGATGTAGCCCAGTCCCACTCGGCAAAGGGGCTCCAGCGAGGAGAGAATCGCCGAGTCGTCCCCGAAAAATTCCATCGCCTCGTCGACGGTCATGGTCAATATGTCGTGAATGTTCCGGCCTTTGTATTCCACCTCGAGGATTTCGGGCTTGAACCTCTTGCCCCCGCAGTCCGGGCAGGTCACGAAAACGTCGGAAAGAAACTGCATCTCGATCTTCTCGAACCCTTCTCCTTTGCAGGTCTCGCATCGCCCCTTGTCCACGTTGAAAGAAAAATGGACGGGATCGTATTTCTCTTGCTTCGCTTTTTCCGTGTTCGCGAAAATTTTCCTGATCGGGTCCAGGGCCTTGGTGTAGGTGAGGACATTGGCCCTGGGGGTCCTGCCGACTGGACGCTGGTCCACCAGGACCGCGTCGGAGACGTGTTGAATCCCTTGGACGGACTTGTGCCTTCCGGGCTTCCCCTGGGAATCGCCCTTTTCTCTTTTCACGGCCTTGTACAGGATTTCCTCGGCGAGGGTGGATTTTCCCGAGCCGGAAACTCCCGTCAGGCAGACGAATAGCCCGAGGGGAACGCGCAGGTCGATGTCCTTGAGATTGTTTTCCGAGGCCCCTTTGATTGTCAGCCATTTCGTTTTCCGGGGAACGAGTCTTTGTTCTGGAACCGGGAGAAGCTTCAGTCCTCTGAGGTACTGCCCGGTCAGGGAACCGTTCACGCTTGCGGTGGGGCCGAAGTACATGATTTCGCCGCCGTTTTCCCCGGCCTGGGGACCCAGGTCCAGGAGGTAGTCGCTTCTTTGGATGATGTCCGGGTCGTGCTCGACCACCACAAGGGTGTTGGAAAGGTCTCTCAGTCCGTGGAGAATATCGACCAGCTTCTCGGCGTCGCTGGGATGCAGGCCGACGCTGGGTTCGTCCAGGATGTACAGCGTGTTCACGAGAGAGGAGCCCAGGGCGGCCGCCAGGGAAACCCTTTGGACCTCCCCCCCGGAAAGGGTGCGGGACTGGCGGTCCAGGCTCAGATAGCCGAGACCCACGTCCTTCAAGTATTTCAACCGGCTCCGCACGGCTTCCAGAACCATGGCGGCGGCCTCGTCTCCGTACGGGATTGACAGCCGGCCGAAGAAGTCTAAAGCGCCGTCCACGTTTTCCGCGTAGATTTCCGAAACCGTCTTCCCTTGCAGGCGATAGAGGAGAGACTCGGGTTTGAACCTCGCGCCGTCGCACGCGGGGCAGACGTCGTAGCTCCTGTATCTCGACAGGAACACCCGGACAGGCATCTTGTAGGTCTTCGTTTCCAGCCAGCGGAAAAAGCCTCGAACGCCGTAATAGTCGGAGGTGCCGTCCATGATGGAACTCCGCTGCTCCTCCGAAAGCTCTTGGAAGGAGACATCCGATGGAATGCGGCTCGCGCGGCAAAAATCGATCAACTCCCGATATTCGGGCTTCGATTCGTCTTTGCTTCCCCACGGCTTGATCGCGCCTTGCTCGACGGACAGCGCCGGGTCGGGGACGATCAGTTCGGGGTCTATGTCGATGATCCTTCCGAATCCCCGGCAGTTTTCGCACGCTCCCACGGGGCTGTTGAACGAAAAGAGGTTCGCGACGGGCGGAGCGTAGGAAATCTTGCAGTCGGGGCATTCAAACGCTTCGCTGAAGGAAAGGCGCTCCCCGCCGGAGACGTGGACGTCCAAACGGCCGCCTCCGAACCTGAAAGCCAACTCGATGGAATCCACGATTCTCTTTCGGTCGCTTTTCCTGAAGACCACCCTGTCTACGAGCACTTGAAGGCTGCCGTCGGCATTTTCGACGACGGACGGGGACAGGTACTCGAGATAGCCGTCTATGATCGCGCGGTCGAACCCCATGCGTGCGAGTTCCTTTTGGACGTCGGCGGGAGCCGAGTCGTCGAAGTCGTAGGGAAAGGTTATAGAGAGCCTCGCGCCTTCGGGAAGCTTGGCGACGTTTTCCCAGATCCGGTCCGGGTTCGCCGGAACTACGGGCTTGCCGCAGGATTCGCAGTGAAGGGTTCCCAGGCGGGCGAACAGCAGTTTCACGTAGTCGGTGATTTCGGTCATGGTGCCGACGGTGGAGCGCGAGGTCCGGACCGGATCTTTCCTGTCGATGGCGATGGCCGGGGGAATGCCTTCGATAGCGTCCACATGGGGTCGGTCCATGCGGTCCATGAACTGCCTCGCGTACGGGGAAAAGGTCTCCACGTACCGCCGCTGTCCCTCGGCGTAAAGGGTGTCGAACGCCAGCGAGGACTTGCCCGACCCGCTCACGCCCGTGACCACGGTGATGCGATTCAACGGGATTTCCAGGTCTATGTTTTTCAGATTGTTTTGCCGCGCGCCTTTTATCCTGATGCTTTCGATTTTCATCTCGGGTTCGCCAAGTATTTGAATTTACGTTGAAATTGTTATAATTCGATTCGAACGACAAAGATAATGCCGGTTTTGTCAAATACAATTTCGGGAACCGCCCCCGCCGCGCCCGTCCCGCTCGGGAAGCGGCATGCCCAGGCGCCTCATCTTGCGCCAAAGCGTGCTGGGATGCATGCCCATTTCCGCCGCCGCGGCCTTTCAAACCGGCTTGACAGGCGCAACGCAGATTATTATCGGTTCATAGAGTAGAAAACGAACAAACTGCGAAAAATGAAATGGACGAATAAAACTGAGGAGGATTATGCCGAAACCCAAGAACGCCATGGAAATCTTTCGGTACCTGGACAAGTCCAATTGCGGGGAATGCGGGGACAAGACGTGCCTTGCGTTCGCCGGGTCGGTTTACCTAGGGAAAAAGAAGATAGAGGAGTGTCCGAAACTCGACCGGGAGACGATCGAAAAATACGGCGTGGGAGAATCGGGCGGGACGAAGACGATCGAGGAAAACAGGGAGGAGTACTTTCGAAAGCTTCGCGAGGAAGTCGCCGGACTCGATTTCGCGGAAGCGGCCAAGAGGACGGGCGGAATCGCCTCCGGCGGCCGGCTTACGCTCCGGGTTCTCGGAAAGCCCTTCAGCTTGGACGCGAACGGGACCATACACACCGACATTCATGTGAACCCTTGGGTGGCAGTGCCTTTTCTGGATCATGTCCTGCACGGACAAGGGGAGTCTCCGACCGGAACATGGGTGTCGTTCAGAGAGCTTAGGGACGGGAAGGAAAGATATCCTCTGTTCCAGAAGCGGTGCGAGGAGGCCATGAGGCGGGTCGCCGACATTTACACGGACCTTTTCGAGGATCTGGTCCATTTGTTCGACGCGAAAATGGTGGAGGAACAGTTCGAGTCGGACATTTCCGTGGTGTTGCATCCGTTCCCCAAGGTTCCCGTAATGATATGCTACTGGGCGCCCGACGACGGCCTCGAATCCAGTTTGAACGTGTTTTTCGACGAGACGGCGGACAAAAACCTGGACAACGGATCGATTTTCACCTTGGGGGCGGGATTGGCGCTGATGTTCGAAAAACTCGCTCTCAGGCACGGCATATCGGAGGCTGCCTTTTCCCGCTGAACCGTTCGAGAAGAGAGAGAGATAGAGAAAGGAGGAGTTTATCGGGCTTTCAGTGATCGACAAAAAAGGAAAACGAAGGTCGGCAGGCTTCCTCCGGATTTTGCCGATTTGGATATTCCCGATAGCGATTTTTCATCTTTTCGTTTCTTTCTGCCCTCCCGCGAGGGCGTTTGACCAGGGGGCGGCCGTGCATGCCGACGAGGACGAAATATCCGTCCGAAGAATGGAGCCGGGACCTCGCGGGGGCTGGGCATACGAACTTACCTATACTGTTCCGGCGTCCCCCGACGTCTACTGGCGATTCAAGACCGACTTCGACAACGACTTTGTGGCGAGCAACAAGTATATCGCGCGGCATCGGTTCGTCGGCCGCGACGGCGACGCGTACATTACGGAGAACGAATACACCGCAAAGCCGGACGTCCCCTTCGTATGGAAGACCACGGTCGGTCCGGAACGACGCCGGCTCGATTTCGAGCTTCTGAACCCCGAGGAGGGCGGCAGCAGGTTTCATTACGGAAGCATATCCCTGTATCCCGTCGGAAGGCATCGGGACCGCACGCTGGTGGTGCAGAAAGCCTACTTCGATTTTTTCGGGGCCGGCTTTTGGGTTCGATATCCGTGGGCCGGAGGAATGAGGAAATTTCTGGAGTACACGGCCCGTTGGGAACGCGAGACGGTGCTGAAACTCCGTAACCGATATTCGAAATCGGGCAGCCGACCCTAAAGTCGTTCGAGTTCCTGGGCGAAAAAGACCTTCGTCGCCTCCCACGAAGCCTCGTCGGCTTTCCTGTCGTAGGCGAGCGCCGGCATTCCGGCCATGTCGGCGTCCGGGTTGGTGAAGCCGTGCTTTGCTCCTCCGTAGACGGCCATTCGCCATCGCAAACCGGATTTTTCCATTTCCTGGATGTAGTTCGAGACGCTTTCGACCGGTACAGTGGGATCGGCCGCCCCGTGGCAGACCAATACGGCCGCCTTGACTTTCGACGCCGCGTTTTCGGGAGGCGGGACGAGCGAGCCGTGGAAACTGACGACGGCGTTCAAGTCCGCTCCGCCGTATGCGAGGTGCTGGACCGTGGAGCCTCCGAAGCAGTAGCCCGCGGCCGCGAGGCGACCGGTATCGACGCGGGGATCGTTTTTCAGGATTTCAAGCCCTGCCAGGGCCCTGGCCCTCCACTTATCGATGTTTTCGCTTACCTTTTTTCTCCATTCCGAGGCCTCTTCCGGGTGCGTGGTAACCTTGCCCTTGCCGTACATGTCGAGGGCGAACGCCACGTATCCCAATTTCGCCAACTGCTCGGCCCGGCCTCTGGCATAGTCGTTCAGTCCCCACCATTCGTGGACCACGAGAATGCCGGGACGCTTCCGGTCCGAGGCGTCGTCCCAAGCAATATATCCTTGCAGTTGGACTCCGTCGTGCTCGTAATCGACGGATTTGCCGGCGACGGCCGCCTCCGCGGCGACGCTCGCCGAGGCCAGAAAAAAAAGACCTGCTATCGCGATAAACGCGCTTTTTTCATTTCGCATGATTGTCTCCTTTTCGATGCGTCGTTATTGTTCGAAGATCGAAATATAATTGTTCTTCAAAAGGTTTCCAAGAATGGAACCGGCTCGGATACGGCTTATATTGCCGGACTGCAGGATTTTTTTAACCGGAGTTCTGGTTGCGATCAGCGAAACGATCTCGTAAAGGGGTTCTATCCCAAACCCGTCGATCAATTCCGGAGGCATTGGCTTGTTTTCCAAGGTGAAAAACGGGTTCGACCTGGGCAGACGGGAAAGCATCTCCTTGTAGTCGTCGTCCATGCTTGCGGCTTCCATCAGCAGGGCGGTGTTGTTGCTTTCGATGTTGGCCGGAAATCCGTTCTCCCGGCTGTGGAATTCGAAAGTCCCCCTTTTTTGTCCCCACAAGGCGAAAAACGCCTCCTTTCCTTCGAATCGGCGGGTTTGGGCGTTGACCAAAGCGCCTTGGCGAAAATGCAGGACGCCGATTTTCAACCCTTTCTTGTCGCGAAAAACCAATTTGCCGCTTGTTCGGTTCCTTTCGAGAAATTGGACTATGTTCGCCAGGCCCACGCCTGCAAGTCGACCCGAAAAGGCCGATTTCGACTCGTGTCCATTGTCTTTGCCGGATCGTTCTATTGCGCTTCTGACGCGGTCCGTGAGGTGGTCTACTCGAAAAGGCTTGCACACGAAGTCGTAGGTTCCGGCTCTGAAACACCCCAGCTGCTTTTCGGCGTCCGGGTCCGCGCTAATGAAAATTACCGGTATCTTCGCCGAATCCGGATCCATTTTCAGCTGGTTGTGGAATTCGATCCCGCCCATTTGCGGCATTTTCACGTCGGCGAGCACGATGTCGGGAACTTTCCTCTTGATTTTCGCGAGCGCCTCCTTGCCGTTATTCGCCTCTTCGACCTCGAAACCGGCTTCCGACAGCTTCAGCTTCAATAATAAAACCAACAAAGGGTCGTCGTCGACCAACAATATTTTTTCCATTTTTCCCGCAGTTGTCCTTTAGATATGCTCGCATTAAGGTATTCGAGCGCGATCTACTGTCAATCTTCGGAAGGATAGGCACCCCGGTCAAAGAACGGAATTCGACGTATAATCGAAAGATCGAATATACAATGAAGAAAATGCTATTGGCAACACGTTTTTTCCTCTGGGGACGGAGAGGAGAAAGCAAAAGAGACGGAAGCCGATACCGACGTTAACGGTTGACTTTACCTTAGCCCTTTTCGTACCATGGTCCGTATCGATCAAGGGATCGCGCAGGTTCGACCGAACACCGAAATTTTGGAGAATGCAAGCTTATGACAGACCTGTCCCGACACCGGAAAATTTCCGAATCCCCCACGAAACCAAGCGAAACGACAAAAAAGAAAAAGTTCGACGTGGCGGACCTGTACAAAGGTCCCGCCGACCGGGAGGAAAAAAGCCCGGCCGAAGCGGTCCCGCTCGACGAAAAGCTTCGCCAGGCCTATTTCTGGATCGCCAACCACGCCATCATTTCGCCTTTTTACGACATCGAATACCAGGACGACAGCCCGCCCACGACGTTCACGTTCGGGGACAAGAAGATCAAGGCGTCGCTTCCCTCGGGCCAAAGCTACTCCAGTTACGTCCTGCTGCCCCTGCTGAACCTTGCCGTGCGTCGCAGATGCCTTCTTGTGGGCGGCCCGGGGCGCGGAAAGACGGCTATCGCCATCCTCATGGGCGTCCTGGCGGGCTACGGCCTCAAGGACATCCGGCGCGGAATCCAGCACGGGCAGCCTCAGATGACCATCGCGGATCTCCTGGGGAACCCGATACCGTCCACCCTGGTCAACGCCGAAAGCATGGACGACGTCAAGATCGCCTGGCGCAAATGGCTCGGAATGCGCGTCAAGATCATCGACGAATACAACAGGATTCCCACCCGGACGCAGTCGGCGCTGTTGACCGTGATGGCCGACAATTACGCGGAAATCCTGGACCACATCTACGAATGCCCCGAATCCGCCTGGTATCTCACCGCCAACGACGACGGAGGAGGAGGGACATACCAGGTCGTCGAGGCCTTGCGTGATCGCATCGACGTTGTCGTGAAGGCCCTCCACTTCAACACGAGGTTTCTGAAGGAGCTTCTGATCCGCATCGAGGACGGCGTCCGGCCCGAGCGGATCGTTCCCGAGCAGATCGTGTTCGACAACGGGGAGATCGAGCGAATGAACCGGGAGATTCGCGACGTGGTCCTTTCCGAAGAGCTTAGGCGCCGCCTGGAGTTCTTCGCCGCGCAGTTCGAGTTTTGCGAGGAAGGCGCGCGACAGCTGGAGTACATGACCAAGGACACGGTCAAGCTGTCGGCGGTCGATTGGCAGCTGGTCTCCGGCGCGGCGACCGGAAAGGACCTGGTGAAGGACCTCGGGAGCCAGACCCGGACAGGCCTGTCCGTGCGAGCCCTGATGACGTGCCTGGTCTATGTGAAGGCCATGGCTTGGTTCCGGGGCGACAAAAATGTCTCCTTCGAGGATCTGAGACAGATCATCCCTTTCGTCCTGCACGACAAGCTGACCCAGAACCCCGATTCCCCGTTCTTCGAAAAGGACGAGAACAAGGCCTTGCGCATCGATTACATCAGCTGGATTCGGCATCTTTTCGACGAGTCCTGCCGCGAGTTCGAAAGGCTGAACCTGGATCGGACGGACCCCATCGCCGACTTGGACCGCGAATTCGAACGGGGCCTGGAGGGCGTGGACGACGAGGAAGTTTTGAACCGGCTGGTGAAAATCGAGCGCATCCTGGGGGATCTCGGCAAGGGACGAAAATTCTACGGGCACATGTTCGACGACGTTCTCAAGCTGAAATACTATCACCAACGCTACACCAACTACCTGGAATGGCTGCAATGGAAAGACGCGTAACCGGCGCTTTCGCCGAATATCTGGAAAAGGACCGGGACTTCTACAACGCGCGGTTTTCCCAAGTACAGCGTCTCAATCAGACGCTCTCGGCCGACGAGTTTATGTCGCACCTTTCGGACACGGTCGCGCCCCTGGTAAAGCGCGCGGCCGAAATCGACAGGGAAAAGGCGGAAGCTTTATGCCGTCGGCTGTACGACGTCTCCCTGAATCTTTTTTCGAAGGGATGCCTCGGGTCCCGGACCCGCCATCCGGTGATCGGCGCCGCCTGGAAAGAGCTTTTGCCTCTTTCCGCGGAGCTGCTCTTGAAATCGCCGGACAACGTCGTCGCCCGCGTTTCCAACGCCCTGTACAACCTGTCGATGGAAAAAGGCGCGGACGAACGGCAATGGCTCGAGACCATGAAACAAGTGGCCGCTTGGCCCGGCCCCCTCGATTCCGAACTGCTCCTCGAGGCCGGAAAGGCCGCCGCGTGGCGATGCGGCATGGCCCATTACCGCGACGGGGCTCTCGTCGCCTGCGACAATCTCCCCGACGAGATTTTCAAGGTCGTCTTCCGAATTCCGGCCGACGCGACGAAGGGCGAGATCGAAGCCGTTCGCGCCCTTTTGAAGAGCGACCGGTGGTTCGATCCATCCCTTCGCGACGACAAGAAGATCAAGCCTCTCTCGGTGGTTCGCGCGGTAGGAGGTTTCGCCGGGTTCGGCGGGCTTTTCGCCACCCCGCCCGGCACGACCGCGATGGACGGCGACATTTATTTCTACGACGACGCCAGCCACTGGGTCCTTTACGCCGACGCGTTCGGAGCCTGCATGCACAGGCGCGGCAAGGGACAACCCGGACCGCCCGCGTTGGATTGCCGGCCGTTCGCCGTTCGAAAGGACGGTTTCGTGGAGAAGGGCGAAGCGATCAACATCTTTCCCGAACTGGCGAACTTCGAATCGGCGGCCGCGACTCCGGACACCTTGGCGGTGTGCATCCCCCGTTCGCACTTCGCTTTTCTGATCGCCCAAAGGAGAGGTTTCCGATATGGACTCCGATAACGAAGCCCTGCGAAAGCTGCACGCCCGATGGAACTCCCACTGGGAGGAGGCGTTGTCTGTTTGGAGCCGGTTCACCAAGTTGCAGCCGCCCCGATGGTGCTTTTCTCCGGAGGACGAAAAACGCGAGAAGCTCTTCGACTCGTTCGCCATGATTCGTCTTCAAGGACATGCGGTAGTCGTCAGTCTTCGTCTGATCCGAAAAAACGGGCTGGAAAAATTCTCCAGGGAAATCATGGCCCACGAAATCGGGCACCATGTGTACGCCCCGGCCGATTTGACCGACAACGCCCGTCTGATCGCCAGAACCCGCGCGGGGCTGCCCACCAAGGAAAACATGGCGGGCTTCGTCGCGAACCTTTACACGGACCTTCTGATCAACGACCGGCTGCAGCGAAGCGCCGAACTGGATATCGCTGGCGTTTACGCGACCTTGGCGAAAGACAGGAGCCAGGACGGCCTGTGGACCCTCTACATGAGAATCTACGAGATTCTCTGGTCCATGCCCAAAGGCTCCCTGGCCGCAGGGGAAATCGGGAGCAAGCTCGCGGGCGACGCACAGCTGGGGGCGAGGCTCGTCAGGGTGTACGCCCG
>CAZNTU010000130.1:0-15417 GCA_964575975.1 uncultured Desulfobacteraceae bacterium
AGGGGGGTGTTGTTTCCGGTGAACAATGGATCGAACATGCCACACAGACACCCCCATAGCCCCCCTCAAGGGGGGAATTGCACCGCTCTCCAACCGCACGGGTCGATAAATTCGGCATGTTACCCGTTAAGTTTACAATGTCAAAATAACCAATCTCCAATAACCAACAACCTACTTGAACAGCTTCATATCCTCCGCGATCCGATGGTAAGGCTCGGGGAACTCCGGCTGGAAATTCTGATAGAAGGTCACGGGATAGCGCGCGCCGATTTTTTTGCCGGCGTTCTTCAACCCGTTGTACAATAAAGGAAGGTCCTTTCCAGGGAGACTTAACACCATTTCGTCGTCCTGAGTCATGGAAAAGATTCTATCTCCCATGCCCGGCATGGAAATCCTGGGTTCCCCGGTCTTATGCGGAGCAAGAAGATATTCGGTGCATTCCACCTTTCCCCCGAAATTGCCGGCGATCCGCTTTCCCGTTTCAAAGACCAGGGCTTGGACCATCCTCATGATTTGAGCCGGGTTTCCGTAGATCGCCACCGTATCCGGCTCGAACGCGTTTTTCATGAGAGGAGCCATCAGAATCGACCTTTCGGGATTGTTTTCGAGGCGAATCATCGAACGGATTTCATCCTGGGCGTTCTCCTCCTTTTTCGCGAACTCGACTTCGCAAAAAAGGCCTCCCATGGTTTGCCCCGGATCGGGAGCGTCAGTAAACCCAAATGCGAGCATGGCGGGCAGGCAAATCAAATCCTCCCGAGTCAGTCCCACGGTCCAGCCGTAGACGCGGGCCATGGTTACCCCCTGGCAGATGGTCACGCGCTTTTTCAACACCGCCGAGGGTCTCCGGGTTTTATCCGGAAAAGAATCGGTCTTTTCCAGAATTTTCACCCCGATCAGCAGGGTTTTCAACCTCAGATCCTCTCTAACGTAATTGGCCGCTTCCCTGTAATCCGTTTTTTCCATGTCATGCTCCCTTGTCGGTTTGGATGAGTTTTTTAGCATGCTCTTTTCGGATTTTCGGACTTTCCCGAAAAATCCGTAGTTTTGTTCGAAGACGGGAGACACTTTTTGCGTTTCATAAATGCCCGTTTTCCTAGCCTTTGATTCCCAAAGTGAAGGTCTTGATTCCCACAATATTGTTCGTACTATTAATTTTCGTGCAATTTTCCACCTTATCCGTTGCGATCTTTTCAAGATCCGATCGTAAAAACATGTTTCGATTCGCAGCTATTGCTGGGGAACCGAAACGAACAAAACTTAAATTCACGAAGCACGGGAGTCAAGAACTTTGATTATCGACATGCACAATCACACGAACATATCGTCCATATGCAGCGTTCTTCGTCCGGAAGAACTGATCGAGACGGCGAGGTCTCGGGGTTTGGATGGAATCTGTGTAACGGAGCACAATACCCTCCAGGGGGCCAATGTCGCAGCCGACCTCGGACGCAGGATGAAGTTCCCGGTTTTCAGAGGGCTGGAGGTCTCTACGGATGTTGGAGACATGCTGGTTTTCGGATACTACAAGGATATTCCCCAGGGGACGCCTTTGCCGGAATTGTGCAAAATCGTCCACGCTGAAGGAGGGGTTTTATTCGCAGCCCATCCCTTCTATCTGCGGGGAGGATGGAACCTTTATTCCGGGATGAAAAAAAAGATGCGCATCGATTTGGAAACCGGCTGGTGGAAGGCTGAAATTCTCGGGCAATTGGACGGCATCGAAATCAGGAACGGCAATGTCGATCACGACAACAACCGGAAAGCCGAGGAATTGGCCGAAAGACTGCACATACCGGGCATAGGCGGAAGCGACGCCCACTCGGTGGACATGATCGCGAAAGCCGCGACGAAGTTCTCCAAGGACATTCATGACGAGGCGCAACTTGTCGCCGCGTTGAAATCCGGGGAATTCGAGGCTATGTATCTTCGCCGCGACACGATGCACTAGCGCCCCTCGCTTGGCCGGCCGTTTTCAGCCGGAAAGCATAACCGGTCAAGCCCGCCGAAACTGCGGCGATCACGGCAATAAAGCCCAAAAACAACCAAACTTTGTTCTTCGCGTTGAAACATCAATCTCCGCTATAGCTCGTCCGTCGGGAAGCGCACGGCTAAAGCCGCAACTACAAACACGACGATTTCGTAATGGAAGCGTTTACGGTCAGGCCAAGAACGCGGCTTGCTTGGTCATGCATCCCGCAGCGCCTTGTTGCATTTGCATGGCAAGTCCCTGAATAAACGGGTATAATAGGGTCTGTTCCGGTATATTCCGGCTATGGGACACGATCTTGATCGGAAGATCTCCGGAGATTGCGGAAATTTTCCGAGAATACCGCAATGGGTTGTTGTCCCAAGTTGACGATGTCGAGCCACGATGCATAAGTTTCGACATAGGGTATATGGACAAAGATCGAGAGGAACGAAAAAAGGATAAAACATGCAGAGATTGAATTTTTCGGATATTTTCCAAAGCAGAGACACTCACAAAAAAGTCATCAAGTTTGGTTTGGCGCTGTTTTTGGCGATGGAATTGTTCATTTACATCGGAGCTGCCAATCACACGGGAAAAGAGTCATGGGTGAACATTTACGATTCACAGGGCGAAAAAATCTACGAGACGCCCGGTACCGGTTTGACCAAATACGAAATCCACATTTTCGAAAGGTCGTTCGGTTCGCTGGAACAATATCGGATCCGAACCGAAACCCGGAACAAGGAGTTTCCATTCAGGGCTTGGCTGGCCATTGCGGTGGGCGCTCCGATCGGACTTGCCCTTTTGATAATGTATTTGCTGCGCGCATATTTGACATTTCTGGGAGACGATAAGACTCGGGACGGCGACTGGAACCCGACCGAAACAAACGGCCCCTCCCATCGAGCCGCCGCCAGATGGTTCGGTTGGAGCCGAATATCCATTTTTCACCTGGGGGGGTTTTTGATCGTATGCGTCCTGGCCGTATGGCTGGTCCCCGACTACATCGCCGACGCCGCCGGGGGATTGCTGGAGACGATCCTCCGATTCAAATGGTTCTTTCTAAGCATTTGCGCCTTCTTGGCTTCGCTGGTCGTATGGGTCATTTACTTGCGCTACCGAATGTCACAGAGAATGATGGATCGCCAAATGGATCTGGAAAAGTTCCGAATGGAAAAACAGATGATGGTGGAAATGCAGAAGCTTCAGACAAGGGCATTGCCCCAGACTACTGCGAGGGAATACGGCGAGCCGTTTAACAGCTCTGCAAACGACCTGTCTCAAAAAATAACGGACGGAATCCTTCCTGGAACCGTCGATGACAACAATTCTACCGTTCGGGAAAATTCGGAAGAGAAAATGGAAACTGCCGAGGCGGAGGGTTTTGCGGACAATCCGGACAGAAACGGAATATGGCATTTCTTGAAAAGGAAATCGGGCTGACATCGTTCATTTAAGTGAATCGATGCGTTGAAGCGCATATGCCTTGCAAACGCGCCCGTGAACCTAAACGGGTACGTTCACGGGCAAAGCCGCCTCCATTTCTTCATTCCCCATACGAAAAATACCGCAGCCAAAACTCCGGAGACCGCCGAGACGACTGCCACGCCGGAAATTCCGAAAGCGGTCCACAAGGGCCCCCCGAACAGCGCTCCGGCCACTCTTCCCATTCCCGACGCCGCCAGGAAGCCGGACATCATGGTGGCTCTGCTTTGGGGAAGCAATTCGGTGCAGAGCGAGAGACTCGAAACAATTGTAAATTCGTATGTCAGAAAAATCAGGAAAATTACCGTCAGCGCGAAAGGCAAGTACGCGTCGCAGAACGGCAATGGCAAATAGCAGCATGTGGACAAGACGGTTCCTGCCAAGACGGCTCGCTTCAGCCCGATCCTGTCCGATACGAAAGCGGTCAGAAACTCTCCGGACAACTCTGCGGCGCCTATGACCGCAGCTCCGAAGCCCAGCGCGATCAGGCTCATGTCGAAGGTCTTTTCGAACCATGCTCCATAAATCACGAAAAGATTGTCGTTGGCAGCGCTGACAAAAAACGAGAATCCAAGCATACCTACGGAGGATTTTTTCCGGAACAATCCTTTCAACAATGCATGGCCCCCCCCCCCGACCGAGGAACTTTCTCCCGCGCCTTGTCTCCTCTGCACAACAACGTAAAAAGCAGAATGCCGACGAAGCCGAGCATGGCAATCGCAAAAAAAGGGGAACGCCATCCCCAGTTTTCCATCATTATTCCCACCAGGGGAATTCCCATCAACGCACTCCCGGCCCAACTTACCTCCAGAAGCCCGATTACCAAGCCACGACGTTCGAATGGGACTCTTCGTCCCACGTAAGCCTGCAAGGACGGGTCGAATACGTTTTTTCCAATCCCTGCGAGAGTAAGGCCCGCGAAGACGAAAGCGTAGACAGGAAAAAAGGCGGCGGCGATCATTCCGGTCGAGAGCAGGCAGAGTCCGGTCAGCATCATGACCCGGTAGCCCATGCGGTCGGCGACGGGGCCGAAAAAAATGGCGAAAACGCCGGTCGCTTGGTTTGCAGCGAGAATCGGTGTGACAGCGGTCAAGGGAACGTTCATTCCCCGACTCAGTTCGGGCGCGAACGGATAGGGAAAGCGCCTTGCGGTGTTCAACAGGAAACGGCATGAAACGACCAAGGCAAGTTTCAACACCCACAGGGACTTGGCGTTCGAATCAGGAATCTTTCACCCTTTCGATTTTGGCGTTCAAAGCGGCGAATTTCTTCTCGATGGATTCGTATCCCCGGTCTAGATGGTACACCCTATTGACGGTGGTTTCTCCTTTGGCGGCAAGTCCCGCCAGAATCAAGCTGGCGCTTGCCCTCAAGTCCGTCGCCATGACGGGTGCGCCGGTCAGCCTATCGACGCCCTTGACCATGGCCGTATTCCCGGAAATCTCGATGTCCGCGCCCATCCTTTGCAGTTCGCACACATGGATGAATCGGTTTTCGAAAATGTTTTCCGAAATGACGCTGGTGCCGTCGGCAAGGGTCATGAGCACCATGAACTGCGCTTGCATGTCCGTGGGATAGCCAGGATAAGGGAGCGTCTTCACGTTGGCGCTGGCGATTCTGTCCGCGCCTTGCACTCTAAGGCTCTTCCCGTTGACATCAATCAAAGCGCCGGTTTGTCTTAATTTGTTTATTACGGCCCCGAGATGGTCCGGTTCGCAACTTTCGATAAGCACGTCTCCCTTGGTCAGTGCTCCGGCGACCAGAAAGGTGCCGGTTTCGATTCTGTCCGGAATGATTTCAATTTCGGCGGGATGCAGCGATTCAACGCCCTTGATGGTTATCACGGATGTTCCTGCGCCTTGGACGTTTGCACCCATTTTATTCAAGGCAACGCCCAATGCGGCGATCTCCGGCTCTCGCGCCACGTTTCGAAGCACCGTTTCCCCTTGTGCCAGCACGGCGGCCATCATCAGGTTCTCCGTACCGCCGACGGTTGGAACATCCAGATAGATGTCCGCTCCTTTCAGTTTTTCTGCGGAGGCCACAACGTAACCGTGCTCGATCTCTATGGAGGCGCCCATTCGAGCGAGTCCCTTGAGATGCAGATTGATCGGACGCGCCCCGATGGCGCATCCTCCCGGAAGAGACACTCTTGCCTTTCCCAGTTGCGCCACGAGAGGTCCTAGAACCAGTATGGATGCCCTCATCTTTCTGACGAGGTCGTAAGGGGCAACAGAATTGTTCAGGCCGCCGGCGTCTATGGAAATCTCCGATTCGCTCGTTTCGACCTTGGCCCCCAAATGCGACAGCAAATCCTTGACGCTGTCGATGTCTTTCAGATTGGGAACGTTGGAATACGTGTTTTTCCCGTCCGTAAGAAGGGCCGACACCAGAATAGGAAGCGCCGCGTTTTTCGATCCGCTGATTTTCACCTCGCCCTTAAGAGGATGGCCGCCTTCGATGACAATTTTATCCAATCGATTATTTCCCTAAAAGCCAAAAAGCGCTCCCCCGCCGGGAGAGCGCTTTTCGTTTTAAAAGCTATTTATGCAGTCCGGATCAGTGATGCCCTTCGTGGCCGCCATGGCCGTGGCTTCCCTGGCCTTTCACGGTATCGTATACGGTTTTCAGAACGACGAACGTCATTCCCGCGCCCAATATCGACAGAGCGTACCATAAACCGCCGTGAAAGACGAAGTGGCTCATATCCCAAATCCATTCAAAGGAAAACGGAAACATATTCTATCCCTCCTTCAATCAGGCTGTTTTGGCTATAGCGGTCGGAGCAAAATCTCCGGCCGGCTCTTGCTCTGCTTCCTCCGCCTTTTCGGTCGCGGCGCCAGGCAAAGGATTCAATTCCTTTTCCTGGGGGAATACGGGCAGGTAGCGGTAGGACAGGGAAATCAGGATTATGCCGTAGGCTACCGGCAGAATGGTGGTCGCGATCTCCTGCCAGCTGGGGAAGTAGGTGAACCAGCTTTCGAACGGCATGACGGGAACGGCCAGCACTTGCAGGACCATGACCCAACGATTGACGCTAACGCCGACGCAAGCCAAAGTGACCGCGATCCAGAGGGCGACCTTGTTCTGCCTTCCGGCCTTGGTCACCAGGATCAGCGCGGGAACCACGCCGCCGAGCACCACTTCGAGGAACAGAATCCAATAACCGTACGCCGAACCGGGATTGTTGGTGTAGAAGTCGGCCAGTGTGAATCCCATGGCGGGAGCCGTGTTGATCGCCCAGTAGACGGTATCGACGATCTTCGCCACGATGTAGGTCAAAAGCATCCAACCGGCGATCTTGGCCAACAGCTCAATCACGTTGTCCTTTACCAGCTTTTTGCCCGTGGCGACTTCCGTGATCTTCGTCACCAAGATTGTGAAGCACGGACCGCAGGCGGCGGCTGACCAAGTGAAGAGAAAGAAAGTCCAAGGCCAGATCAGAACGCCTTCGCGAAATCCGAAGGGCCGTCCGAAAAGCACGCCGGCGACGCCGCCCAGGGAGCCTTGATGGAAAAAGGACAGGAAGGCGCCGGTTGCGGCGAAGACGGCCATGAACTCGTGCATGTTGTGGCTTAAATTGTGGAAAAACGGGACTTTGTCGATCTGGCGGTTTTCCAGGACGAGAGGAATGTACTCTATGGTCAGAACCGCGAAGTAGCAGGACAGACAGAACGCCACTTCGGTAAGCATGGAGTGTACGTTCGCATGCCAGAAGATAAACCATCCTCTGAGCGGCTGACCGATGTCGATCGCCAGAATCAGCAAGGCGGAACTGTAGCATATAAAGCCGATCAGAACCGCGTAGTTGATGATGTTCTTAAGTTCCTTCAGGTTGAAGATGTAGCGTAAAAGCCCTGAGAAGAACGCGCCGCCGCCCAACGCGATCACCGCGAGGTCGGCCCAAATCCACAGGGCGAATCCGTACGCGTCGTTCATGTTGGTCTGGTTCAATCCTTTTACCCAACAAAGGATCATGGCGTAAACGCCAATGGCCAGAACCACGCCGACAGCGCCGATCCACAAGACAAACTTTCCGAGTGAACAGCGTTGGACACCCTCGGGAATTAATTCGGAATCCATAAGGTATGCGCTCCTAAATGTTTAAACGGTTTCTATCACCACTGTTATTGCCTGAATATTGCAAAACCCCGATCACTTATGGCCTCCGGCGGTTTTGGCGGCCTTGGCCACTTCCTTGGTTTCGCTTTCCAAGTAGTTGTCGCCCGACCTGCGGACCCATTCCCTGGAGGAGACGTAATAAACTTTCGGATTGGTGTGAAGTCTTTCCAGGAGCCTGAACGCGTTGGGATTTTGTTTGAGTTCGTAAACCGCGTGCTTTGGATTGTCCAAGTCTCCGAACGTGATCGCGTCGACAGGACAGGCCTGGGCGCATGCGGTCTGATATTCATGCTCTTCCAGTTCCTTTCTTCCCTCGTAGATGGCCTTGTCCATGGCCAACTGGTAGCGGTGGAAACAGAAACTGCATTTTTCGACGATACCGCGCATACGAACGGAAACGTTGGGGCTGAGATATTTTTCCATTCCCTTGGGCCAGACCGGGTCCCACCAGTTGAAGTACCGGACATGGTAAGGACAGGCGGCCATGCAGTATCGGCACCCGAAACATCTCGTGTAAATCTGGCTGACAATGCCGGTTTCCATGCTGTAGTCGGTGGCGGTCGCGGGGCAGACCGAAACGCAGGGCGAATGCCCGTGCTCCCCGACGCCCGAACAATGCTGGCACGGTCTCGGAAGGTAGCAAATGTCCGTGTCCGGATAAGATTTGCCGTTGGTCAGCTTGTAAACCCGGAGCCACGTGATGCTCCGAATCTTATCCGTTTCGTCTTTCTTGAAAGGCACGTTGTTCTCCTGCATGCAAGCCACCATGCAGGCGCCGCACCCGGTGCATTTGTCCAGGTCGATGACCATACCGTATTTTTTGGCGTGTGTATTGTGTCCTTTTTCCATCAGAACCTCATATAGATTTTCAATCTTTCAGCTGTCGGCCTTCAGCTTGCTCCGAATCGCGCGACGCGAAAAACCAGGCCGTAAGCTGAAAGCTAAAATTATTTTGAAAAGCTTAGGCTTTGGTCAATTTCGCCCGGATTCCCCATGCCGCGTTCAATCCCGTGAGCGGATCCTCGACAACCTTAAGCAACTGGTTGGCGTTGAGGCCCTTGCCCCGTCCCATGTACTCGTCAAAGGCGGTGTGGCCCAATCCGGTGGGAATCGCGATCACGCCCGGCAGGATACCGTCGAACAAGGTCACCTTCACTTTCGCCGTGCCGGCCGCCGTTTGCAATTCGGCGTAGTCGCCTTCTTCCAAACCGGCTTTCTCCGCCGTCTTCGGATTCATCTCCACCACCACGTCATTATGGAACAAGACTTCGTTGGGGACTGTCTTGAGCATGAAAGGCGTCGTAGCCGCGTACCCTTTCGAGCGTCTCATGGAATCGTATGGAATAAGCGTGTAGTTTCCGGCTTCCATTTCGATCCCAAGGCTCTCGAAGTGCGGCAACCCTCTATTGTTCTCCTGGGGGTTCTTCACCGCAGTCGCCAAAAACTCGAACTTTTTCGAACTCGTCTCGAAGTTCCAAGGGTTGGGGACGACTTCGTCGCTTACCGCGACGACATCCTTCAGCAACGCGTCCCATTTGTCGCCGAGGGTTTCCTTCAAACAGGTCTCATAGTCGCACCAAGGGAACGCCTCGGATACCGAGCCGCCGAGTTTCTTCGCGATCCCCAAAATGGCGTCGCCGGTATGCATGGTGTTCAGCTGAGGCTTGACCACCGGTTTGGCAAGCGCGAGAACCGGTTTTTTCAAACCCGCCGCGATCGGAACGTCTTCGTAGCGCTCCAGGTAGACATGGTTGGGAAGGATCAGATCGGAAAACGCGGCCGTTTCGTCCATGAAGGAGGAGAAGCTTGCGACGAAGGGGATTTGGGAGAAGGCTTTTTTAACGGCGTCCGTGTCGTTCATGGTGTAGAGAGGATTGGCGTTGGCGATCAGAAGCGCCTTGACGTCGTACTTTTCGCCGGCGTTGAGGATTTTGGGGAAGCGTTCCAGAAGGCTCTCTGCGCACAGCCACTCGTCGGACCCGGCGCCGTCAATCCGTCCTTTTTGAAGTCCTGCGGAAGCGATCTCGTCGGCTCGAACCTCCGGCCATGCGATATAATCGAATTTCGGAAGGGACCATACGCCGCCTTCGGAATTGATGTTTCCGACGAGCGCGTTCAACGCCTGAACTGCCATGACTTCGTGAACGGAACCGGGAATGTCGCCCTTTCCTCTTCCGCATACGGCCAACGGTTTCTTGGCCTCGGCGAACTCGAGGGCCAATTCCACGATGGTTTCCTCGCCGATCCCGGTGATCTCCGCGACCTCGCCCGGGCTGTAGTCGTTGGTCACGAGGTTCTTGAACTCCTTGAAACCGCTCGATCCCGTATCGACAAAGTTCTTGAGGTACTTTTTCTGACGTACGATCACATGGGCGATGCCCATGGCCAAAGCGGCCTCCGTGCCGGGATTGATCGGAATCCATTTGTCCATCTTTGCCGCAGTGGTAGAAAGGCGCGGTTCGATCTGGATCACCTTGCCCCTTTCGCGAATCCCGTTGATCGCCTGGAACATGCGGATGGGAGAACCCCATCCCTCGATCAACCCGCTGCCGAAACTCAAGAGGTAGTCGGTGTTTTCAAAGTCGAACCCGACCGGTCCCTCCGAGCCTTGCATCAGTTTGGCGGCGGTCCGGTACGTATCGAAGACGGTGGCGGGGGTCATGAAGTTCGAAGAGCCGTAAGCCGTCGTGAATCTTTTCAAGAGAGCGCCCACGGTGCCTTTGTCGTCCCCCGAAATCGCGGCCACCTTTTCCGGCTCGCCGGCGGCCCTGATCTCGGCCAGCTTCTCCGAAACGATGTCGATCGCCTCGTCCCAGGAAATTTTCTGCCACTTGCCCTCGCCCCTTTCGCCGATTCTCTTCATGGGGGAAGGAACCCTGAAGGGACCGTAAAGATATTGAAGGCCGGAGGCGCCGAGGATGCAAATGCCGCCGTCGTTGACAGGGCTTCCTTCGGTCCCCTCGATCTTGATCGCCCTGTTGTCCACTTTCCGGACGGAAATGCCGCAACCGCCGGGGCAGAGCGTGCATACGGTATTTTCGTACGCGTATTGTCCATCGGGGGGAACCGGCGTCCATGGCCACATTTGAGTCCAAATTGACAAATCGTCCGTCAGTTTCCAGGGCAGCGGCGTAAGGTTAATCCCCGCAGCGGCCCCGACGGCGAGTGATAAGAAACATCTTCTGCTAAGTTTCATGGATTTTACCTCGTTATGTGAAAATGCGAGCAATATTATTCTTGTTTTTTTTCGAGTCCGCAACAGAATGATATTTCATAGCTCTTACTTGTGGCAAACGAAGCAGGCGCCTTTTTCCGTCTGGACGCTGCTTTGATTGACGTTGTTCTCCTGGTGGCATTCCGAGCAATCGTCCATCTTCATCCGGTCCCACGTGTTTTTCTTGAGCCCGGCGATGTTTTTGCCCCAAATGTTCCGGCTGTAGCCGGAAATTCTATTGTATTCGTAGATCGGCAAAGTTGTGGACCCCCCGATGTCGCCGTGGCAGGTCCGGCAATTCATTTCGCCGGATATCACGTGGGCCGCGTGCGAGAAGAACACGCAATCGGGTTGCCTGGAATAAACGAGCCATGGAACCTCCAGGCCGTTCGCGACATATTGCTCCACGAAAATGGCTTCGTCCTCGCTCCCCCCTTGCACCTCGTAGTGGCAGTCCACGCACTGGGCAAGCTTGGGAGCGCCGGAAAACGTACCGTCTTCACGGAAGAAATGGCAGCTCTGGCAACCGTTGTCCACCATCTCGTTGTGAAGCTGGTGGTTAAAATCGAACGGCTGCTTCTTCTGCGAATAGAGGACTTTGGGAAACCCAATCCATCCTACCAAAAGGCTCGCAACCAATCCGACAACGAAGAAAATGAAGACGATCCCAATGGTGTTTTTCTTCCCGGAAGCCTCGGCGCTTTCATCGGCCGCTTCCGCTGAAGCCTCTTTGGCCTTTTCCTCTGATGTGCTCATGGAATCTCCGTCAAAAAGTGGTTTAAATTTTCACAAAAGAACCCAAACAGACCTTGAAAAAATTCAACGCCGGTTCCGTCGCCTTTTTCGAAATCGTATGGCCTGTACAATGAAAAAGCGCCGAATCGGGCGTTTCCGAACTTGAAAAGAAACTATTTCCATAGGGTCGGGCGCCCGCCCCGAACAAACGGGACTGAAAATAATTTGAGTCTGTTTATCTATAGTTATCTGTTTTGTCAAGAAAAAATCATTGACCCATGCTGCCGTAACTGTGCAAGCCCGGCAAAAGATTCACGCCGAAATACGTGAAAAGGACCGCGGCGAAACCCGCCACCGACAGCCATGCGATTCTCTTCCCTCGCCACCCGCGCATCATCCTGGCATGGATCAGCGTCGAATAGATAAACCACGTGATCAGAGACCATGTTTCCTTCGGGTCCCATCCCCAATAGCGGCCCCACGCGCTGTTGGCCCAGACCGCCCCCGTTATGATGCCCGCCGTGAGAAACAAAAACCCGAACATCACGAGCTGGTAAATCAACTCGTCCAAAATCGACGAGTCCGGAAGCCGACCGAGGAGACTGCTTTCGCTCCGGGCGCGTTTCTTCAGGATGTACATGACGGCGATTCCGAAGGCGACCGCGAAAGCCGCGTAGCCGACAAAGCACGTGATCACGTGGGCGATCAGCCAGTTGCTTTTCAAAGCCGGGACCAACGGCTGTATACGGTCGCTGATGTTCGGGGAAAGGCTCGCGTAGGCCAGGGCCAGGAAAGCCAAAGGCGCGGTGAACGCACCGATGACCCGGTTCTTGTACTTCATTTCGAGAACCAGGTAGACCGCTATGATGGTCATCGAAAAAAAGACCAGGGATTCGTAAAGGTTGGACAAAGGCGCGTGACCGAAACCCATTTGGTAGGATTCGATCCATCGCAGCGCGATTCCGGCCAGGTTTCCGAAAAGTCCGGCCAAGGCGACCCATGTGGCCGCCTTGGCCGGACTTTCTTTCTTGAAAACCCACGAAAAAACATACAGAAACGCCGACAATCCATAAACGAACGTAGTGACGGACAATATGCTGGAACTGTTCATTCAAACCTCTCGATTCAATAATATAAAAGGTGCGGGGGCGGGATTATTCCATCGCCCGCAATTGCTCCAAAATACTTTTCACCTTTTGCGCCATCCCGAGTTTGTTCTTGTTCGAAGAACCGGCGACCGTCACGCGGCATCCGTTGCCGGTCCGGACAGCCTCCACGAACAGGCGCTGGTGGGATATGAAAAAAGTGACGAAACATCCGGCGATCATCACGACAAAGCCGAGATATACAAGGGGGACGCCAGGATCGTACGTGACCTGAAGACCCGTATAGAATTTCTCGTCGTATTTTTCCACCGCGATCACGAACTCGCCTTTTCGCATGCGGTCGAAATTGGGAAAGCGAAGAGGCAATACGATCTCGACCGGCTCCTTGTCCTTGAGGTTCAATGTTCCGATGAACGCCTGGCCGATAGAATGTCCCCGGAACTGCGCGTTGTCGCTGAAGCTTTGCAGCACGAATGTACCCTTGCCGTCAGGAAGATCGATCGTTTGGCCGACCTTCGCCTTTTTCATGATATTGAACCCGAACTCCTCTTCCCTAGTGGCGATGCTCAAGGTGACCGTGTCCGAGGGGACGGACCCGTAGCTAGACTGGAAAATATTGATGCCCTCGTATCTCAGAGGATCGTTAACGATGATGTCCTTTTTCAGAACTTCCTTGCCGTTCTCCAGTATCGTCAGCGAGCTTCGGTATTCCTTGGGGGTGCCGGACTCGTAGAAGCTGACGTCGAAATCGTCGCACCGAATCGCGAAATCGAGGGCTTGAATCGCGGGTTTGTTTCGCAGGCGGATGCTGTCGACGGTCTCGCCCTCGGGGATGTTGACGAATCCCTCGAATCCCATGATGGAGCCGATCAGACCGCCCAGCAGCAAAAAAATTATGCTCAGATGGACGATATAAGCCCCCAACCGGGTCCAACGTCCCTTTTCAGCTAAAAAGACCCACCCATTGTCGGTCTCTTCGACGCGGCAATAACCGAATTTCCTGCGAAGGAAAGGTTCGTACAGTTTGCGCAAGTCCTGGGCCGACCGGTCTCTTTCAAACTCCTCCTTGTCGGAATCGCCTCTGAAGCGTCCCGGATTGAAGGAGGGCTCTTTCACGAAAACCACCTTCCAAGCGGTCGGAAGCCTGTCCAGGGAACACACGACCACGTTGGCCGTCAAGACGATCAGGACAAGCTGAAACCACCACGAATGGTACATGTCGAACAGATCCAGGAACGAAAACAGCGCGTAGAGCTTCGGGCCGTAGGCTTGCATATAGGCTGCGGGGCTTTCGTTCTGGGGGATGACGGTACCTATTATGGAAGTGGCCGCCAAGGTCAACAATACCGCGACCGTAAGCTTTACGGACGCGAAAAACCTCCACACCCCGCCAAGGGGGGTCGGAGAGGTATCGCTTCGTTCCATCAATAATTCCTTTCCGATTCTATCCGGACTCGATCCCATAATCGACGTCTCGTCAAAATGCCGTTTCGTGCAATCCGCGCGGGCGCGCCGGTTCGCGGCTCTCCTTCAAATCGACGAACGAGCATAATATTCATCCTCCCGGGACTTTTCCAGGTCTAACGCGAATTTTAGTGTCGGGTTTTCCCGTAGCCGCATTGGCTGGAAAATCGTTGCGGAAACATGTTTCATACTTTTCGGCTCGAGGCACCTACCCGACTCGATCATTGTTGGCGGCGCCCCGATGCAATAGGAGGTTATAACAAAACGGCAATATGGAAGCAACACAAAGAAAAAAACTGGATTTGTTTAAAAATCGGCGGATTCGGAACTTGCAGGCAAGTACCGTGCTGTGGAAACGCGATTCTTGACAATTCCGGTTTCCGTATAAGGTTTTGATGTAACGAGGCCGATCGAAAATGAAAACAACGATATGAAAGCGCGCGCCGAATTGGAAAAATGGACGGGCGGCAACCTTTTTATTCATGCCGCATTAAGCGAGGCTTAACTATATTATAAAACTATATTATAAAGGTGATAAAAGGTGTGCAGAATCCGGACTCGGACACTCGTCCGCGCTGGCGTGGCGCGAAACGGCCTATCGACAAACGAAAATCGGAAACGGGAAGCGTACCGGCTCCCCAAGGAGGAAATATGGCAAAATCTTCAAACGCTCGCAAGTGTTGTTCGATGGAAAAGGAACACCTGATGGAGGAACTTAGAAAATGCGACATGAGTTCCTCCAATTACGACGAATTTCACCAGTGCTACCGGGATGCCGCAAGAGAAAGCGGCCTGCGCGCCAGATCGTGCGTCACCGAATAGAACGGCGCGACAAGCGCCCAAAAAGCCGCAGGGGATATCCCCTGCGGCTTTTTTAATTCAAGAGGTATGGAAGGTTTTTGCCGAAGTTTATCTTTTTATGCTCATTTTAACGAATACCGAGTCGTCGAGGATGCGGAACGTAAACGATTCGGTCAGGTAAAGCGAGACGGTGTCCTTGTCGTGCTGGGCGTAGCCGATCATATAATCCTGCCCCAAAATCAGCTCCAAATCTCCGCCGCGCATGGAAACCAGAAAGGCGTCCCGAATTTCCGAAGCGTACAAGATCGGACCCCCTAAAAGATTTTCGATATGCCGTCGCAAAGGATAACCGTTCAAATGCCTTGAGAGAGTTCGCCATTCCGCCGGATTTACCACAAGCGCGTACGGTCCCTCTACCGAGGCTTCCAGCAGGGTGGTTATCCCTGTCGAAACGGCCTCCAGGATCTCGGGAATTTGGTCGGAAAACTCCAGAAAGTGCCGGGACGCTTCGTACATCC
>CAZNTU010000131.1:0-15354 GCA_964575975.1 uncultured Desulfobacteraceae bacterium
ATGGTGTTCATGGTCAGAATGCCCGCCAGCGATTGGTCGATCTTTTCTTGCCGCAGCCGCTTGAGAAGCCCTGCCCGCCTTGGTCTTCTTTCCCTTAGCTCCTCGATGTAAGAAGGCGTAATGCTCAGAAGAACCGCTTCGGCCACCGAACAAATGAACGAAACCAGCAATGCCAGAATAACGAACGCTACGAGCAGATAAACGGCGGCCTTCGTCTCTTCGGGCGATGCGACCGCGACTTGCGCGGCGGCCGCCAACGCGGGTTTCCCAGTCAATTGATGCAAAACCGCCAATATTGCCAACAGGTGATTTTGAAATGTCAAACGCATCCTTTCGTCGATGTCTGTCCTCGCATATTTTCCCGCAGTATTCTCGATCTGCGAATTTGCCTTTACGATAATACTCGGATGACAAAAATAAAGGCGGCTGCAAAAGGTCTTCTTCGAAACTTCGGTCAATGCGCCGAAATAACGCGTCCTCGGGACGTACAGAAAGCGGCTGCAAAAGCCCCTTTAAGATCAGGTCGGAACGGCTAAGCATCCCCACTATTTCCACAATGATCGACAGCAGATCCTTGAAGGAACTCCACAGCTTGCCGCACACCGCCTTTAATTAAAGGTGGAATGGAAACGTTATCTTTTTTCCGACCATGACCGTCTGTCTCTGATTTATTATACTATAAGGCGGGTTTCGGAATTCCGGCTTTGATTTGATTACGGCCAGGCGTTTGCAGCTGCCATCCACGGAAAGCTCGAAAGGAACGAGGCAATGGCAAGCATTTGCGCTCCGATCAAGAGGTTGTCTCCTCGGGCGTCTGTTTTCGAGGCTTTCCGGCAGCGCCGCCGGACGACTTATTCGGCATCTTTTTCCTGCCCTTGTCCTTCCCGTTCGAGGCCGTAGATCGCTTCGAGGAGTCGGGCCGGAGACGCGGTTTTGCTCAAGAAGGATTCCGCTCCCGCCTTTGTCATGGAATCCGCGATGGGGTCGTCCTCGTACATGGAGAGTCCGATCACGCGAACCTCGGGCATCTTTTCCTTGATTCGCTTGGTGGCCTCGATGCCGTCCATTTCCGGCATGGAAACGTCCATCAGGATCACGTCCGGCTTGAGCAAGAGGGCTTGCTCGACGGCTTCCCGCCCGTTGGCCGCCTCTCCTACGGCCTCGATGTCGGGTTGCGCCGAGATCAACTTGACCAGTCCCTGGCGCATGACCTTGTGGTCGTCTACGAACAGCACCCGGATGTTTTTCGCGCCCCCGCTTTCCAAGACGGTGGCAACGGGAGCACGGTCGGTTGCGGGATCGAGCAGCCTGGCTTCGGCGTTATTCCCCACGCCCATCGGAATCGTCAGGATCACTCGCCCGCCCTGTCCCGGCGTACTTTCGACCTTCAGGTCGCCTCCGAGGTAGTTCGCCCGTTCCCGAATGCTGACCAGCCCCAAACCGGCCTTGAACGCATTGGACTTCAAGATGGCCGGATCGAATCCCCTGCCCTCGTCGCCAACGACAAGCCGTACATGATCCTTGCCGGAGGAAAGTTCGACCCTCGCGGTTTTTGCCCCGGAGTGCCTTACGACATTGAACAGAAGCTCCCGCGCGGTCCGGTACAGAAATACTTTCAGCGGTTCGAATTCGAACTGCCGTTCGGCGCTTGCGTGCAGTTCGACCTTCAGTCCGAACTGTTCGCCCATTTGGGACGCCAGTGACTCCAAGGCGGCCGTCAGTCCCAAGTAGCGAAGCATCGGCGGGCTCAGCTCGTGCGAAAGGCGGCGCGACTTGCCGATGGATTCCTCGATCAGCCGTTCCACATTGGCTTTTACCGGCCGCAGGTCCCTGCCTTGGAAGGACTGCAACTGCATCAGGGCGGAGGCGAGCATCTGCTGCAAATCCTCGTGCAAAAGCTCGGAGACTCGCCTTCTCTCGCGTTCCTCGGCCTCGATCAGATCCACCGCCAGCGCCTGAAGCCGCCTGGAACGCTGCTCCGCCAATTTGGTTCGCTCGTCCACCTTCTGCTCCAAGCTTTCGCTCAATTCCATCAACTCCGCCTCTGTTCGCTTGAAATGCTCGATGTCCGTGGCGGTTCCCAGCCATTTGACGATGTCCCCTTGGCGATCCCGAATCGGGGTCGCGCGGCTAAGATGCCAGTAGTATTTGCCGTCCACGCGTCGAATGCGGTGTTCCATCTGGTAGTTTTCGCCCGTTCGGACCGCTCGGCGCCAAGCCTCGTGCGTCGAATCCATGTCGTCCTCGTGCAGGACCGGGCTGGTGTCGTAGGTCCCGTCCGAGTTCTGCGAGATGCCCGAATATTCCTTGTAGCGCACGTTGTAATATTTCACCTTTCCGTCCGGACCCGCCGTCCAGACCAACTGCGGCATGGCGTCCGCCAATTGGTGAAACCCGGCTTCCTGCTGCCGCAGCCTCTCCTCGGCCTGCTTTCGGTTCGTAATATCCAAAAAGGAACCGATAATTTGACTGACGGAACCGTCCGGGGAGAAGGACAACACGGTTTTCCTCGACAAACCCCAAATCCAACGACCGTCCTTGGTCTTCAGGCGGCACTCGATCTCCGCCATTTCTTCGTCGCCGCCGATTATCCTGTCCCAAATCTTTAAAAACCTGCCCAGATCGTCCGGATGCACAAGTTTCTCGAATATCGAAAAGCCCATATCCTCGAGATCGTCGATGGTGTAGCCGGTTATGTTCGTAAATTGTTCGTTGATGTACACATGTTCGTGAAATCTCACGTCGTAAATAAAAATACCGTTCAGCAAGGCATCCAGAATTTTGCACGCGAAACATTCGGATTTGCTCGTCGAGTTCTCTTTGCTTAAAACGATCATGGTCGGTCTGATTTCCCCCGAAAAGAATCTATGCGGTCAATGCGCGTCGGTAGAAGTATTCGGATGCATGTCGCGTTTCATAAGACAGGTTCCGGTATCGGAGAAACGCGATACGATCAAGACGAGGTTGCGCCAGGGTTGCATGTCCCGCGGTTCATGGAAATTGTTCTTGAATCGTCTGGTTTCAAAACAAACGAAAACGTAAAACATTTCGTAAACCCACGTATTCCCTACGTTTTTTCAATTTTGACGTCAATACTCCATAGGGGGAAAAAATGCAATGGGTGTTTCAATTCATTTTGTTCGGGAAAAAATATGGCTGAAAACCTGTCGAAAATGCGCTTTGGCGCTTTAGAAATTAAACACTTTGGCTTCCGCAGCCAAGTCTATCAAATGGGGGCCGCCGTCCATCATCATATTGGAAAAGAATTTCGCCTCGTCAACCTGACGAGCTTTGGCGCACGGAATTCAGACCCCGATCGGTACGTTGTTTTCCACCAGATAGGGCAAATAGTCGTTCGGGCAGTCTCCGGTCGGGGTCTTTACCGTAAAGTCCCTTTCCTTGTTGGCCCATTTGACGCCGTTGTCGATCAAAAAAAGGTTCACGGCATGCCCTTTGGAATGGGCTATCTTCATGAACTGAAAGCACCTGGTCGCCGGTTCGTTCTCGTCGCGGCTCAGGATAAACAAAAATTTCGCCATGGTAAACTTCCTTTCGTTTAAAATGTTGAACATGGCCATGCGGCCTCGGGTTTGCCGTGAGACGCGCGCGTTTCGCGCCGCACGGGGTTAGGAAACAGGTTTTCAGCCATGGCTTCCGGCTCGACGAAATCGAGCATATGCTCGTTTTCTCTTGCTTTTGAAATTTTGTAAAGGGATTTTTAGGAGCGCTCCGAAAATTCGCGACCTGTGCGGTTTGGGTCCGGGACGGTCCTGGCGTGGAGGGGCGCAAGGCTAAAGCCGCACCTGAAAAGCGCGGCCCCCGAAACGACCGCTGTCAAAATCAAGCCCCCGAGTTGCAAGCCGTTTCAAATGATGCTATTCGAAAAGAGCTTCGAGGCCTCCTTGGAAAACGACCGACGAAGGAGGCTGGAATCGAACGGAACAGAAAGTAGTGCGAAACCCGATATGGAGAACGCTGGAGGCTGCGCATGCCGAGTTTTTTTGGCAAATCCGGAAAAAAGCCCGAATGGCTTGTCAAGGATGAAAACCTGAGGGAAAAGCTCTATACCGAAACATTTTGCAACGTCGACGATCCTTTCGATCCGGGGCCGCTCTGGGAGAGAAGGTACGGGGGCGGAAAGAAGATCGCGGAGAGCGAGACCGGGAAGAACGATCTGCGGTTGCGCGACGCGTTGGACTCCCACCGGGGGACAGTGGTGTTGCCGGACGGCGAGGGAAGGCTGGTGGAGACTCTCAAGGTCTTCAACGACGTGATCATGTATCTTCCCGCCGCCGCATGGAACCGCGACAGGCAGATGGGCGGCGGAAAGCTGCAGCTTCTCGCCGACAATCTGGCGAGCTACCACTTCGGGGATTTCGAGAACAGCCTGCTCTTCCCCGAAAGAAAACCCGTTTACGCGATCCTGCCCCACGACGGGCTCGATCACGACCAAGTGGCCTTCCAGTTCGGCTTCGGCGTGTTCGTGCCCGGAGCAAACGACCGGCCGGCTTATCGGATTTCCATGAAAGTCCACGAGAAAACGCCTTGGCTGCCGCTGCCCGACATGGTCGTCTACGAAAACGGGCGGCCGGTCTCAAGGCCGACCGCGTTGTACGCGGACCAGCAATTTCTACTGATCGGCCCCGACATGGAGGCGAGAGTGGTCGCGCCGCCGGAAACGGCGGACCGCCGCCCGGTTTGGTTCTCACACCGAAAAGGATACATCTGGCTGAACCTGATGAACTTCGAAAACGAACAGGACGATTTCGCCTTCGGGGACGGAAAGTGCGTCGGCAACGGGGAAACGGTCCTGGAAGAATTGGCGGAGGGAAATTCGCAGGTGCTTTTCCGCAGTCTTTTCCCCCACGACGGCGATTCGGATCGAAAAGAAATTCTCATGCTCAAGATCGACCCCGAACCCGAGTCCGATGTAGAAGCGGAAACGCCATCTTCCGAACCCGAAACGCGGGGAAGCTCCTACACCATCGTTCCAGGCATGGGCGTTCTGGACGCCGCCTCGCGGGGACGGACCATCGTACCCGGCACGATTTCCCACCAATTGATCCTTTCCGGGTTCGCCCTGCTCAAGGAGAAGCTGTTGCAGGACCAGGGGCTTTTGCACTGGACGATCTGGTTCGACAGCAAAGGCCTTCCCATGGGAGGAGCTTACGAGGAGACCTCCGACTCTCCCGCGTTCGCCGGAATTTGCGAAACGGGCTTTTTGTACTGCCGAGCGCCCGGAGACATCAAATACAGGAGAATCAAAACGCTCCCCTATTCCGTGAAGGACAAGAACGGCAATGTCTACAAGGTCGTCCCGTCGCCTCTTCCGGAAATCCACCACGGCATTCTGATGTTGCCGCAACCCCGCTTTTTTCCTGTTGGAAAGGAAAAGCGGACCTTGGGCTCCAGCGTGCCCAAGGACCAGATTCGTCTCGATGCCCTTTCGTCCCCCCAGAGCCTCAAATGGGCGCGGGGGCAGTGCAACCGCGAAAGCGCGCTGGGCGACGTTTTTCTTTCGGGCGAACATGCCGAAGCGGAGCTAGCGGGCAACAAGCTGGAAGTGAAACTGACCAAGGGGCGCGCGCCTGTCTACCGCCTGGGAACGGATTTGAAACTGTTGGACAGCCGGCATTCTCCTTTCGAGAGCGGGAAATTGGAGATCGGACAAGGGGAATTTTTGCTGATCGGCTGCTACCTGCTTTGTTTCGGGTGATTCGAGGTTCGCCTTTCCGGAAATGAAAAAAGGAAACTTTTCCGCCATACTGGTCGTCGTTATGCTGACAGCGTTGTTCCTCCTGCGCGCAAGCGAACTTCGCGAAAAGGAACAAAGCTCTGAAACGTCCGAAGAGGCCGCTCTCCGGGACTTGCCGAAAACCGAGGACGCCGAGCTTTTCAACGCGCTGCTGGAAGAAAATCTGATCTGCCGGATTTCCGAAAACGGGCGGTTGGGCATCGAGTACCCCGATTTCGTTCTGGCAAAAAAGGCAAGGCGCGCTCTCCGCTCGGAGTCGGGCTCCGAGAGCGACGAAGCGTTGGAAAGACAAGAGGATTTGATCCGCGCCCTCTATTATTCGAAACCGGGCGAAGCAATCCTCCAGGAGGTGCGGTTCTGGAACGACAGCCGCGACTTGGCCGCCGTTAGAGACAACCGGCCGCATTCCGGCCCGGGCAGATCCAGTCTTTGGAGCGCCTTCGAGCCCGGCGGGCAGGACTGGAGCTTCCCACACACCGGAAACATCGTCCCGGAAGCCTTCGGCTACGTCAACGACCGCCTCCTGAGGCCGGGTTTCTGCAACTGGCTCGCCGCCTATTCCGAATCCGAACCGGTGCGTTTCGTCTCCGAGATCGATCTGGAGAAGCCTTTCGACCTGATCGTCCAAGTAATCGGAAAAAATCCCCGGTTTTCTCCGCCCGTAAAACAAGAGAATGTCGCCGCCTGCCGACCCGAAAGCCAACGGGAAGAAAAACCGGTCGGAAACGCCCCGCCCCCCGGCACGGACTCCGGTCCAGATGCCTGGACGGTGCTCGTCCATTTGAAAGAAGGAAGGCATCGCCTGGAAATAACCGTATCGCCGGCCTCTCTGGACGCCCCGGTGGTCGAGGGGCGGCGCATTCGCATGGACAGGAAAACCGGATCGTTTTCCTGGGTTTCCCGTCCGCCAGGCAAAAAGCCCCCTCCCCCCGTTCCCGCAAGAATTTACACGTCGGACGGCGTTTTGCTCGCCGACGAAAACGGCGTCCCCACTGCGCAGTGCCGCAAACTCGGGCTTGTCTCCCTGGTCGGATACAAGGACAAGACGCCGTACGCGCTCTGGAGCGTTTTTTCCAAAAGCCGCTTTCCCGATGGAGCCGCCGATATCCGTTTGACCATCGACAGCCGAATCCAGGCCGCCGCCGACGAGGCGCTGAAAACGGAATTGGAGAAGCTTCTTCCCCCGGAGAACGAAACGTTCGCCGGTCGCAGACGAGGCGCGATCGCGGTCGTCGATCCGGAAAGCGGCGCGATCCTGGCGGCCGCGTCTTCCCCCGGTCCGCCGGATGAATTGGAACAAGTACACGACTGGGACTTCGCAGCCACTCTCAAGACCTACCCGACCGGAAATCCGTTGCAGGCGCACGCGTGGCAAGGCATGGACCGTCACGCCACCCCGGGCTCCACTTTCAAGCCGGTGGTCGCCTTGGCGGCCATCGAGGCCGTCGCGGACGGCGTGGAAAACGCGAACTCCGTCTCCGACTTCTTAAGAGGTTTTCCAATTGGCTCATTCGAGGAAAAAAGCGGTTTGACTTTGGATTGCGATGCCTACGCGCCCATCGAGGAAGTCTGCGTGGCTCCCGGTCCGTTCGAAAACTCGCCGCCGAAAATCCGCAATTTCATGGGAGAGCTTGGATACACGACCCATAGGCGATCCTACCAAAAGAACCCGGCGAGCGGCTGGGGCGACGAATTCGGTCTCAGGCAGGCGATACGGGATTCCATCAATGTGTGGTTCGTACGCCTGGGATTTTTGCTGGACGGTTTCGCCGCTCGGCGCTGCCAAGTCGGAGGGGGAAGCGGCGGGACCTCCGGTTCGGAGTACCGACTGGTGGAAACCGCCCGAAGACTGGGATTCGGCGAGGGCCCTTTCGATCTGGCCCCCTCGCCTCCCGCAGGCGTCTTCTTGAACCGGCGCCCTCCCTCGTCCTCCGGCGGTGGCGGCGACGTTCTATACGCGGAAAACGGGCGGTTGCGCCTCGAAAATCCCTCCCCGGGCATGTGCGTGGGAATCCTGGCCCAAAATTCCATCGGCCAGGCCGTAACCGCTTCGACTCTGCAAATGGCTCTTGTCGCCGCGTCTGTAAGAAACAAGGGGCCGGTCGCGTCCTTTTTGGTCGAAAAATACGGAAACAAACCCGCCGGTCGCCCGGACAACGGAAAGCGACCGTTCGATCACGAACTCTTGGGATTGCTCGAGGACGGCATGAAGGCGGTGTTGCTCAACGGGACGGCTGCGGGCGCTTTCCGGAATCATCCGTCGAAAGAACTGGCGAGAGGCAAGACCGGCACGGCCAACATCGGGAATGTCCGGGGAGACGTCGGTCCGGAGGAATTCCACACCACTTGGTTCGTCGGATGGCTCGAAAGCGACGGAAACGAAAACGGATGGCCTGCCGCAGCCTTTTCCTGCATGGTGACCCACGCGTGGGAGAAGGACAAAAGGACCGGGGGAAGCGTCGCCGCCCCCGTGATCGCAAAGATGCTCGAAACGCCTCTGGCGGAAAAGGAAGAGCGGCCATGATATCCGGCAAACTCGTTCGGGGGGCGATCCTGCTCGCGATCGTCGCGGGGACCTTTTTCGTCGGCGCATTCATCTTCGAAAAAGCCCCTAAATCCCGGCGTCTAACGTCCCTGATGATCGAACCGTCGGCAGGGGACGTGGTTGTCGGAAGACGGGAACTGGGCCAGCGCGCCGGTTTCCGAAGCGCGGCCCGGAACCACCTTCGCCTCGTTTTCGAACACGATACCTGGAAAGTGGCCGACATCGCCCCGGACCGCAACGTGGACCTGCGCTTCGAAGACGGAAGCTACCGGCGTCTCGGAAGGTGGGAAATCCGGGAGGGCGACCTTGTTACCGTGGGCTCCATCCGTTTGGAGGCTGTCAAGGTCGAACCGGGCCTGCTCGTCTTCAAGCGATGGAAAGGCTCCGCAGACGCGGGAGGCGTTGGGGACGTGGTCGTTTGGCGAGAAGGAAGGCTGTTCTTCTCCGACGAAAGATCGGTCTACGACGGCTATTATACGCTCGAAAGCCGCTTGGCTGCGGCCGTTCGAACCTGGACAAGAGAAGCCGGGTGGAGCAAGGACCGAGAGGATTTTCTTTTTTCCATCGGCGGAAGCATCGACGGCCCCGACCGTTTGAGACTCGAAGGCGTACCTCCGGGGGCGGCCAACGTATACTGCAGCGGCGACCGTTTTTTCCTGTCGCGGGGGCGAAGTCGCGCACGAATCGAGATGCGACGGAAACACGGACCGACATTGAGGTTCGAAGCGCTGTTCGTTTCCATCGAACCGAACAACAGATACGAGGAAGGCTACCTGGGAGAAGGCCGCGTCGAGGCCGTCGTGGTCGGGCAGACCTATTACGCGGTCGCGATAGACCAGAACCGGCGCCTTGTCTTCACGCCGGAAAGAAATATCGATTTGCGGTACGAAACGGAATCGGACGGGGAAACCGTTCGGGAACCGACGCAAACGGACGAATCATACCGCAGAGGGGTGAAATCGACTTTCGTCGAGATCCCGGTCCGGTTCGGCGAGGGCGAAAGCCTGCTTGCATGGGCCTTGCGACGGATCCGGGAGATTGCCGGGGCGTTTTTGGCGACCGTGGCGGTCTGCGCGAGCTTGGCGTTTTATCGGAAACGGGGGAACGGAAGGCGAAAGACATCCGCGCCGGCCCTTTTCGCCGCCGTATTTCCGGCTGCGGCCGCGCTTTTCCTTTTTCCGCTGCTGTGGCAGGACCGCGCTCGCCTGGACCTTGCGCATTTGGCCGTTGTCGCGTGGAGCGGGTGGGCTTGGTCCGCCCTGCTTTTCGGGAGGAAAGGAACCGGTGGAGGCGCTTTGTCCCGGTTGGTTTGCTCCGCCTATTTTCTGGCCGGTTTCGGCGCGCTGGTTTTGCTCCAGTTGGCGGCGGGCGCGGAAAACACCCGATGGGTGGACGCTTTTTGCAAGCACGCGCTGATTCTTCTGCCCGCCGGCTTCTTCGCCGGTGTAGCGGCGGTGATCGAACCGGCGTCACTGTACGGGATCTGGGCAGACATTTCCGGAAACGAGAGGAGGATTTGGCCCGTCGCGCGAATCGGCATTGCCGCGGCGGGAACCGCGCTCGTAGGCGCGCAACTGGTTTTCGGAAACGAACAGGGGCTGTGGGGCGTTCAGCCCTCGGAACTCGCGAAGTTCCTCCTGGCTGCCACCGCCGCTTTCGTGGGAATGGACCTGGCCGAACTGTGGCGGATGAACCCTCGGCATTTTCAGCAATCCCCGTGGCCGGCGGTTTGGGGATTTCTCAAAACCCTGTTCGTCGTTGGGTTCGCGGTCGTGGCAACCTTGGCGGGCGTGCGAGACATTTCTCCGATACTGATCATGGCGATTTTCTTCCTGGCTTGGATGTGGGCCGTAGCGCCTTCCAACCCCCGGAGACATCCTGGACTGACCTGGGGCAAGATCGTCCGGTTCGCGGTGGTCGGAGCAGTGTGTCTCGCGACGGCCTCCGCCGCCTACGTACGCTCCCGACCCGAATTTCTTCCCAAAAGCTTTCCCCAACGGGACCGATTCCTGGTTTGGGCCGCCCCGGACGCGCACCCGTATTCCGGAGAGCAGGCGATCAAGGCCATGTCCTTGGCGGGGAAAGGCGGATGGACCGGTGCGGGAGAAGAATTGTTCTCGGCCAACGGACCGATCATGAACCTTCCCATGGTGAGAAACGACTTTATCGCCAGTTTTGTGTTGTACAAATTCGGGGCTGTCGCAGGCCTTTTGCTTTTGCTGTCGCAGGCGGTTTACGTCCGGGCTCTTTTCGACGCGGGAAGTCTCGCGGGTTCTTGGAGCGGAGATTTCAAAGCCCGCCAGGCCGGAGAGATTCTTCATCTTTTCCTTTACGGCCTGGCCTGGATGCACGTCGCGCATTTCGCGATATCCTGGGCCAATGCGCTGGGTCTGCTTCCGGTGATGGGACAGCCAATGACGTGGCTGTCCTCGGCCAACAGCCACATGATTTTCTTCGGCCTGCCCGCTTTTTTTCTGGCTCTGGTCGCGTGTATTCCCGCTCCGTTCCCCGAAAACCGGGCCGACGGAAAGAATGCGGCCCTTCGAAGGTAACCGGAGCATACTTGGTCGGGCACACCAAGATTCGCCGTGCTTCGAAGGTAACCAGACCATCCCTGGTCTGGGGGGTCCAAGATTCGCGAAACCGTTCAACCTGCGCGACATCGGACCAGAGCTGGAAGCTCCGGTTACCTTCTACGCACCGGCAAGAAGCGGAAGAGGCCTTCGGAGTACGACGGGCGGACGAATTCGCGGGCGCCGTCGCCCAGGTTGACCGCCCCGACCTGGGAACCGGATCGGTCGGAAGCCCAGAACCAATTGCAGGTCGCATGAATCAGGTCGGTCTTCATCCTGACCGGCCAACCGCATTGGATTTTGCGCAAGGGAGCGTTTTCGTCGAAAAGCGCGTACAGCTCGTCCCGCGTAGGCAGTTCCCATTTTCCGCTCTTCTCGTACATGTTCATCTCGGCTATTTGTTGGAGCGCTCGTCGGTAGGTGACATCCTCTCCGTTGTCCTCGGAATACCATGCCAAATCGAGTTTCCTGTCCCAAACGGTTCCGTCGGCCTGTTTGAAAAACCTTCCCGTACTCGTCGTCTTCGAAGCGTCCCGTTTGTCTTCCATGTTCTCCGGCACGGCGGTTTTCTCGGCCGCCTCTTCCATCGGGACCTGCGCGCTCTTCGAAACCGCGACGGGCGAAGGGAGGCCGTCTGCGGCCTTTTCGGACTCGACGAATTCCTTTTCCGCTTTAACAAGCGGTTCCTTTTCCGCCTTTTCGAGCTTGTTTTTGGCCGAAAGCGCCTCTTGTTTTTTTTGGGGGGACGAGGCCAAAATTTGCCCGAACCGTTGCCCGGCTTCCTTATGGTCGGCAAGCAGTCGCACTTTCGGGACGATCTCGTCGATTTTCCCTTGGGCGAACTTCGACAGGACGATATAATCCGGCAACCTTGCGGCACAGGATTTCGCCTGCTCGTAGGATTCGCGGGCCTCGGTCAAGCTTTCCAGCGTTTCCGGCCCGGCTTCCGCGCGGGCGTCGACTTTCGCCACAAGAGACCAAAATTCGTCCATGTCCGAGAAATGGCCCAATTTCTCCTCGTCGAGGTTTTGCTTCAAAAAATCGTATTCGCTCTCCAGAATGCCGGAAGCTTCCGCCCAGCGGTCGTCGTTGGATAGATCGACAATCTTCTTGTACAGGCTTTCGGCCTGCCCTTTTCGACTTTCGCCGATTAAAGCCTCTACGGTCCCGACGGTTCGTTCGATGTTCGCGCGGATGGACGCCCGTTGGTCGGTCTGGCACGGAAGTTTTTCCGACGCCCGAGCCGCCTCCTTGAACAACGCTTTCGATTTTTCCAGTTGGTCGATGGACTGCCCTTTTTCCGGAAAGCTTTCTTCGGCGGCGGAAACCTTGAGGAGAAATTCCTCGATCCCTTCGGAGGACAGCCCCTGGCGGTCGAGTCTGCTTCGAATGTGCCCGGCCAGCTGGCCGTCGAGCAGTTTCCTCGCCTTTTGCCAGTCGCCGCCTTCCAGAGTGGTCGAAAGGAGCCGCCAGGAATCCTCTTGCAGCTTGAGCCTTACTTTCTGCCGTTCGGCCACGAGTGCGTCGCTCCGCTTTTTTTGCTCGTCGAAAACCCGGTACGAGCCATACGCGAGGGAGACGAGCGCTATCAGCAACAGCGCGAGCGCGGCGATGCGACTTTTCGTCCCGGATTTTTTTCGGAGCGGATCGGACGGACTTTCTTCCTTCGACTTTTTATTTTGTTCCGAGGGCTCCTGAGATGGCTTCAAATCAAGTTTATAGATCTGCGGACCGCGCTCTTGCCCCTCCGGCCGCTCTTTTGCACTCCCGTCGCGCCGGACGCTGGGTCCCAAAAAGTCGCCGATTTCCCCAAGGGACCGCAGGACTCGCCTGGCCGAGGGACGATTTTCGGCCAATGGAGCGAGCATCCGTTCTGTCAACTCGACGAAGGCGTCAGCGGCTGCGTCGATGTCCGGCGAATCGGGGAAACTTTGGGGTACGAGGGTCTTGCCAGCCGAGCCGGGAGAGAACAAACTTCGGCAACGGATCGTCAAGGCGGCTTTTTCTTTCGTGGTCAATCCCCCGACCTCGCCGAAAGCGACGCTCGAAGTCGGGGAGTCCAAGCCTTTCTGCGCGTCAGTGTACTTGTCCATGGCCAGAAAATGCGCGAGGAGGCCCAAAGAGTAAACGTCGGCCTTGGACGTCAAGGCGAACTTGCGTTCGCGGTTTTCGAAGACCTTGGGGATCAGGCATTCCGGGGCGGCCCAGTCGGGCGTGCATGCGATGGAGCAGGTAAGCATTCCCGTCACTTGTCGCACCGTACCGAAATCCGTCAGGTACAAACGGTTTTCCCCGATGTTCAGCAACACGTTGTCTGGCTTCAAGTCCCGGAAAACGAATCCCGTCCCCTCCTCCATTTCCCCGAGAGTCAGCAGCCTCTCTTTTTTCCCGGCTCTTCCCCGACTCAAACCGTGCAGGGCTACCAAGGCGGACGCCAATTGCTTCGTCCATTCGAGCAGTCGGCCGCCGTCGAACGGATATTCCCTCGGAGACTGTCTGTGCCTCGACATCCATTGGCCCAGACTACAATCGCACAGATTGACCGCCAACGCCGGACGCTCCTCGACAACGCCCTCGTCGAGCAGGCTCACGAAATGTCCTTTGCCGTCGGAAGACTCCTTAGCGATCCTTTTCAAGAATTCGATTTCTCGGTGGAAAGATTTTTTTACCGCTCGAAGCCCCTCGTCGTCGTACTCGACTTCCATGACGGGATTGCGCGTTTGTGCAATCTTAAGGGCGACAAGGGCATTGTCCGACTTGCGCGTTGCTTTCCACACGATGCCGTAGCTTCCCTCGCCAAGATGATCGACGATGGCGTATTCGTCTTTTTGCAGCCTTATTTCGTCGCCTACTCGAATCATGTTTTGTTCCTCAAAAAAAGACTTGGCAAGGCAACGGGCAACTCCGCAAACCCCACCTGGCATATATACACAACAAAATACCAAAATAAAATCGGTTTCTCCATCGTCTCGGCCAACTTGTTTCCTCGCTCCATGCGGTTTTATTCTCCTCCGGGAATTCAACGATCTCTTTAGCGAAGCCGGAGAAGGACAAAACCTATATGCTTGTCGATGCCTTCCTCCTGCGCGATCCGCGTTGTCGTTATCTTGTTTGTTCTCGTTGACGAAACCGATTTTTCCACTTTTGATGTTACATATTTTCTCAGAACGGCCCCCCCTTGCTTTTATTTATGGTTCGAACTAACATTAAATTATTGAATTTGACGGCTGACAGTTTTGATCAACCTGCCGATTTGTAAGGTTTTGGCATTTGGACGGTATTTTCAGAACTGAAGTTTTCGGACGAAAAGGGCCTGTTTAAAATGAAATTCGAATGGGATCAAAACAAAGCGGATTCCAATCTGTCAAAGCATGGCGTTTCTTTTGACGAAGCTCCAACAGCATTCGACGATCCTTTCTATCTCGACTTTTTTGACCCGGATCATTCGTTTGGCGAAAACAGATACATTATAATCGGCCAGTCTTCCAACAACCGTTTGTTGCTTGTCTCGTATGCGGAGCAAGGCGAAACCGTCAGATTGATAAGCGCGAGAGAGGCGACACGAAGGGAGAGAAAAGATTATGAGGAAGGATAAAATTAAAATGGATGACGAACTGCGTCGGGAGTACGATTTAAAAACCTTGAGGTTGAGAAAAGTCGGTCCCGAACGGAAGAGTTTCAATGGTCCGACAGTACGTATAGAAAAAGACGTCGCCGAAATATTCCCCGATTCCGAATCGGTAAACGAAGCCTTGCGATTTCTAATTCGAATCGCGAAAGAAAACAAACCGGCTCTTGTCGGTTCCGTCAACGAGGCGTCGATTGGCGAATGATTGGAAACTTTCGTCTGAGCTTTGTTTTGGTTTCGGCCACCCTTGCCGCCCTTCTCGCGGAAGCGGAAATCCGCTATGCACCGAAAAAAATTAACCGCTAAGGCAACCGAGAAGACCGTTGGGCAATTCGTCGATCAATGCCAATATCCGCAAGCGGGGCGGAGGGTGGAGCGACGAAACGGCCTTCCGGCTGGCAACTCCGCAGTCCTCCGCGTTCTCCGCGCCTCTGCGTTGAAAGAAACCTCCGGAAGCGCGACGGGCCTCGACTCGGCAAGAACCCATCTATCAAACGCCTGTCCAAAAACCAGGGAACGGTGGGTTGGGGACCGGTAGAATTGCCGGTTCGTTTTTATTTTCGTTGACAGTATCTCGGGGCCTATCTTAAGATCCGCCTATAGTTCAAAAGGATTGAAAAATCCTGATTATAACGGATTTGGGGGGAGCTTGGAAAGAACGCGACACGGGTGTGTCGATGGATATTCTCCCGGTATCCTCGAAGGCGCGCTTGCGTCCGAATTCGGTAACGACTCGCCGAAAGCGTTCTCGTCGAATTCCGGGAACGACGCGCTGAAAGGGCGATACATACAAGCCCAGGGCGAAACCCCTCGTTGTTATACACAACTTTCCGCGTTGCCGGGCGGTCTCTCC
>CAZNTU010000132.1:0-15320 GCA_964575975.1 uncultured Desulfobacteraceae bacterium
TGATAATAGACGGCCAGGGCGGCGGAATCGGCGCCACCCTGATCAAATACATGAAGGACAAATTGGGCGAAAGCGCCGAACTGATCGCCCTGGGGACCAACGCCATCGCCACGGCGCAAATGCTCAAGGCCGGCGCGAACAAGGGGGCTTGCGGCGAAAATTCGATTTGCCTGGTCGCCATGGAGGTGGATTACATACTCGGACCCGTCGCGATAACATGGGCGAACGCGATGCTGGGCGAGGTCACGCCGAAAATCGCCGAAGCCGTCGCGACCAGTCCCGCGTTGAAATTTCTCCTGCCGATGTCGCAGGAAAACGTCGAGATAATCGGCGTCAAAAAGGAGCCGCTGCCGCATCTCGTCGAGGAGGCGGTGGAAAAACTGAAGGAGGTGATGGGAGATGTGCGAAGCCAATGCGTATCTGGTCGATGAGGGGCATCAGAGGCTTCTCATTTGCATGCGCTGCTTCGACGTCGTATTTCGCCTGTGCGTCTTTCCCCGTTTCGACGACAAAGTCGAAACGCTGCGATTCTTCGATCGCGAAATGCGAAACTCCGGCGTTCTGGCGGTCGCCCGCACGCAGGGAAATTGCAATTTTCCGAAATAACAACCTGCGTTCTGATTGCGACGATGAAAAAAAATATTGCGTTTTCCAAAGTTAGGCTTTAAATCGAAACAAGAATACTATGATTCGAGGGTGGCGAGACGGATTGATTGACGGATCGGATTTCTTCGCTTTCTTCCGAAATCCCGCATCCTTCGCCAACCGATCCGGCCCACTGCCGATTCGAACTTGTCGTTCATTATGCGAGAATATCGTATTGAACGCAAAAAAAATCTTTGAATCACTGGTTGTGTCTTGCTGAAAACAAGTAGTTGCAGATTATCAAAGGAGAACGCCATGAATTCAAAAAGATTGCTGATTTTCGCCGGTATAATATGTTTCATTCTTTCAATATTTCAGATTTCCATCGGATTCTCCCCATCTTTAAGTTTGTATTTTGGAGCACCTGAATCTTTAGTGAAAAACACCAATGCCTTGATTCTCACCAGTATAATTATCGGCGCAATCCTTGCTTTGTTCGGATTATATGCGTTTTCAGGTGCGGGTAAATTCGTCAGATTGCCATGGTTAAAACAAATACTTTTGGGTATTGGCGTTATTTTTCTCTTGAGAGGCATTCTGTTAATCCCTGAGCTTCTTGTCGTTTTTAATGTTATTGAAAGTTCTATACCTGTCGCACAAAGATTCATTTATTTTTCAATAGGCGCATTAATTATTGGTTTTATCTTTATAAAAGGTACTGTGGATGAATGGAAGGCTCTTTCGGCAACGAGCATAAACAAATAAGCAACAATATTAACATAACCCGGCGCTGAAGCGGACGGCTAACGCTGCCGGTTGGCTTTTCGTTCGGCTTCTTGCTTCGTATCATGCCCGACAGAAAGAGTCGATATCATTTCAGAGATGTGGCTTAGAATTGATCAGATGATCTGATATCTTTTTCACTGGTGATCATCCACATTCTCGTTGAGGAAAGGAGTTTTCTTATGAAACGTTCCTGTATCATGCTGCTCGTCAGCCTGTTATGGCTCTTCCGGGGTGTTTTCTCCGTCTATTCGGCTTCACCGGCAGGCTCGTATCTCGAAGTGTTTGATGAAATTCTCGCAACGGTTGACAAGCATTTTTATAATGGGGAACCGTTTCCTCTGGATTTTGTGTCGAAACGGCATGAGTCCCGAATGCAGGTCAAGGAAATGCTCTTTCCTCGGGATCAGGCTGTGTTTTCGACCGCTGTGAATGACTTGCTCGGAACCCTCAACGCCTCGCATACTTATTATCTCTCTCCAAAAGATACTGAGTATTACCACTTAGCCGCAGTCTTTTCATTTCTTCCGGCGATTCAAGCGCTCTTTGACGGACAGGATATTCAGTATCCCACTATTGGCCTGATCACGGAACGTATCGAGGGGAAAGACTTTGTGGCGTCGGTTTTGCCCGGCGGTGTTGCCGACAAGGCGGGGATTCTCCCGGGAGATGAAATCGTAGCAGTTGAGGGCCTCCCGTATCATCCCATCGATTCGTTAGCCACATCCCTGGGTCGTGAGGTTTCATTCACCATTCAACGCCGGAAGCATGGTTCCCGACAGACTGTGGCCATGACTCCGGTGCGCCTGAATCCAAAAAAGGAAATGTTGGAGGCTGAACGTGCCAGTATCCGGTCTATTCCTGCTCTTGGAAAACAGATCGGATATATTCATATCTACTCGTATGCCGGCGAAGAATATCATGAGGAATTGGTCTCGGCACTCTCCGGGGGGGCTCTGAAGACGTGCGATGCCGTGATTATCGATTTGCGGTATGGACTGGGAGGAGCCGATCCAAGCTATCTCAACGTCTTTAATCGGCAGATTCCTGTCATCACATCGAAAGACCGGGCAGGGAAGGCATATCATTATGATCCGCAGTTGAGGAAACCCACCGTATACTTGGTCAATAACCGTACCAGAAGTGGCAAAGAGATTCTTGCGTTTGGCGCTCGAAAGTATCGTCTGGCCACCGTAATCGGAGAACGCACGGCAGGAGCAGTCTTAGGCGGGCAATTGTTTCCTCTGTCGAACGGCGATCTCGTGTATCTTGCCTTAAGAACATCGCTCGTTGATGGTGTCAATCTTGAGGGGATTGGCGTGACTCCTGACATTGAGGTTCCAAGGGATATTCGGTATTGCGCGGGGCATGACGTACAGATTGACCGTGCCATAGAATTTTTAATCAATGAATTGCAGTCATAAATGGCGAGTCCGAAGTCGAATCATGTTCAAGTGCAACGGCGGCGAGGACGCAGAGCAAAGCACCCCGCTTCTGGCCGCTGTCGCGAGTTTCGGCATACGCCTCGTAAACACTTTGCAAATAGGATTTGATCTATGACCGTTACATACAAACAAACGATCTTGCTATGCATCATTTTCATCTCGTCACCATGTCCGGCCTATTCCTCGTCGACTCCTACTGCTGAAATCCCCATAGTTTTTGATCATGCAAACATTCCCATGGTGGAAATGGCGATCGATAATCACCATGTGAAATTCTATCTGGATACAGGGGCTCGAGGGCTGCACTTGCCAAAGGCGATTGCCGACACTATTCATGGAGTCAAATTGACCGGCCGCAAAGTTAAGAGCGTCGATCTGGCAGGAAAGATCCGCGAGGATGCGGAATTCATAATTCCTGAAATGCGGATGAATGGAATGATATTTCGTAATGTCATTGGGCAATATTTATCTGACTGGGGAGTGGGGAATTCCGAATTTCAATTGCCCGTTATCGGGCTTGACGTGCTCCAACAAAAAGAACTCGTCATTGATTTTCCACGGAAGAGGCTTTTAATGAGCGATGCGCCGATCGCCTTCGACACGCTTTATCGCTCGGCGCAAGATCTTCAATTCGCGCGTGCTGACGAAGGCCTCGTCGTGTCAGCGCATATCGGGCGGCATGAGTGGCCTTTTGTCTTGGATTGCGCAGCCAGCATATCGATCATAAAGGCTTCCGCAAGTATCGATAAAGCTTTAATCGCTCCTTGCACGATCGATCTGCCTGGTGGACGTTGCGAGGCGGTGAGCGCTCATGTCGATTGTGGAAAAGAGATGATTGTTCTGCAATTGATTCGAATGCCTTTGCCAGAGCAGTTCAAGCCAATGGGAGTGATCGGGTATGATTTCTTTAGCCAATGCGCTCTTTATTTGAGCAAGAATCATGATACGATAAAGATTGCCTGCAAAAAACAGGATAGCAGTAAAATGCAGCAAGGTATTCCATATTTGAACAAGACGTCAAAAATCAAGTTCGCCCCCCTTCGTTCGGTTTTTGGGAAGCCCGGGGATGGCAACATCCCCAGGCTATCCGACCGATTAAGGAAGAGCTGATTGTAACGGATTTGGGGGAGCCCTGAAAGGGCGCGACATAAAGGAACGCGATCGTATGTCTCGCCCTTTCAGGGATAGGAACGCCTTGCGGACTCCGGACCCCAGGGTTCCGCCCTGAGCTTGTATGTCTTGCGTTTTCAGCGCGTTTTTTCCGCATGTTGGCGCGAACGTGTCTTCGAAGATACTGGGAGAATACCCACCGACACAATCCATGTCGCGTTCAAGGCTCCCCCAAATCCGCTATATTTGGCGGTTTCGGGGTTTTCGGGGTATAGCGAGAGCGCAAGCATCGTTCTTTCTCGGACCAAGACCCTCTTGTCCGTCAACGTTTTCAAATCCACGCGGATTCTTTCGGCGATGCCGTGCAAAATGCCGCTCGTTCCCTTTTTCAAAACTCGATTTCGCCCGCGCCAGATCGCTTGTCATCCTTTGCCTCCTCGCACCGAACCCGCTCGCCGGAGTCTGTTTGCGATCAGCTTTTCCGCGGAAACATATATCTGTTCTCGGACATCTTCGGAAATGCCGATCGCGTCGAATATAATCTTGTCCAATTGTCTCCGATCATCTTGATATAGTTCCTTGATGTAGTCATAGGCGGTTCTTTGCGCAAGCTTTTCGAACGAGTCCTTGACGGCGTCTGTCGGAAGATTTTTCACGATCCAGAACAATCCCAGATCGTCTCCCGAAAATTTGAGCGCACCGTCTCCCAAGTTGGCCACGCCTACCAGCTCCCTTTGCAAAATCCCAAACGTGCTGACCAACTGGCTCATGACGGCGAGTTCCTCGCCTTTTTGCGGGATGATTTTATAGAATTCCTTTCCGTATACTCCTTCCGGATTCCAAACGATCACATGTCTAGTTCCCAGAGTTCGGGGGAACAGGATAGGCGCCTTTCGACGGGAATTGCCGCCCGGCCGAACTCCAAAACGTATTACCCCCGGGGATTTCCTTGTCACCAGAATAGACTGTACATCCTTTACCGACTTGAGAAAATCGACGTCGGGATACGATGGACCCGTATTGTTGTCGTGAATATATCCGACTACCTTGCAAATTTCGCCAAGCCGGCAAAATATGTCCCGTCTTTCATCGATCATTCGCTGGAAGAAAACAGGAGAGCGCAAATATCTTCCGCCCCATTTATCGCCAGTGTATTTGCCGTTTCCATGGCCCATGGCACCGTCTTTTAGGAGCTGTTTTTGACGAACGACACTTATTTTGAATCTTTCTCTCTCGCAACTTGAGTCGATAGAACGGATATCGTTTACCATGCTGAAACCAACGTCGGAAAAAGGGCAAAACAGCATGATGAATCTCGCGGCCCACTCTGTTGCGTCATCTCTCTTTTGGATATTTTTCAAGATTGTTATGGCCGTATTGACATCGGCCCCGGAAAAGGAGCGCCGAACGGCGCTTTCATAAATACCGACAATTTGCGCGGTCGTCAGGAAATGAAGTTGAAGGGCGCGCCCATACCCGATATCCAACCAACTGTTCGAGCAGATAAAGCATATAACGCCGGACGAACGGCACAGGATTGTAGCCCGAAGGCAAAAATATACATACAAATCGCACTTGCGAACGATTTCCAGCTCTCGAAACAGGTGTTTATATGTTTCGTTTGCAAGGCTCTTGACTTGAGCGTCGATCCGCTCGCTTCGCAAATAGGGTGGATTCGCGATGGCGATATCGAAACCCGGGCTGTCTCCTGCAAATATTTCAGCGAAGTCGATTTGCCATAGCACATGATTGTTTGTTTTCTTGAATTTCTCCGGCTGCGCCCCCACGCTTCGTAAAAAGCCGTCTCGCATTTTCGCGATCCGATTCTCAAGCGATTTTCTTTCACTGGCCTTTCTCGCCTTGAAATACTGTTGCTTCAAATTCGCGAGCTTGCCCACGAATTTCTTTCCAACCAATTGTGTCCGGCTCCCCTGTCCGACCGGCCTGGTCGGGTGTCCAAGCAAGTCCTCGAGGACGATCGGATTGCCTTTGCCATCCGTTCCCGCGACACCGACCAAGGCATCCCCCACAACGAGCTTGCAGTTGAAGTTCGGAAGAGCCTCTGGCCGGTCGCAGTCCGCCATGAGTTCGATCCAGAACCGAAGCTTTGCGATCTGAACGGCAAAATAGTCGATATCGCATCCGTAGATGCTCCGTTCGATGATATGCAGTTTGAGGGCGAAGGCGTCCTCGGAATCGGTCATGCCGCCTTGGTCGAGCAGTTTTGCAAACGCTTTCGAGTTTTTCAGATACTCGCCCAAGGTGCGCAGCGCCAAAAAAAGGTGTTTCGTCATGGCGACCGGAAAGGCACCCGAGCCGAGCGCCGGATCGACTACAGTAACATCGTGAATCGCTTGATAGAGATCCAGCGCTTCTTTTTCGGAAACCGAATCGTCGTTTCTCAACTCCGCATACACCAGCTTTCCGACCAGTTCCTTGCCGATTTCCGGGCAACGGCTTTCCAGATAGGCGCGAAGGCTTTCGCGGCACATGAAGTTGACTTCCGCGGGATGCGTGTAATATGCGCCCCGGCCGTGCCGGTCCGCGACGAGTTCCTCGTAGCCGTAGCCGAGCAGGTCCTGGTTGAACGCCACCTCGACGTCTATGGAGCTTGTCTCGCGGACTGCGAAATTGTAAGGATTGAGCAGTTTGTCGAATAGAAGGTCGAAAACACGGTTTTCGATTTCAACCGACCGATCGTCCCACTTGTCGGACGCCGCAAAAAGTTCCGCGTTCAGAAAAGGCACATTCCCCAACAGACCGTTTACCTTCCTAGACCGCTGGCTTTTTTCCTTGCAGAGTCCTTCGAAGAAAAAATCGCACAGGAAATGCCTCCAATAGTTTTTGCGACCATGGGTCTGAAATCGGTTGTAGAGGTAATCCCGGTCGTCGTCCAGCCAGCCTTTTTTCTCGACGAATTTGAGAAAAACCATGCGGTTGACCACCAACTCCGCAAAAAAGCGGCGGTTTTCGCCCTCCAGGCCTTTGACGCCGGACTGTACGGCGTCGAAGACTTCCTTAAGGGTGGCATAAAATTCGTCCGCGACCGGTTTCACGCTAAAGGCGTCGCGCCAGGCGGTCCGCCAGCCATCGGCATCGTAGCTGCCATCCTTTGTGGGTTGAGGCATGCGCAGGCGAGGCAGGTTGTGCTTGCATAAAGCATACAGGAACGGATCGTCCGGGCCTTTCCAGCCGAATGTACTGACGATGGCGCTCTCGGGTTTTTCCCCTGAAAAATGGACAAACTGGAACCGGCTCCAGTCCGGCGTGCAAATGAACAGCAAGTCGCTGCGGTCCCAGATGGGGTCGCCCTTTCGCAATGTTCGCCTGGAGCCGAGGACGCGAAGCAACCGTCTCGGATGCGAGAGGTAAGGACGCTTCGTTTTGAACTCGAACAGAAAGACGCCCCATGGCTGATCTTCGGCAAGATTCAGAAGGCGAGAAACGGCAATCCGGTCTTCCCCGGGCTTGAAGCCGAAATCTTTTTGAAGGTCGCGGGGGATCGCCACATCCGCCAGGCGCTGGACGGTCATGGGAACGGGCCACTCCAGCTCGCGCCGCAACAGTTCGACAAAATTCTCTTCGCATTCCACGGCGGCAATGGCCTCGCGAGGAAGCGGTTTGATATCCGAGCGATTGTTTTTCTTTTGCTTTGCCATTTGTCGTTTGGCTCTCCTTTTTTCGCTTCGGCACATATACCTTGCCAAGTGGAAGACTTTTTCGACGGTATCCCTGTCCATCCCGCAGCTTGTGTCCCCGGCAGCCAGGCAAGCATACCGATCCATGGACGGCGTACTGCAAACCATCCAGTCGCTCCCGGCATGAGCGGGCCAGTTCCAGCGACTCGGGTCTGCCCGGCGATCACCCTACTACGCGGCAGATATTTCTCAAAACTCCGATCTTCTCGATTTCGATCACGATCTCGTCGCCGTCCTTCATGTAAATGGACGGCTCCCGGAAGACGCCCACGCCGCTGGGGGTGCCGGTCAGGATCAAGTCGCCGGGGAAGAGGGCGAAGTGGCGGGACAGGAACGAGACGAGGTGCGCCGCAGGGAAGATCATGTGTCCGGTATTGCTGTCCTGCATGATCCGCCCGTTCAGGCGGGCTTGGATATGGAGGTTCTGGGGGTCCGGGATTTCGTCGGATGATACGATCCACGGGCCGAGAGGGCAGAAGGAGTCGAGAGATTTTCCTCTTACCCACTGGCCGTCCCCGAATTGGAGGTCGCGGGCGCTGACGTCGTTGGCGCAGGTATAGCCGAAAACGGGTTCCAAGGCCTTGTCTTCGGGGCAGTCGCGGGTTTCCTTGCCGATCACGACGGCCAGTTCGGCCTCGAAGTCCACTTTCTTGGCGATGGCTTCGCTCCAGCAAATAGCGTCCGAGGGGCCTATGACGCTATTGGAGAATTTCGCGAACACCAGAGGGGAGAGGGGGACCTTGGCCTTTCCTTCGTCGGCGTGCTCCAGGTAATTCAACCCGATGGCGATGATTTTGCTCGGGCGGGACACCGGCGGGGCCAATTCGATCTCGGCGAGGGGAATCGCCGGGCCGGAGACCGGAAGCTCCTCCAATGGGTTCGATTTGATCATGAATTCGATCATGTCCCCGTCGAAATCCAAAGGCTGGATGTTCTCCCCGGATACCAAGCCTAGGCGGATTCGATTTTTTTCGCGGAATTGGGCTATTTTCATTTTTTTCCTCGCGTGGTTTTTCGTTGTTTCTCTTGCAAGCCTTTTTTACACAATCGATTTCGATTTGCAAACGAAATGGGGATACTGCGAAAGCATTCCGGAACAGTCCAAACTATTCCGGAATTGCGATGCGGTTTGGTCTGAAAATGACCAAAGAATAATGAATTGATGTTTTTTCCCCGGATGCATATAATTCGCCCATTTCAAATTTTAATGCATTCGAAAGAGAAAAGAGAGCATGTCGAAAAATGTAAGCATATTCGCGGGAAGAAAGGCATTGGGATTGATCCGGGACAACGGGTTTTCGCCCGAAATGGTCGAGGTGGTCGCGGGGGCGGCGGGCGGTCCCAAATGGCTGGTGTTATATCACATGGATCGGTTCCTTTTTTCGTCATGGCTTGTCCCGAGGACTCGCCCGCTTTATCTGATCGGCTCGTCAATCGGCGCTTGGCGGTTTTCCGCGCTTTGCCGAAAGAAACCTTTGCAAGCGTTGGACAGGTTCGCCGAAGCCTATATCGGGCAGACTTACGCCAGGAAACCTACCGCGCGGGAAGTGACGGAGGAGACGGTTCGGATCATGGACGCGTTTCTGGACGACGAAGGGGTCCGTGAAATCTTGAACCACCCGTTTCACAGGCTGAACCTCCTATCCGTGTACTGCCGACGCTTGGCCTCTGCGGACGCCAAGCCACTCCTGGGACCGGTCATATTGGCATCCGCGCTGCTGAACATGATCGACAGGCGTTTTCTAAAATTCTTTTACAAGCGCGCCTTGTTCTACAATCCCAAAAACCCGCCCCCGTTTTGGAACATGAACGGGTTTCCGCCGATCAGGACGCCTTTGGACGAAAAGAATCTGAGAAGCGCCCTTCTCGCCACAGGTTCCATCCCCCTTGTCATGAACCGCGTGAAAGACATTCCGGGAGCGCCGGCGGGGGTCTACCGGGACGGCGGAGTCGTCGACTACCACCTGGATATCGATTTCATGCGCCGGAAGGACAAAATCGTTCTCTATCCGCATTACAGGGACCGGATCGTGCCGGGATGGTTCGACAAGAAACTCGCGGGCAGAAAGCCCGGCGCGGACCGGATGGCCCAGGTGCTGATGGTTTCGCCGTCGGAATCCTTCGTTTCCAGGCTGCCCCTCGGAAAAATATCGGACAGGAACGATTTTTGGCTGTTCAAGGGAAGGGACAGGGAACGAATAGCCTATTGGAAAAAAGTCGTGGAGGCGGGACGGCAGTTTGCCGAGGATTTCGCCGAGGTTTTGGAAAGCCGGCGAATCCGGGAGCTGGCGAGGCCTATGGACTGCCGGAACTAAAACCCAAAGGAGAAAACCATGCCATATGTGAATATCAAAATCACCAAGGAAGGCGCCACGCGGGAACAAAAGGAGAGACTCATCAAGGGCGTGACCGATCTTTTGGCGGACGTGCTCGGCAAAAATCCCGAGACCACCTTCGTCATCATCGAAGAGGTGGACACCGACAACTGGGGAATCTCCGGAGAGTGCGTAACTGCGAGGAGGCAATGCGGCAAGTAATCACCCCGCACAGCTTTTTGGCGTTCGGGTCGGCCAAGCGATTTAATCCTTGACATGGTGCGTCGGAAGCTTTAACAGTTTACGAGCATATGTTCATTAAGGACATTGTATGGAATGATGGGAATCGGTTGCAGCAACCGAGTGTGTTTTCGAAATTAACGGAAAGGAGTTTTATTAGAATGGATACATTGATAGCGGTGCCGTCGGAACAGCCCGGAGGCCTTGACGCCCAGGTCGGCGCTCATTTCGGACATTGCGAGGTCTACACGTTGGCGTCCGTCGAAGCCGGCGAGATCAAAAACGTGCAAATCATACCCAATATTCCCCACGAACAGGGCGGATGCATGGGGCCGGTGAACTATCTCGCCCAGCAGGGCGTGAAGATTCTGATCGCGGGCGGAATGGGACTTCGTCCGCTGCTCGGTTTCAACCAAGTGGGAATCGACGTCTATTACGGCGCCGGCGCACGATGCGTCAAGGAAGCGGTCGCCGGGGTCATTTCCGGTTCCTTGATCAAATTCACGCCTCAACATACCTGCGGTGGCGGCGGACAGCATCCGAACCACTCCTGCGGAGACCACCAGCACTAATTCCCGGAAAGTCCTTCTTTTTCCGGCTCGGGCTCGCTGGCGCGCTTTTTCTTTCCCTCCCGCGAAAAAGTCGCGCCGGCGGGCCTGTATCTATCCGGCGTCCGTTCAAGCGAATCCTTCTTTCGAAATTCGCATCCAAAATCCTTTCGCAATCCGCAAATGGGTGGGAGGTCGGTCTCGGAATCAACGGTTCCTGTAGTCTTCCCGGACGGGGTGGAACACGTCGAGGATTCTGCAGTCGGTGACGGCCTTCCCCGAGTGGAGGACGTTTCCGGGAATCACGACGACATCGCCGACTCCGATCACCCTGGGTTCGCCCCCGACGGTGAGTTCGAATTCGCCCTCGAGGGGGTTCGCCACCTGCTCGTGGGGGTGGGAATGCGCCGGCAGCTCGGCCCCGGCGTCGATGTTCCAATAGGCGAAGGTCATTGTGTCGCTATGCACGAATCTTACCCGGAACCCGGGAACGAGTTCCTTTTCCTCGATGTTCTCCAGATTTTCGAATGCCACGGTATCCTCCTTTGCGATCAGTTTGAAACGGGTTCCTTTCAGGACTGTCGGAAATCGCGCGGATGCCATTTATGCCGTACATGCAGTCCACGCTCCTACCCTTTAATTCGCGGGAGCCGGTCCCATGAAAAGCAACAAGCGCAAGGAAGCTTGTTGCAACCTCCCTGCGCCTTGTTTCCTAAAAGCTAACCGCTAAAAGCCGACGGCAATACTTGCCAGGACATGCTACGCCAAAGCTTGGGGACGGGGAATGGCTTTGCCGTCCTTTTCCTCGGTCGACAGCAGGCCGCTGTCCAAATCCTTGCCCTTCAGATCGGAATACGCGTTGGCCTCCCCCTCGGGCGTGGTGCGGATGGGGAACTTGAAGCGCTTGACCGTGCCGTTTCTGAACTTGCAGGTCCACATCACGTCCTCGGTACCCATCATGGGCATCACGCTGCTTCCGAGCGGAACAAAGTCCGAATATCCGCGAACCTCGATGGCTTGCGTGGGACAGATTTTCACGCACGAAAAGCATTCCCAGCACTGGTCGGGCTCCTGATTGTAGGCCTTCATGGCGTTGGGATCGAGGACCATGAGGTCGTTGGGGCAAATGTACATGCAAGCGGTCTTGTCGCCGCCCTTGCAGCCGTCGCATTTTTCCTGGATGACGAAACTCGGCATTTTGGAACTACCTCCTAAGCTATGTTGTAATAATCCGACCCGCCGGAGTCGCGTCCGCTATGCGACCGCAAGACGCTCCTTCGCCAATTCGATATGCTCGGCGCGTCGAAGCGCGCCTTTAAATCAATGGGAATCGTCCGGTCGATCATGCCGGATTCGAGACTCGCGGGTCTGTCGCGTCCACCGTCGGACGCCCCTACACCATAAGGCGCAAGACGTCGGCGTCAACCCGTAAACGGAGATTCAACGTCCCGGAATCATTGCTGATCTTTAAAAAGAACAGGCGATCGCAGTTACTGCGACTTCACCAATTTCAAGACGTTTCTTTTTTGGCGGAGCCTAGCCCCCGCCCTTTCCAGAATGACGCTCACCGCCGCGAACACGTCGTCTCCCTCGAAGCCGCCCGTTTGCCTGCACGATTTCAGCAGGGGCGAGTCCACTCTGGCGAGCCCGAACCGAGCAATAATGTCGCGGGCGACCGATTCGCCGAACAATTCGAATTTGGCCGGGGACATATTCGCGATTTTGGTTCGTTCGGCGAAGGAAAGGCCGGAGATGAATTCTTCGGCGGCATCGTCCGGGGTTTGCGGAAAGCGATCGGAAACCAGCGATTCGTAGGGCTTTCCGGGTCCGCGAGACAGGCTCGAATCGATCATCTCCAAAAAGTACGCGGTCTCCAGCATGTCGAGCACGGCATTGTAGATTTTGGGGTCCTTGCTTCCCCTGGGTCCGGCCACGTTCAGGACTTCGATCCTTTCGCTCGCAATCCAGTCGCGGATTTTTTCGGCCGCCTGGAACGGCGTGGTTTGATCCAAATCGATATGAAGATGCGGCCTGCCTCTGCTGACGGCCATTTTACGGGTGTAGTCCGAGCCGCCGGTCAAAGGCCCCCTGGAAACGAGCAGAGTGCCGTCGGATTCCAGGACATTCTTCAGCGTGCGACGCGGATAGCTCGGTTCGGGGATCTCCTGGAGCATGTACTTGTCGGGCAGAACGCCGTCCTCGGCCCAGCGGCCTTTGACGATCCACCCGCCGTGCGGAACGTCGAACTTGAGCGCGAAATCCAGCGCGGCTCGATCGACTCCGGTTTGTCCTCCTGAAATTATTTTTTTAACCATTTCCCGTACTCGCGTTCTTTCAAGAAAATTTCCAGCTCTTGGATGGGAATATCTTGTATCACAGCTTGTCCTATGTCTTCAAGGAGAATGAAATGGATGGAATCCCCCTCGCGCTTCTTGTCCTTGCCAAGAGCGTCCAGAATGGTTTCGGGTTCGATTTCGAAGGATGCGGGCAGGTTCAGTTTTTTAATCAAGTCCACGAGGCTTTCGGCCTTTTCCTTTTCCAAAAGGCCCCGCCGGACCGACAGTGCGGCGGCCATGGCCATTCCGGCGGCAACCGCTTCGCCGTGGGCGGGCTTGATTGTCTTTTCGAACGCGTGCCCGAACGTGTGGCCGAAATTGAGTTTCCGCCTCTCCCCGGACTCCTTCTCGTCCCGGTTGACCACCCCGGCCTTGATGACCACCGAATCGTAGACGAGCCTCTCTATCGCGTCCGGGTCCAGTTTCAAGGCTTTCTCCCGGTTTTCGGCGATATAGTCGAACATCTCCCTGCTTCCGATGGCGGCGTGCTTGACGATTTCGCCGAAGCCGTTGACCAGTTCTTTTTCGGGAAGGGTTTTCAGAAGCTCCATGTCGCAGACGACGAACTCGGGCTGGCTGAAAACGCCCACCATGTTCTTGTATCCTTCGAAGTTGACGCCGTTTTTACCGCCCACGCTGGCGTCCACCTGGGACAAAAGGGTCGTCGACACGAAGCCGAACCGAACCCCCCGGAGATAGGTGGAGGCGGCGAACCCGGTTATGTCGCAAACGATTCCGCCCCCGATCCCGAGAATGAACGAAGACCTCTGTGCCCCCAGATCCACGAAAGCCGCGTAGATGTCCTTCACCGTGTCCAGGGTCTTGATCCCCTCCCCCGTGCCGATCTCGATCGTCGGGCAATCGGGAAAGGCGTTCCGGTAATGTTTCGCCACATTCGTGTCGGTAATGACGATCGTCTTTTCCGCCGGAATGTACTTCGATACGTTTTCCAGCTTTTCTCCGACGTAGATGGAAGAATTCCTCTCGCTCCCCTTCACCTCTAGCACCTTCATACGGGCCGTACCTCCTTGATCGAATGTTTGTTTCAATCCACGCCCCGGCGCGGGGGGCGACATTTGCGGACGATCAAACCTTGCGGGGCACAAAAAGTCGCGCGTCCGTTTCTTTCACTTTCGGACCCTACAGTATTTCGCGGATGGCCTTCACCTGTTTGCACAGCGACTCGAACTGCTCCGGGTAGAGGCTTTGAGCGCCGTCGCTCATGGCCTTTTCCGGCTCGTGGTGGACTTCCACGATCAGACCGTGGGCCTGAACGGCGACCGCCGCGCGGCTCAGCGGGATCACCTGGTCGCGCACCCCCGCCGCGTGGCTGGGATCCACGATGATCGGGAGATGGCTCTCCTTTTGCACGTAAGGCACGGCGGAAATGTCCAGGGTGTTTCTGCTGTGCCTGACGAAAGTCCTGACGCCCCGCTCGCACAGGATCACCTGACGGTTTCCCCCCTCGAAAATGTATTCCGCCGCCATGAGCCATTCGTCGATGGTCGCGGAGAGTCCGCGCTTGAGAAGGATCGGCTTGTGCGCCTTTCCCGCCCTTTTCAGGAGACTGAAGTTCTGCATGTTGCGGGTGCCGATCTGTACGATGTCCGCATAGTGCTCCACCAGATCGAACGTTTCGGAATCCATCACCTCGGTCACCACCGGAAGCCCGGTCTCCTCCCGGACTTTCGCCAGCACCTTGAGACCTTCCTCGCCCATGCCCTGGAACGTATAGGGCGAAGTGCGAGGCTTGTACGCGCCGCCCCGGAACATGTGGGCGCCCGCCGCCTTGATCTTTTCGGCTATGGTCAGCGCCTGCTTTTCGCTTTCCACGGCGCACGGCCCCGCTATGATCGCCATGCCGTCTCCTCCTATGGAAACGTCTCCTACCCGAACGATCGTGTCCTCGTGCTGGAATTCCCTGCTCACCTGCTTGTATTGACGAGTGATCGGAATGGCCTCCTTCACGCCCGGCATGGAAATGAACCCCGCCGGGTCCACCGCCCCCTTGTTGTAGAGCACGCCTATGGAAACCCGGTCTCCGCCGGGAATCGGAAGAGCCGTGTATCCTCTGGACTGGATTTCTTTCACGACCGAATCGACCTGTTCCTTGGTCGCCCCTTGGCGCATGACAATCAGCATGATGCCTCCTTTTTTGTTTTTTATTGAACGCATTTCGAAAAGACGGTTTTCGCAAAAAAAAAGGGTTCATCGCGGATTTGTGGGAAAATTTTGTTCCGCCATGGCCTGGTATCTGAAA
>CAZNTU010000133.1:0-13421 GCA_964575975.1 uncultured Desulfobacteraceae bacterium
CCCGAGTATACAATGCCGGGCGCACTGGTCAGAAGCTGTTCTTTAATGGTCTCTTCCTCGATGTCCCTGTTTCCCGATATGATCACGTTCTCCACGATGGAACGGAGACCTTCCGCAATGACGAACTTGATTTCGCGAACTTCGGTCCCGTCCTTCCCGCTCCTCTTCTCTTCCTTTATCTCGATCTCCGTGTTCAGAAATCCCTTCTCGCGATATCTCTCCTTCATTTTGCGGACCGATTTCTTCAAGCCGAGATTGCGCGGATTGCCCTCCTTGAAAATCACGAGGTCCTTTTTCAGAGTCGAATCCCAAAATTCCTTGTTTCCCAAGAACTCCACATCATACCGGGGACCTTCCGAAACTACCACATGCACGTTCGCCTCCAACGTTTCCATGTCCCTGTCCAACTCGTAGCTTATTTCTACTTCCGGATAATGTTCTCCACGATAATACTCCACGAGATTTTCGATGTCCTTTTTCAAATCTTCCTCGATGAACCTGCCCCGGCTTCCCGGAAAGAACGAAGCCTTCCATGTCTCCATCTTGGTTTTCAGGCGCGCCGACGACACGCCGCGATTGCCCGAAAACCGCAAATCCTCCAGAGTAAGGAACGCGCCCGGATCGATGTCGATGTGGACGACCACGTTGCCGTCCTCGGAATCGATTTCCGCCCTGACATCCACTGCGGGATCGACGAAACCTTCATTGACAAACAGGTTTCCGATCAAATCCTCCTGTTTCTCCAAATCGGATTGCACAAAGGCGTCGCCGGTGTAAAACGTCATTTGGCTGACGATTTTTTGTTCGAAAATCGGATTCTCTCCCGATATGTCAATGCGTTTGACGTACCTGAAGGGCGTCAGGAAAAACTCGACGATTATGCCGTCGGGGACATCCTTGGAATCCACGTGAATGTCGGAAAACTTTTTGCTCAGTTCGAGCGCCGCGATGGAGTCGAGCAGCAACTTTTGCGAAAACGGTTCGTTTTTCTTCAAATATATAAGGTTCTCGGCGATCTTGCGCAGTTCGTTTTCCCCGGGCAAATCCACTGCGATTTCGATCGCGACGTCCCGCACAACGGGAGAGTGTTGTCGCGAATCTTCCGCTTTTTGAGCGCCCGCGATCGCCGCAGTCGTCAAGCAGGCGCAAACGGCCGCGACCAATATCGTCATCCTTTTACGCATCTGTGCTTCCACCTTCCGTCCAATCGTGCCTTACCGAAACTCCAGCTTGTATTTGATTTCTCCTCCGAATTTGCCATCCGAATCCTGGAAAGCGCTCATGATGACGTTTTCCAGCAACTTGTATTCGGAGATCGCCCGTTGGATCATCTCGCCGGTTCTGGAATCCACCGAATATTTCACGGTCAGTCTCTCGGAAAGATTTTTTCCCACAGTGACTTTGACCCCCTCCGGATCGGTATCCGATTCGTCCAGAGCGTCGGCGTCCACTTCGAAATAATCGAGGCCTGTCATCTTTTTAATGTCGTCGCTGAAGGTATTCGCGATCACCTCGGTGAGCATTTGCTCGGCGGATTGTTTCGAACCGCCCTCCGCGCCGATCAGTTCCCTGGTCGTCTTGCCCAGGACCAGCAGGGAGACGATGTCCCCGTCTTCCTCGGGAGGCTCGGAAGAGAGCTTGAAAATCAAGTTGTCGGGCGTTCCCGACACGGTCAGCGTGATCAGCCATTTTCGGATGTCCACCGTGCCGACGATATCCAGCGAGGGCTCGAGTTCGTAGGGGTTCACGAAATCGACGACGCCTTTTTTCACTTCGAACTCTTTCCGTTGGTACCGGACGACGCCCGATTCGATGGTAGTCCGGCCCCGAATCGCCGGGCTGGCCGCCGTGCCCGCGACTCGAATGTCCGGATTGATATCCAGGTTGGCAAGGTTGTTGTCCACGATAAAAGGATTTCTTCGCTTGACCGCTATGTCGAGCTTCAAATTTTGCAGCATCGGATCGGGCTCTTCGCGCGTTTCGGGCGAAACCGCCCTTTTCTTCTGCACCGCGCTTTCCAGGATGCTCGTTTTGATGTCCTTGTAGTACAAACCTTCCAGAACGATTACCTCTCCGGTCAGAAACGAGTTGTGCAAGACTCCCGAAAAGGTCAAGTCCGATTGGAGCAGAATATCCAAGGTGTCCGGAACCTTGATCGGAAGCGCCCTCGCGGCCAATTCCACTTTCATCTCTCCCGGCGAAAAACCGTCGAGTCTCATTCGACCCTTGATATCGAAATTTCCCGAATCCAGTTTTCCCTGGATTTTCTCGATTCGCAAGGCCTCCGGCGATATGGTGATTCGGCCGTTTACGTCGTGAATGCTTTGCATAAGCTCCGGGATTGTAAATCCGATATTGTTCAAATGTATCTCGCCGCTAACGTTCGGCTCTTGGGTCGAACCTTGCACGTCGGCCATAATTTCGACCGTGCCTGCAATGTCCGGCAGGATATCGGTCGCCATTTGCAGACCTTTCAGCGGAATGATGCCGCGGGCTTTCACCGACAAGGCCCCGTCGAAAGCCGCATCCCCTTCGACGCTCAAAGTCCCCTCCTTAAGCAGCCGTACGTTCAAGCCGGAAACCGAGGCGATTTTATTTTTTATTTTGACGGAAAAATTCTCTGCATGGGCAAGCTCCTCGCCATTCATCAAGACGTTCAGCAACTGGAATTCCCCGGACCCGTCGATTTTTTCGATTCCGGAAGCGTTTCCGCTCGCCACCGCCTTGCCCCTGATTCTGCCCGACAAATCGTCCAGACCGGCGAGATTGAAGTAGGGGGAAAGGTCGGTGTCCGCGAAAACGAGTTTCGCCGAGAAATCCTGCTTTTTCAAATGATAGCTCGCGTCGATGTCGAAGTTCAGCCGCCCGGACAGTTTCGCGACGGAATCGGCCAACCGGAGATCGAAAACGAAATCGCCGAGATCCTTTTCGTTCACGAAAAGCTTCTCGACCGCGACTTTCCCCCGCAACCCGGGATTTTCAAGGGAACCCTTGCCGGAGATATCCAAGACCAAAAGCCCTTCCACTCCGCCTTTTTCCCGGATCGCGTCGATGCTGTCCAGCGATACGCCCTCGGAGAACAACTTGACCGAATATTCCTTGTCGAGGGATACCCAGCCGGTCCCTCGGATCGATTGGCCTTGGGAAAAAACCACCTTTACGGGATCGAACCCGATTTTTCTGTTTCGCAAATCGCCCTTCAAATCGACTCCCTCGAGTTTCTGCGCGCCCAAATCCAAATCCGTCGCCTTGACCTCGAACTTTCCGCCGGGATTGTTCACGGTACCCCCGATATCGGCGCTCATGGAAATTTTCGCCTTCGCCCGGTCGGTAAAATCCTGGACGTAAAGACTGTCGGCTTTGAGCGCAAGATCGATGGAGGGATCCTTCTTGGGGGTCAAGCCGTTCTTTTCGAACACGCCGACGGTCCCCGACACCTCGATGGCCGATCTGTTGTTTTTCACCATGGCCTTGCCGATCGAGACTTGGCCGTCACTTAGCTTCGCCGAGACGACTACGTCGCCGACACGATTTTCTTCGAACGCTAAATTTTTGGCCGCGAGTTCCAAATCGGCTTTCAAGTCCTTCAAATCTCCTGTCGCCCGAAGCCTGCCGTCGATGCTCCCCGAAACGGGAATCGTCGCTATAAAATCCGCCGCCTCCAAATTCCTCATCGACAAATTCAAATCGATCGGAAACGCCGCGTTTATCTTCCCGATGTTATCCAGGAAAGGAACAGTTCCGTCGCCGTTTTCGAAAAACCTGACGCTCCCCTCGCCTTTGATAGCCGAGCCTTTGTTGCTCAACTCCAACTTCGACAGTTTCAGAACCCCGGAATTGTCCAAAACCGCGTCGATACCCACGTCGCCGATATACACCTGCTCGAAGCCGACCTTTTTTCCTTCCAGAAAAAGATCGAACAACGGTTTTTGAAGAGTCCCGGAGGCGGTCGCCCGAAGCTTCACGGAACCGCTGGCGTTCTTCATTCCCAACGGAGAAAGAGTTTTCGCGAGATCGGGAGCGTCGGCCGCGATATTCGCCTCGATCTCCTTTCCCGCCAAACCATAGCGTCCATCTGCGGAAACGGACGCGGGGCCGGCGTTTATCTCCAGCTTTTCGACAAGCGCTTCCCCCCTGTCGATGAATGCAGTCGATTCCACGGAAACGTCGATGGGCTCGAACTCGCCCGCCGAAATCTCGTCGCCCGCGATCTCCATTTGCAGACTCGCGACAGCCTCCTGCAAGGATATCCCCCTGCCCTGCAACCTGACGTTGCCGTCGATTTTCCCCTTGCCCGCGAAACTTTCCCCGAGCACGCTTTTTAAAAGCACCTTGTCCGCGACGACTTTCAAATCGTAGGACAGCGCTTCGCAACTTTTCGGAGGAGACAGAAAGCCGCCTGGAAAAACCTCTCCCAAATCCGACTTCCCCTCGATCCTCAGACTTCCCGACGCGAACGCGACGTTCAACGGTTCCACCCGAACTTTTTTGTCGCCAAGAAAAGCTTTCAAATCGACTTTTTCCGCGACGTAGCCCGCAAGGATCCCGCCGGAGTGGACCAAGTCCAACGACACCTCCGGATTCCCCGCCGGACCTTTCGCCGAAATGTCTCCCGCTACCGCTCCCGTCAATTCTTGTTCGAGAGACAATGTTTCTTTAAGCTCCCCGAGGTCCAATGCGACGTTCGCCGTCAAATCCAGGACCGGCTCGGAAAATATTCCCTTCGCCGATCCCGCGGCTTTCAAACGGGAGGAAGCCGTCTTGATTTCGAGACCGAACCCCTCGAGCCTGTCCTTGTCCAATGCCCCGGACAATTCCAGCGAATCCAGGACAGCCCGAACATCTCCGTCCGCGTATTCGCCCTCCTTCGTCGAGAAATCCAAACGCCAAGCCTCTTCCTTCAGGTCCCCCGAGATATTCAAGTCGATTCCCCTCAAACTCGCGCTCGTATTCCTCGAAGGATCGTCGAACGATATCTCTCCGTTCTCCAGAAGAAAGGATTTCAAAACCAAATTGAACGGGAATTCGCCTTCCGGTTCCTTTTCCGCAGGAAGCTCTCCGTCCGTGCTTTCCGGGACGAAAGCACGGACAATGTTCAAATCTCCGTCTGGATAAGCGACCAGTCGGACTTCCGGATTCTTTATCAGGATTTCCTCGACTTGAATGTTCTTGCGCAAAAGCTCCGAAAGCGAGACGCGTACCGCAAGCCGCTCTATCCCGACCGCCAGCTGATCCCGGTCGTCCCTGACGAGCACGTTTCCCAGCACGATTCGCCCTTGGGCCAATGAAAGGTCGTAGTCCTTGAACATAATTCGCCCGGGAATTCGTTCGCTCACGCGCGTCTGTATTTGCAGTCCTGCATGGTTCGTATGCGCATAGAAAAGAACGCCCGCAAACGCGGCGACCGACCCCGCCGCGAAAACCGCGATTCCGACAAGAATTGTTTTTCGGCGACCGGACATCATAGTGCTTCTTTTACAATTTCGATGATTCTTTTGGACATGTACTCTCCCACGTCGGCAAGACCGTCCATGGGCATGAACATGGAGGCGTTATTGGAATACAGGCAGGTCGCTCCCGGGGGAAAATCCTCGTCCGCCTCGTAGAAGATGTAGCACAAGGCGATTTTCGGCAAAGGAAAGAGCATCATGGAAAAATCTCCCGGCAGCCCCGGAGGAGCCGCTTTGCCGTCGATTCGCCGGACGATTTCGTCCAGGCGTTTTCCGATCGACGACGCAAAAGGCGCGAGTATCTTCTCGGTATGCGTGGAAAACGCCCCTACGTAGGGCGTGCTGCCGGGAAAATCCTTGAACGCCTTGAAAGGCGATTCGACAACCGGCGCCGGATTGGCGGCCAGCGCGTAAAGGGATACGAGAATCCCCAAAACCCCTTCCTCCTCGCCGCCGTCCAGGAAAATGCCATCCGGGCTTAGCCGACAATCCTTTCCGAATGCCCTGAAAACATAGGCGTCCCCCTCCTTGGTCGCGCCCAGATCCTTTTCCAATCTTCCGATCTCGCCGGCGAACAGCCTTTCCAGATTGTTCCGGACTATTTTGGCGTAATTGTCCGTCAAAACGGCCCCCCCTTATCTCAGTAATGCGTCTATGCGAACGACCGGGTCGCTTGCCCCGGCCCTTTGCAGAACGGAACGAATCGACCGGAAACATTCTCTGACAATGGCGTTTTTCGGCCTGGGCGAATTGAGTTGCGCCGAGATCGTCTTCAGATCGGCCGAAATTTCCGAAATGGCGTCGAAATCGAGTCCGAATTTCACGATTTCCGATTTCAAGCCGGCCGTGATTGCGTCGCACGCATCTTTTGATCGTTCGTCGAGAACCGGCTCGTTTCCAAGCGAAGCTCCCGCCTCGTTCGAATCTTCTCCCTCGGCTCCAAGATCCCTCGCCGCGGCTATGCCGTCGTCCGTAATGCCAAGGCCGCCGCTCAAGGTTTTGATTTCGGCGTATCCTAAACCGACCAACTCGGTGGCGATGAAATTGGCCCTGTCTCGATCCATTCCCAAAGCGGCTCCTATTTCGTAAAGGGACGCCTTTGCCGACACGTTCGCCTTGACCGCGTCGAACAACCTCAACAGAAAATGTTTGCATTCTTCGTCCGGACTGCTCTGATTCATCGAATTCTCCTCTCTCTACCCGTATAAATATGGAATTGGCTGGGCTCGGTTCCGATTTCGGCCGTTCACTACGGTCGTTTTCGCGAAAACGGAAATCCAGGATTAACGATGTTTGGCTGGATTCCCGGTTTTTCGCGGGAATGAAGCAAGTCGGCCGACACTGCAACCTTGCCGGAAAGATCGACCGGATCGGCGTTTGGCGGCTGCTCGGCCGATTCGAGGGGCGGCGCGCAATTCCACGCATTGGAATTTTCGCCCGCGACGGTCCTTGCGTCGCGGATGCCCGTCCTGCACGTCGCCGCCTACAATATACCAGTATTCCATATTAGTCAAAAACATCTTGGTCCTTTTATCGACTTGCTCGCTCGAATAACACGCCTCCTTCTTTCCGGAACATTTTTGAAACAAGGTCGAACCATATAATACATTATTGTCTTTAAACAATTGAATGAAAGACAACGATATTTCGCATTCGTATCGGGGGAATCCGCGATATAAACCCATATGCGTATTTATTCCAAGCGTTTAAACCGCATCGCCAAACCCGGACCAAACCGTGGCACGCCCCTTGCTCTGTTGTATTTCCGAAATCGAAACGTTTTCGCGGAACTTAAAATCTGCAAACCAACCGCAAAGGAGAATGCGAAATGAAAAAAATCGAAGCAGTCATCAAACCTTTCAAGCTGGACGAGGTCAAGGAAGCTTTGAACGCCATCGGCGTAAAGGGAATGACCATCAGCGAGGTAAAAGGTTTCGGGAGGCAGAGAGGCCATAAGGAAGTGTACCGCGGGGCGGAATACCAAGTGGATTTCGTCCCGAAACTGAAAATGGAGATCATCGTGGATTCCGAGATGACGGACAAGGTGGTGAGCACCATACAGGAGAAGGCGGGAACCGGAAAGATCGGCGACGGAAAGATATTCGTTCTTGGCGTCGATCAGGCTGTCCGAATCAGGACCGGCGAATCGGGAACGGAAGCGATCTGAAACCGTTGTCGGCAAAAGAAAACCATCGGGACAAATCTATAGACCGGTAGGGGCTATTGCGGTTCACGGCGTAAACGGCGCTTGGGGAACAGTCGCTCGGTAGCGCCGCCTTCCACGGCGGCGCGGGTATGGGGGGGGAGGCGCCGCGCCGCCGTGGAAGGCGGCGCTACCGACGGTCAATACAGATCGTCGATGACCGTCACCCTCAGAAAAAGATCGCCGCGCTGGCCGTCGGCCTTGATCTTGCCCAGATTTTTCAAGCGAAGCGTGCTCCCGTTCCCCACTCCCGGAGGCACGACCACCCGGTACAGTCTTTTTTGAAATCCCCAAGGTATGTTGACTATTTTGCGAGCCCCGTGGATCGCCTCGAAATGGGATACGGATATATGGCCGTAAAGATCGGGGGCGTCCATAGGACCGGTGGGTTTGATGATCTGAAGCCCGGGCGTTGTTCTCTTGACCGTGGCCTTCCTGAAAGAATCGGAAATCCCCGTCGATGGAAGCGCCTTGAAAACCTTTAAAAGCCCAATCCCGGCGACGAATCCGCCGACATGTGCCCACCATGCGATTCCGCTCACGTCCCCGTGGGTACCGGCGGCGTTTAAAAATTGAAGCAAAAACCAGATTCCCAGGAAAAAAAAAGCCGGAATTTCAAAGAAGAAAGGAACGATGACGATCGGCACCAGGGTAAGTATGCGAGCCGTCGGATGAAGAATGAAATACGCCCCCATCACCCCCGCTATCGCCCCGCTCGCGCCGATGGTGGGAAGATTGGACGAAAGGTTCAGAAGAAAATGGCAGAGCCCGGAGACGAATCCGCAAAGGAAATAGAACGAAAGGTATCGGAAAGGCCCCATGCTGTCCTCCACATTGTCCCCGAAAATGTAGAGGAACCACATGTTTCCCAGAAGATGGAAAAACCCTCCGTGCAGAAACATGAACGAGACCAGCGAAAACGCCTGCTGTCCGAAGGAAAAGTACGCGGAAACTTCCGGTACCGTATATCTGGCCGGAACCAGTCCGTACACGTACGCGAAAACGTCGAAACGGTCGCCTTGGGAAAGCTGAACCAAGAAACAAAGGATGTTCACGACGATAAGACCGTGGGTGGCGATGGGATAGGATCGGGAAATTACGGTGTCGCGGATCGGAAACATGGCCTACCCCGCGACGTCTCGCTCGTCTTTAGACGGACTGTTTCTTATTTTCATGCTTATGTCGACGGCTTTGGCCGAATGGGTCAATGCGCCCACCGAAACGAGATCCACCCCGGTCTCGGCCATCGAAACGACGTTGTCCAAGCCGACCCCCCCGGAAACTTCCACAAGCGCTCTTTTGTCGATTATTCCGACGGCTTTCTCGATTTGCTCCGGGGTCATGTTGTCGAGCATGACGACATCGGCGCCCGCCTCCAAGGCTTGGGCCAGTTCCGTCATGTCGGATACCTCCACCTCGATCTTCGCGAGATGGTGAATATTCTTCCTGGCTCTTTCGACGGCGTTCCGAACGCCGCCGCAAGCCGCGATATGATTGTCCTTTATAAGCACTCCGTCGAAAAGACCCATGCGATGATTGGAGGCGCCGCCTATTCTCACGGCGTACTTTTCCAGCTCGCGCCATCCCGGGGTCGTTTTTCTCGTATCCACGATTCTCGCGTTTTTCGATTTCATCGCATCGACAAACCGCCGGGCAAGAGTCGCGATCCCGGACAATCGCTGGATAAAATTCAGGGCCGTCCGCTCTCCCTTTAAAATGGAAGAAAGCCTTCCTTCGACCGAAAACACGATTCGTCCCTTTTCGATTTTCGCTCCGTCTTCGAATTCGGAAGAGAACTTTATTTGGTCGTCAAGGCGTTCGAAGACCTTGCGCGCCACTTCGAGCCCCGCCAGAACAAAATCCTCTTTCGCGATCACGTCCCCCGTTCCCCCGGCGTCCGGGGGAACGGTGGCGTCCGTGGTGATATCGCCGGGACCAATGTCCTCCTGCAAAGCGAAATCGATGAGTCTATCAACCGAGTTCATGTTTCCATTGTTCTCTATTCCGACCGGAGCGATTCGATGCGCTCCAGGTTCGATGTCAGTTTTCCTTGCCGTTCGATCAGCGCCTCGTGCTTTTCCCTGACGTTTTCCACGACATCCTGGGGCGCTTTGCTCAGAAAATCCTCGTTTTGGAGCTTCTTCGTCGCCGACACAAGTTCCTTGGAAATCTTCGCAATCTCCTTTTCAAGGCGTTGCGTCTCCTTTTCGAAGTCGATGATCCCCTCCAGGGAGACATATATGACGGCGCCTTCCACGATAGCCGCGGCCGCTGCCTTTGGCCGCTTCTCCGAATCCAGGGATCGCAGCGAATCCAGGCGCGCCAGATCGCATATGACATCCTTTTGCGCCATGATCATATTCAGCTTGTCCGTCTCTTGGGCGCGCGCCGACGCTGAAAGAGGTTGCGACGGAGAGATGTTCATTTCCCCCCTGATGTTTCGAATGCCGGTGATCGTCGCCATGACAAGGTTCATCTCGGCTTCGGCGGAGGGGTCCGGCTTCATTGGGAATTTTTCCTTATCGACCGAGGGAAATTCCGCAGCCATTATGGAACCTTGGGTCCTGGGCAATTTGCTCCAGATTTCCTCGGTGACGAAAGGCATGAATGGATGCAGCAGGACCAGCGTGTTTCTCAAGACCAGCCAGAGGGTCGCCCTGGAAGATTCCATCGCGTCCTCCCCCTTTTTGCCGTACAAGGCCGGTTTAATCGCCTCCACGTACCAGTCGCAGAACTCGTGCCAGACGAACTGGTAGAGCGCGCTTGCGGCCTCGTTGAACTTGTAGTTGTCCAATGCCTCCGCGACCGCCGTCGTAACGCGCCCCAACCGGGACAGGATCCACCTGTCCGGAAGACTCTCCGGCAAGACCTCTTGGGGCGGCTTTTCCACGTTCATCAAGGCGAAGCGAGCCGCGTTCCACAGCTTGTTGACAAAATTGCGATATCCCTCCACTCTTTTCAAGGACATTTTCACGTCGCGTCCCTGGGCGGCGAAAGCCGCGAGCGTGAAACGGAAAGAGTCGGTCCCGTACTTTTCGATCACGACCAACGGATCGATCACGTTCCCTTTGGACTTGCTCATTTTCTTTCCGTCCTCGTCGCGGACAAGAGCATGCACGTAAACGTCCTTGAAAGGCACGTCCTTCATGAAATGGATTCCCATCATCATCATGCGCGCCACCCAGAAGAAAAGGATGTCGAAACCGGTCACGAGGACGCTTGTGGGATAGAACGTCTTGAGAAGCTGCGTTTGCTCGGGCCAGCCCATGGTCGAAAAAGGCCATAGAGCGCTGGAAAACCAAGTGTCGAGAACGTCGGATTCCTGTTCCAGTTCCGTCGAACCGCAGAACGGGCAAACATCGGGATCCTCCATTGCGACGGTCACTTCGTTGCAGTTCCGGCAGGTCCATGCTGGAATTTGGTGTCCCCACCAAATCTGGCGGGAAATGCACCAGTCCCGGATATTTTCCAGCCAGTCGAAATAGGTTTTGGTCCACATCGGCGGCACGATGGTCGTTTCGCCGTTCCTGACCGCCGCAAGCGCCTTTTCCGCCAGAGGCTTCGCCCTGACGAACCACTGGAGCGACAGGTTGGGTTCCACGACCGTCTTGCACCGGTAGCAGTGGCCGACGCTGTGCGGGTGATGCCCGATCTTGATCAACAATCCTTGTTTCTCCAGTTGTTCGACCACCGCTTCGCGGCATTCGAACCGATCCATCCCCTTGAATTTTCCGGCCTCTTCCGTCATCCTGCCGTCGTCCCCGATCACTTTCACACGGGCCAGATTGTGGCGGTTGCCGACCTCGAAGTCGTTCGGATCGTGGGCCGGTGTTATTTTCAGGCATCCCGTTCCGAATTCCATCGCGACGTACTCGTCTCGGATGACGGGAATTTTTTTGTTCATTAGAGGCAGGATCACGTGGTCGGATGATAGATTCGAATAGCGCCCGTCCTCCGGATGCACCGCCACCGCAGTGTCGCCCAGCATGGTTTCCGGACGCGTGGTGGCGACCACCAAACCTCCTTCCCCCTCGGCGAAAGGATACAGAATATGGTAGAGCCGGCCGTCATGGTCCTCGTGCTCCACCTCGAGATCGGCCAACGCCGTGTGACACCTGCAACACCAGTTGATAATGTAGCTGCCCCGGTATATCAAACCCGCCTCGTACAATTGGACGAACACCTTGCGGACCGCCTTGGACAACCCTTCGTCCATCGTGAACCGCTCCCGGTCCCAGTCGCAGGAAGCCCCCATCCGCTTGAGTTGGTTGATTATCGCGCTTCCGTAACGACGGCGCCATTGCCATACCCTCTCGATGAACTTTTCCCGTCCCAGAGCGTGGCGGTCGGTGTTTTCCATGGCCAATTGCCGCTCCACCACGTTTTGGGTGGCGATTCCCGCGTGGTCCGTGCCCGGCATCCAAAGAACGTTGGCGCCCAAAAGTCGCCTGTACCGGCAAAGTATGTCCTGCAGGGTGATATTAAGCGCGTGTCCCATATGCAGCACCCCTGTCACGTTGGGGGGCGGAATGACAATGGAATAACTCGGTCGGTCGCTTCGATCCTCGGCCGCGAACAATTTGTTTTCTTCCCAATATTCGGACCATCTCTTTTCCACGTCGTGAGGTTCGTATCCCTTGACCAGCAAGTTGGAACTCATTTGATCATACTCCTAATTAGATAATAGAAAAATTCGACTTCGCCGGAAAAAAACGGCCTTCGATCCTTGCATGCCATTTATCGCTCTGCGCGACATCGAAGCGCCGGATTACCGCCAGGTCGATTTTCCCGAAAAATCCGAGGCGCTTTTGTCCGCCCTATAAAACAAGTAACGGGGATTATACGCAAATCCCCGGTTCTTGCAATACTTCATTATAATGTATCGGCTTCGGACCCGGATCAACTCAATCCTTGCTTTTGTCCCCGTTTTTTTCCAAAATCATTTTTTTCAGCCGTGCGATATCTTCGGTGGCAACCTTTTTAACGGCTTCCAGCAGAATGTGCTCGATCTTGTCGGCGAACACTTTCCGGATAACTCTCTCCAACGCCTTGTCGATCGCCTCTTCCGTAAGTTTTATCGCGTCTTCGCTCCCTTTGGTTTCATCGACTTCCAAAACGAGTTTTTCCGCGGCTTTCTTTTCGAACGAGAGGGGCACGTCTCCCGACTCGATTCCCCTTTTTTCCGGCTCGACTGTCCTTGGGCCAGGCGATTCGATATGGACCGGAGCTTTATCATCACGGGGCTCTTTCGCGGGTTCGAATATTTTCACCGAAGAATCGTCCCTGTCTTTTTCCGAGAAATAACCGGCAGGCAGTCTGCTTGCGAAGCCATCGACAATAGTATCCAGGGATTCGAAATCGCTCGACCCAAGGGATTTCTCTTCTTTTTCCGTATCGCCTGCCGTCGATTCGACAGTCTCCTTCCGTTCTTCCACATTGGAATCGAACCATGCTTCGACTTCCGACTCGCGAGGTTCGTCTTTTCCTTTGGAAATGGGGACCAATCCCAACTCGTCCGCCGATTCGACCGATTCGTCCTTTTCGGCGTCCATCAACGCCAAACCCAACTCGTCCGTCAGACTGACCGATTCGTCCTCTTCCGCAGTTTCGGCCGGCTTTTCCTCTACAAAGTCCGAACTCGCCTTGTCCGCAAGCTCGACCCACGCATCGAAATCTTCCTCGAGCGAGTTCAAGCCGACTCCCTCCGCAAGTTCGACCGGCTCCTCGCCAGAGGCCCCGGCAGCGGAGAGGTCCACTTCCTCCGTCAG
>CAZNTU010000133.1:13521-15261 GCA_964575975.1 uncultured Desulfobacteraceae bacterium
CGAGACTGCGGAAGGGGCATCGCCCACTTCCTCCGTCAGCTCGACCGGCTCCTCGTCAGAGACCCCGATAGCGGAGAGGTCCACTTCCTCCGTCAGCTCGATTATTTCGTCCTCTTTCGACGACAAATTTTCGTCCTCGATCAGAGCCTGCAATTCGTCGTTCTTCTCATCGAAAGGCATGTTTAATTGGTCGAACATATCCCACGAAGCAAAATCGTCCTCAAGCTTCGCCGGCGCCTTGCATTCCGTCGCATGGCTTGTTTTATCCCGTTTTTGCGCACCCGAACCTTCGGAGTACATGACAATGTCAAGCAAATCCTTGTCGCCCTCCAAAGCCCGAAGCTCCTCGTCCGTAAACGAAAAACTGTTTTGGTCCTTGTCCTCGAAATCCGCAAATTCTTCCGTCAAATCGATCAAGTCCCGTTCGTTCGAGAATTCCGCCTCTTCGAACAGATCGATAATTTCGTCGGGTTCGCTTTTCTTTTTCGTTTTTCCGGAAAGATCATCGACTTCCTCCGACAAATCGAGGATCTCGTCCTCCAAATCCTGCAAATCGGGAATGTCGTCGAAAAGATCGAACAAATCATCGTTCTCGCTCTGTTTGCCAGGGTTGAGTTTCTTTTGTTTGGATTCGGGGTCTTTTTCCATTTTCCCTCCGGGAAATTCCCTGTAAAATTAGCTATATAGCTATATCTGCAACATTGTCGATTTTTTATCACAGCGATTTATATCATGTCAAGGAAATAGGCCTTTTAGCTTGGCTTGGCTAGTTTTCCGAAATGAACTCCGGAACTTGCCCGCGAGCGTCGTAAAATGGTATAGACCGTTTTGCCGAATCGACGGGGATCGATGCGAACATTTCATCCTTGGAAGGGAGCACATGAATCGACGCTTTTTCATTGCTGCGGACCAATTGCGATTTCCGGTTTCCACATTGACCGGAAGCGACTTCAAACATTTGAAAAACGTGCTGCGACTCAGGCCGGGAGATCGAATCGCGCTTTTAGACGGGGTCGGGACGGAATACATCGGGCGAATCGTTTCTATCTCCAGCGGGGAAGCGGCTGTGGAAATTCTCGAAAAGAGAGAGCCGGAGATTTGCGATGCCGTTCGCATCGGCATCGCGCAAGCGTTCTTGAAAGACAAGAAGATGGACCTTCTGGCAAGAGTGCTCGCCGAGCTGGGGATTCACAGCTGGCAGCCGTTCTTTTCGGAGAGAAGCATCCCGAACCCCGACGGAAAGCGGCTGGCCTCGCGAGCCGACAGGTGGGAGAAAATCGTGCGGGAGGCTGTAAAACAGTGCGGAAGACCGCGCATTATGGAAATCGGACCTGCGGTTTCCTTCGAGGAGGTTTTGCGCTCGGGCGCGTCGGCGGATGCGAAAATCATTTTTTGGGAAAGGGCCTCCGAATTGCTGAACGAAAAAAGTTTCTCCGCCCCGAAAAAAGATATTCGTTCCGTATGCGCCCTGATCGGACCCGAGGGCGGCTTCGGCGACAGGGAGGCCGAAAAGGCCATGGACGAAGGTTTCGTCCCAGTCGGCATGGGGCCGAGAATCCTTCGGGCCGAAACAGCCGCAATTGCGGCCGCCGCTCTTTTGCAATACCATTTTGGAGACATGGGTAAAAAATTGTCTTGACAAAACGTTTCGGTTACATTAAAAACCCATTTCGTTTCAACGTCGAGCCGAGGTAGCTCAGTCGGTAGAGCAGGGGACTGAAAATCCCCGTGTCGGCAGTT
>CAZNTU010000134.1:0-15115 GCA_964575975.1 uncultured Desulfobacteraceae bacterium
CTCTTCGAATTCATCGACTGGATCATGACGCTTCCCGAAAAACTGGAAAAAGGCTGGTGGGTCGAAATCCACGAAATGGAAAGGAAGAGAAAAATGGAATACATCACAAGCGTGCAAAGAATAGGACGCCAGGAGGGACGCCAGAAAGGCATCACGGATCTTTTCGGGCGTCAGCTTTCGAAAAAATTCAACATCGGCCACAGTGCGCTCGCCCCTATTTTCGAGGGACTGACGACGGAGCAAATCGAGGAGTTGGCGGAGTTTTTCGTAGAGGCGCGAACCTTGGATGAAATCAGAGATCGGGCGGAGGATCTGAGGAAAGCGAAAGCCTGAACGATCCGCCCCGTCTCTGCGCTGTCACAGGAAAGCGTATCCAACGCTCACCTTCCGACCGGGCAGGCCAACTCGCAGGCCCGGCAGTATTTGATCCAGGAGCCGGCGTAATGCATGATGCCGACGTTTTTGAATACCCGCTTGGCGGTCTCGTCGTGACGCATCTCTTTTTCGCAGGCAAGTCGGTCGTAGGATCCGCTTTCGAAGGCGTTTCGGGGGCATGCATCTCGGCAGGGGGCTTCGCAGGTTTCGCAGGGCGCGAAGTCGGTCGGAACCGCCCCCGGATGAAGGGGGGCGAACGCGAACATGGCCCGAAGGCGCACGCGGGGCCCGTATCGCGGAGTGACGAGCAGGTTGTTTTTGCCAATCACGCCCAATCCGGCCAGGACGGCCGCGTCCTTTAGAAAAACGCCGCCTTTTTGCACGTAATAGTGGGCGTCCTTGCCTACGATTCCGTGCTTTTTTCTCAACCATCGCCTCAAACTCTTGCCCGTTTTAATAAGGCTGCGGTTTCCCCGGGACCCTTGGTTTCCGTCCCACCAGTCCATGGACGGGGCGTCCTCTCCGTGCTCCAGCGCCAGAACGATTATGCTTTCCGCATTCACGGACGGAACCCCCTCCCCGGTTTTTCGGAAGGACGGCGAATCCGCCAAGCTTTCCATACTCACGACTCCGGCGAGCGAAGCTCCAAGAAATACCGCCTTTTCTTTGATTTCTTCGGTAAGCTTTCGCGACAGTTTCTCCAAAGGTTCGGTTCTCATTCGCTTTCCCCTTTCCCAAGCCGGACAACCAACCTGCGATCCCGTCGGATGAAATCATTGTCGTCCGGCATTCCTCGCAAACCGAAACACCGCATGCAGCGGAAAATGGTCCGACGGGTACGTTTCTCCGAATTTTTCCCGGATAACGCAGCTCTCGACGGGAGAAACGCCGCCCCTGTACATGATCCAGTCGATTTGATCCTCTCCGGGCTCGCCCGTGAATCCGTGGAACGTTCCCGGAAACGGTTCTGCGAAAACCGGCTTGAAAAAGCCGGACGAACCGGAATTTTCCCCGGAATTTTCCCCCGTGAATATTCTTCGGCAGGGTTTCGTTGGAGGGCAGTTGAAATCTCCCACCAGTATTGCCGGCGCGTCGGACGGAAACCGGGACAGAAGCTTCATGATCACTTGCGCGCTTTTCACTTGGACATCTTCGTCGAAATCGAAATGGGTATTGACGAAAACCAGGCGGCGCGAGTTTTTTTCGAACCACCCGATGGTGCATTGCCGGGGCCATTTGCTTTGTTCGAAACGGCTGTACCTTTCCGGCGTGTCGCTCAGGAAAAAGTGTCCCCACTCGACGCACGACCAACTGCGGTCGTAAAAGACGATGTTGTTCTGCCAACGTTCCGGAGCAGACTCGCGCTTGCCTACGAAAGCATGGCCCGGAAGGATTTTCCGGATGAATTCCAGTTGAAAATCGTTGACCTCCTGAAAGGCCATGAAATCGGAACGAAACTTGGCCAGCATTTCCAGGTAGCCTTCTTTCCGGTATTTCCAACCGTTAGGGCCGTCGTTGGCGAGGCCGAACCGGAGGTTCAGAGAAAAAACGGAAAATTCGTCCTTTTCGGCAGCATGGCCGGTCTTATCGTCCATTTGCGCTCCCTTCGTTGTTGTTCGCGGCAAAAAGGGCAAGATGCACGGAAAAATCGACGGGATTTTTTTCGAAATTTTCGAAGGTGATGTCCTTGAATGGGAGGTTTTCCCTTTTCCGTAGAACCTCGAAAATCCCGAGATAATTGGCCAGGATTCGTTGCCCCCAGTCCAGGTTCAACAATTCGACCGTCCGCAGGATATCGTCTCTTTCGCCCTCTATTTCGAGGAAGTCTCCGAAAGGCATTTCGTCGAGACACAGTTGTGTGGCGCCAATAACCAATGTTTCCCTGTATTTTTCGTACACTTGGTCGTTGAAGAACCCGAGCGCGTTCAGTATGTTTTCCATGGTTCGAAAATCGTCGATTTCGACCTCGAGTTCCTTGTAGATCTTGAACTCCGAGTCCTTGTCCTTGGGTTCCGACTTGAAGGTCAGCCTGGCGCGGTCGTCCCGGCGAAGCCTCAGCAGCGATTTCCTTGCGATAAGGCTTCTTTCGCGGTCCTCGAACCGAATGTTTCTCTCGAAAACCCTGCCTTTGCTTAGAGCGCCGAAGGCCAGGATTTTTTCGCGAACCGTCTTCAAATCCTTCAAGAAGAATTTCACTTCGATTTCAAGTGGCTCCATGTCTCTTTTCGTCTTTCCGCCTGCCAAAGGAAATTTTTTCGTTTCTTTTTCCATGAAAATTTGATATCCGTGTTGGGTTTTTGAGTAAGCGGTCATTTCATTCAAATTTTTCTTGACATGATTTCGATTTTCATATAACGTCGCCGAATTCTTCAGATTGAGAACAGGAGACTTTAAAGTGAAAAAATATACTTATAGCGCAAAACAGTCCGACATTAAAGAAAAATGGTTCGTGGTCGATGCCGCCGGGATGGTTCTCGGCAGGCTGGCAAGTCAAGTGGCCCACCGCTTGCGCGGAAAACACAACCCGCTGTTCACGCCCCACATCGACGCCGGGGACAGAATCATCGTCATCAACGCCGACAAGGTGACGCTCACCGGCAGGAAATGGGACCTGAAAACATATTACCGTCACAGCGGCTACATGGGAGGCATAAAAGAGATTACCGCGAAGAAACTCCTGGTTAAACGCCCCGAGGATCTGGTGCGTTTCGCGGTAAAGGGGATGCTTCCGAAAAATCGCCTTGGCAGGCAGATCTTCAAGAAGTTGAAGGTTTACGCGGGGGACCAGCATCCCCATGAAGCGCAACAGCCCAAGGAACTCCAGCTGAGTTGACGAACCGAACCTCGGATCGTATTTCGGGAATCGGACGGAAACATCCGAAAAATTCAATCATAGATGGGGATATAAATGGAGAAAGAGAATATCTATTACGCCACTGGAAGGCGCAAAAGCTCGGTGGCCCGGACATGGATCAAGCCCGGAACGGGCAAGGTCGTGGTCAACAACAGACCTGTCGAAGAATATTTTAAAATCGATATCACCCGCAGAATCATGCTTCAGCCGCTGGCACTGACAAACATGACCGACGACTTCGACGTCATGGTAACCGTGAGTGGCGGTGGCTATTCCGGCCAGGCAGGCGCTATTCGCCACGGGATCACAAGAGCCCTCATGGTGGCAAATCCGGAACTGAGAACGCAGCTGAAAAGAGCGGGCTTTGTCCGAAGAGACCCCAGAACCAAGGAAAGAAAAAAGTACGGTCAGAGGGCGGCGCGGGCGCGCTACCAATTCTCCAAGCGCTAAAATTTTTCGCGACGAAAGATTTCCAGGGGGAACGGATTTCGTATTTTTCGAATTCCGTTCCCCTTTTCGTGCTTGAGTCCCGTTTCCTTTCGGCTTTAACTAATCGCCGGTTCTTCCGGAGTTGATCGCGATACGCTATCTCCATGGAAGGGTTTCAGCCCGAGAACATTGTACGCAGTGACAGGATCCTGCTTTCCCTTCGCCTTTATCGGGGTAAGTTCGACCACCTCCGCGAAATTCGCTACGCATCGGCGGGTGGTCTCGGATATGACGATCTGCCCGGGTTTGGCGGCCGAACACAGTCTCGATGCCGTGTTTACAGTGTCTCCGATAACGGAATAGCTCATGGTACGGCTCGATCCGAGATATCCGGCCACCAGCTCTCCCGTGTTGATTCCAATACCGATTTCCAATGGACGCTCGCCCCTGGAAAGCCGGACGAGGTTTAAATCCTTCAGACGGTTCCGCATGTCGAGAGCGGCTTTCACGGCTCTTCCCGCATGGCTTTTCAGAAGGACCGGGGCACCCCATATGACCATCATGCCGTCTCCTAAAAACTTGTCCACCGTCCCCTGATGTCGGAAGACGCATTCGACCATCACCTCGAAAAAAGAGTTCAGCATTTTCAGAACATCGCCGGCTTTCATGTTTTCGCTCATTGCGGTAAAGCCCCGAATGTCTGCGAAAAGAACGGAGGCCACTACGCTTTGTCCGCCCTTTTTGACCTCGAGCTTTCCGGAAACCACGAGTTCCGCCAGGTTGGGCGACAAAAGCCTTTGGAAACGCTCGCGCGTGATGGCGTCCTTTTCGATTTTTTTCGCCATTTGCGAAATTTTGATAATCTGGGCGCTTCGGTCGGCGATATTGCTCAGCAGATGAAGGTCCTTTTCTGAGTAGGCGTTGGCGAGTGTGGAGGAATCGACGATTATCGCGCCAAGCATTTCGTCGCGGTAGACGACCGGCACGCCCATGGTGGAACGGATGCCATGCGCCATGAGAGATTCCGAATCCTTGAAACGGGTATCCAGGAACGCGTCCAGGCTTAGCACGCCTTTTTTTTCCATTTGGATTCGATGAATGAGGGTCTTCGATAAAAAGGGCTTTTCTTCTCGTGTTCTTCCTTTGAAAACCCTCGGTTGCAGATTTCCTCGCTCGTTGACCAAAAGAATTACGCCCCGGTCGTATTTCAAGAACTCGTAGGTTCGGGAAAGAATTTTTTTCAGAATCTTGTCGATGTTCATCTCCAGACCGATATCCCTTTGCAGTTCGTAGGTTACCCGAAGCTTTTCGTAATCGGTCCTGAGATGTTTTTCGTCGAGGATTTGAGCTTCCGGGAGAAAGTTCGCCTGCGCGCCCGGCGCAACTTGCGATTGAATGTGGGTCTCAAGGTTGTCGCTGTGGCGGAATTCGTCGAAACTCCCGACCGGCTCCTCCCAGGAAAAGACGCATTTGGTTTCGCCGAGGCGAATCACGTCGCCGTCGGCGAGAATCGTGTCGTCCCCTATTCTCTTTCCATTTACGAAAGTGCCGTTGCTGCTGCACAAGTCCCGGACGATAAATCCTCGATTCTCGTCGAAGAAAATGGCGCAATGCTTTCCGGATGCGGCGGGATCTGTCAATCGAATTTGGTTTTTGGAAGAACGCCCTATTATCGCGGAACCATGGATTTCATGCCGTGCTTGGATTTCGCCGTTGCTGAAGGTGATAGTGGCTTTCATCGACGCTATTGTGCAGTGACAAGTTCAATTAAGCATAATGGATCAACCGGAAATCCGAACAAGCAAACCGGTGACGACCGCATATGCGAGGGTGAGCCCGACAACGCCTACGCATGAAGTGGCGACGGTTTTATGAGTGGCGCTTTCCCTGGATTTTTCGCTGTATCCCAAAATCAGGGCAAGAATCGCCCCGCCCGCCAGACCTCCGCCGTGGCCCCAGTTGTTGATGCCGGGAACGAGCAGACCGAATAGGAATATGCCGATCACCCATCCGCCGATCTGCCGGAATATGGCTTGGCCGTATGTCCCGCCCCGGTTTTTGCCGTAGAAGAGCGCGGCCCCGATCAGCGCGCAGACGGCTGCGGACGCCCCGATGGTTACCGCCACGCCGGCCAAGTACGATACCAGGAATCCGAAGGTTCCTCCCGCCAAATAGATGATTAGCATTCGATAGACGCCGTACTCGCGTGCGATCAACGGTGCGATCTGCCGGAAAGCCATCATGTTGAACAGAATGTGAACAATGCTTCCGTGCAGAAAATTGGCCGAAATCAGAGACCACCAACGGCCGAACTGGTCGATAGGATACGAGCCTGTGGCGCCTAATACGAGCAAGCTTTGACTCGAAGGCGAAAGCATGCTCAATGGATTCATGGACATGCCCATGCCTCGCGGATATAGAAGAAGGGAAAGGATGAACATTGCCGCGTTTACCACGATAAAAGTCCGGACGACCATGCTTTCGTCGGCCAATCCCCGGACCAGGGGATTGTTTTTCCAAACCGAGGTCGGCCTCGACAGTCCGCAGTGGGGACATTCCCTCTCCGTGGAACTGATAAGCCTTCCGCAATTGGGGCAAAGTACGGCGCGCTTCTTTTCCTGGTTCATGGATTTATGATTCCTTTCCGGGTCCATGCAGCGAAAGTGCGGCCTTTGCTTTTTCGAGCCTCTTCTCGGCGTGGGAGGCGTCTTTAGTATCGGCAAGACCCATTAAATGTTTTTCCGCCTCTTTCGGGGACTCTCCCCTGCGGCGGAGAACGATCTTGTACCAGACCGGAAGGTCGAAATCGTAGGTGTCGTTTAGGTCCGATACCGCTTTTTTCGTGCCTTTAAGCCGCTTCTTTTCTCCGGAGTTCCAGTTCTGCCGGGCGATGGAATCCATGTAGAACTCGAGATCCTTTTCAATAACGGACTTGAGTCTTCTATAATCCCTGATCGGAAGAATCCAATATTTGAAGATCACGTATCCGGCGGCTCCGACGGCGAACCCGAACAGCGCGCCCGCTATTTTCGCATCCATTGTCTACAACCTTTCGAGAAGTTCGCACAAAAGTCCGACGCCGAAACCGGTCCCGCCTGCCCCGCCGAAGTCGTTCTTCGTTTTGTCGTAGGCCGGCCCCGCAATGTCAATGTGGGCGAAAAGTACGCCTTCCTTGACGAACTCCGTCAAAAACAGCGCCGCCGTAATCGCGGCCCCGGCACGATCGTCGGGCATGTTGCCTATATCGGCGATATCGCTGTCCAGTTTCTTTCTATACTCTTTGGCGAGGGGAAGACGCCAGCACGGTTCATGGGCTTTTTTGCCCGCATGGAGAATCTCTTCGGCCAAGCGATCGTCGTTGGAAAATACCCCGGCGATTTTTTCCCCTAACGCCGTAACGCAGGCCCCTGTCAACGTGGCAAGATCGACGACGATGTCCGGGGAGTATTTCTCTTGCGCATAGGAAATCGCGTCGGCAAGGATAAGACGTCCCTCGGCGTCCGTATTGCCGATTTCTATGGTTTTGCCGCTGTAGCTCCTGATCACGTCCCCCGTGCGGGTTGCGGTACCCGAAAGCATGTTTTCCACGATCGGAACCAAGGCGACGGTATCAAGGCGAGTTTTCAGCCGCGGCATCGCGAGCATTGCCGCCACGACCGCAGCGGCCCCGGCCATGTCCGATTTCATGGTGGCCTGGCTTTTTCCCGGTTTTAAATTCATCCCTCCCGAATCGAAAGTTACTCCTTTGCCAATCAACGCCACTGTCTTCTCCGCCCCTTCGACCCTATGTTCCAAGACCAGCAGCCTAGGCGGGTTCCCCGACCCCGCGCCCACCGCCAGGATCGCACCGAATCCTTTTTCCCTGAGTTCCTTTTCCGTCATTGTTTGAACGGAAAGGCCCGCGTTTCCCGCGCGACGAGCCATGTATTCGGCCAATCGGGCCGGGATCTTGTCGTTCGACGGGGTCGTTACCCAATTGCGCGCGGTGATTAGGGAATCGCAGACGGTTTCCACCCGGTATACGAGATTTTCCGTTTCCGGCGACGGATTTTGATGGAGAAGAAAATACATTTCCCGCAGAGGCTTGTTCTTTTTTTCTCCTTTATAATATTCGAACTTGAAGTTCGCCAAATACGCGCCTTCCATCATTGCCCTCAACATTTCGGCGGTTTCGAGTTCGCCGAACGAATTTGGAACGACGAAAGCGATTTCGACGCATTCGGCCTCTGTCGCTATTCCCACGCATTTCCCGCAAGCCGACCGCAGGTTTTCCGCATTGGATTTTTCAAGCGCGCCCACGCCCGCGAACAAGACACGTCGGGCTTTCAATTCCGGTCTCTCGTAGAGCGTCAGCGTCTGGTTTTTCTTTCCTTTGAACTCTTGGTATTTTCCGGCTTCGGCCAATAGGGACAAGACAGTCCGATCATTGTGAATGGAGGCGTCTTCGCATACGGGTACGACGACAATTTCGTAATTTCGGGCGCCCGGATCGAGCTTCGAAAGTTTCAGCACTTTTATTCTCCAAAGGTAAAAACCAAAAAAAGTTTTTAAAGGTAAACGGAAAAATCCGTATTTATCATTCTAAAAACTTCCTTGCCGATATCAAGCCCTTGGTCGATGATTTCAGGTCCGTAGGCTTTTCCCGTGGCGGTTCGAAACGTCGCTTTTATGTTTTCGATCATTTGCATGCCGCGAGGGAACAATTTAACGAATTCGGCAAGCGGCGTGCGAAAGTGCCGGACCATGTCCCATACGGTGTCCGAGAAGTTGTCCGCCCCCCATCTGAACTTGTCCGCGTCGTAAAGGCAATCGGAAAGCAACGCGCCTTCGGGCGTGTCGATATCCAATGTTTGTTTGAACGCTTCGTGATTGCGAATGGCGCAAGCGACGTCCTCCACTTCCTGTGGAAAAAAGGCGAATTGCTTGAGCAGTTCGCGGGCGTGGTCCGCGCCCTTGACCGCGTGGTCTTCCTCTCTTCGTCTGGCGTCGTGAAGCATCCCCGCGCATTGGACCAGCAGAAACCGACGGTTTAAAAATACGTCCGAGTATCCCGCGCGGCTTCCCTCTACCAGCATCAAAGCGCCCGCGTCGATCGTGACCTTGGCCGCGTGTTTCCGGCCGTGCCCCATGGCGCCTTTTATTTCGTCTTCGACAAGCTCCCGGATTTTCAGGATTATCGGGTGGGTTTCGAAAGAAAGCGCCGACAAACGCATTTCTTTTTCGCAGATTTTATAAAAGGAAGGCTTGGGAAACCGGGAGACGATTCGCCTGGCGCGTTTTTGCACGCGGTTGTATGTCAGTTCGATTTTTTCGGGGGAATTCGTCACGGGGTTTCAAAAAAAGACGGCCGATTTTCCGGCGCCCGGAAAGTCGGCTCGTCTATTACCAATTGTTTGTCGAATTGAACAAAAATTTTATCGAGGCGTTACGACTGCTTGGATTCCTTGGCATGCTCGCCTTTCTCGGTCTCTCCCGGCTGATCGGCTTCTTCGGCCGCTTCTTCCGCTTCGGTTTCCTCCGCGGCCTTTTCCTCGACAACTTCGGTTTCTTCGGCGGAAGCCACCGCGTAGTTCGCGCCCGCAATCATGAACGGATTGCCGCACACTTTCCATTGGCCGTCCTCTTTGACCATTTGGAATTGTTCATGCACCTCGTAGGCTTCCTCGCCGGTGAAAAAACTTCGAAGGGAATTTTTAAGCGTGGCCTCGACTTCCAACACGGCTTTGTCCCGAGTGACGCTCAAGGTTTTAGTGTTGATGTGCTTGACGCGGTCGCCAAGGAAACACAACGAAAACCCTCGCTCGTCGGCTTGCCAGATGTTTCGGGTGATGTGGGCCGCGACCAGGTCGCCCTCGCCGCTCTCCAGAAGATCCGCGCAAAGCCTTTTCCTCATGTCGGGATCGTTATGGAAGTACGCCTGGGCGAACTCCACCGCCGCCTTGCCGGGAGTGTCGGTCGTTTCCGACAAGGCGAAGACCACCTGCAAACCGATCCCCAATAGAATCGTCAATGTTATCGTAACCGCGCTCTTGACATTGTCCGCCATTAATAGATCCTCCTTTCAAAGTTGGGCCGTCTCAAATTGCATCCGACAATATTTGTAAAAAATATTTTCGCATTTATAGTGCCGGGACTTTCCGGCAAAAAATTTCAAGCATATGCTCACAATAATCCTTGATAAAAATTTCACCATATCATAGGGTGTCAACCCGACACGGATTTTCAAGTCGTGTTAGATAGCATGGAAAATTTTCGAAGACAAGAAGTTTTGATCGTTTTCGGCATGCGGTCCGCATTTTTTTGCGTCGGAGCTTTCCCGAATCCTTGAAAAAAGCCTCCAAAAGACGCAAATAACTAAAAAGCGAAAGAGAGCACAGGCATGTTTTACTCTCATTCGCAAAATGAAAAAAACTTTACACAGCTCGATTGTATAAGGTATAAAAGAAAGTCGGCAAAAGTGCAAATCTATTAAAAACACAACCTAAGGAGATGAGGGGATGGTCGATTCAGGCGCCTGGAATTGGGAAACCGGCAGACGCGCAATAGCGGACCTTCGTCAGTGGAAAGAAAATTTCGAGTACATGGAGGAGCCGTACGCGAGTCCGGACGGAGAGAAAATCGCCGCCGTGGTCAAACCCGGAGAGATGGAGTTTTCGGCGATCGAAAACGGCAACGTCTGGGAAAACACGTTCGATAAGATCTGGTACCTAAGATACGCCCCCGATAATCGTCTTACCGGTTTGGCGTCCGACTCGGGCGCCTGGACGGTTGCGGTGGACGGAGAAGCTTGGGAGGAAACCTACGACTTTATCTGGGACACGAAGTTCGGCGAGGACGGCAGGAACATCGTGGTCGCGGCCAAATCGGGAATGCAATACATGGCTATCTCGAACGGAGAGCCCTGGGATAAATCGTTCTCGTTCATGACCAACCTTGCGATCAGCCGCGACGGAGCGCGTTCTGCGGGCGCGGTTCAAACGGTCCCCTTTTCCGAGGGGGATATCTGGACTTTCAGACAGGGATGCTATTCCGTAGCGGTAGACGGAAAAGTCTGGGACCGCAATTTCGTCAATGTCTGGGAACTGGATGTCAGCGCCGACGGAGAGCATGTGGCGGCGGAGGTCCGCACCACGATCTACGACTACACGATCGTTGTGGACGGAAACCCGTGGCCCGAAGTCTACCAGGCCGTATGGAAGCCGAAGTTTTCTCCTGCGGACGGTTCCGTGACCGCCCCGGTCAGGAAAGGCGGGAGCTGGTTTTTGATGGAAGACGGGCGACAAAAATGGGAACGGAGCTTTTTGCAGCTTTGGCACCATGTTTATAGCGAAAGCGGCGGGAACATTGCGGCGATCGTGGCGCCGAAATACGGTCGCTGGACGATGGCCTTGGACGGAAAGCCTTGGAAGCTCACGTTCGGGGATCTTGTCGCGGACCCGGCGATCAGTACCGACGGAAAGCGCGTGGCATGCGTGGGCAAGGACAAGGGGCGCTGGATGGTCGCGGTCGATGGAACAACCTGGAGCGATACCTTCGACATGGCCTGGCGGCCGGTTTTCAGCCCCGACGGCGCCCATGTCGCGGCCAAGGTGGAAAAGAACGGCCGCTATCATCTTCTGATCGACGGCAAGTCGATCGGGACCGCGTACAAGTCTCTCTGGAACCCGGCGTTCAGTCCCGACGGCAAAAAGGTGCTTGTAAGGGGGATAATCGGAGGACCGGACGAGGAAAGATACTACCGGGAAGTGGTCAAGGTTTCGGACATCCTTGGATGAAAGGGGGAAAAAAGCATGCACAGCCTCTATAGTTTCGTCAGCGGCCCGCTGGTCTGGGTCGCTTTCATCATATTCTTCGGCGGAAGTCTCTACCGTTTGGTTTCGATGGCGATTTTGGCCAAAAAGAAGGACAGCGCCGTTTACGAGTATTTCAACCCGAGTTTCGCCTTTCGCTCGATATTTCGATGGCTTACTCCCTTCGCCACGCTGAACTGGCGGAGACATCCTTGGCTGACCATCGTGACGTTCGCGTTCCATTTCTGTCTGATCGTCGGCCCCGTTTTTCTTTTCGCGCATATCATTCTGGTAAAGGAATCTTGGAACATAAGCTGGTGGTACTTGCCCGACGGCGTCGTGGATGTCATGACGGTTATCGTGATCGGCTCCTGCGTGTTTTTCGCCGTGCGGCGGAAGATTTCTCCGGAAGTCAAGTTTTTGACGTCTAGGTCCGATTACGTGATTCTCGCGATCGTGGCGATGCCGTTTGTAACGGGTTTCTGGACGTATCACCAGTGGCCGGCGAGCACGTTCGTGGGAATCCTGCATATTCTTTCCGGAGAGGTCATGTTGGCGGCCATTCCGTTTACCAGGTTGAGCCACATGATTTTCTTCCCTTTTACCAGAGGATACATGGGTTCCGAATTCGGCGGCGTCAGGCATGCCAACGACTGGTAGGCCCGGGGGCGTTATCGGAAACTCTTTTTCAAGCATATTTCGCGGCGGAATTTACATCGAACCCGTGCGATTCGAACGCCGCGTGAAAACAATGCCTTACCATAACACAGAAGGGACCGTCCGAATGTTCGAGGCCGGATACCGAGTTTCAAGGAGGCGATTCAATGGCAGAGCCCGCTGAAAAAAAGAAGGAACAAATCATAGATAAAGGGATCGAAAAGGGGGTGGAAAATCTGACCCCCGAAAAAATCGAATCGGTTATAAACAGGTTTTTAGCCAGCGAGGCCGGCGCGCGGCTCAAAGTGTATGTCGAAACGTGCGTCCACTGTGGACTTTGCAGCGAGGGGTGCCACTATTATCTGTCCCACGAGGGCGACCCGGCTTTTTCGCCCGCCGGCAAAGTGAAACAGACATTGTGGGAGATTTTAGACAAAAAAGGAAAGGTGAGTCCGGAGTTCGTCAAAAAGGCGTGCGAAATTGCATTCACCGAGTGCAATCTTTGCAAACGCTGCGCCATGTACTGCCCGTTCGGCATCGACGTGGCGTTTTTGATGTTGACTGTGCGGCGGATGTGCCACTTGCTGGGGGTCGTGCCCCAGTACATTACGGATACCGCCCACAGCCACGCATCGACGATGAACCAGATGTGGGTCAAGGACGACGAATGGGTCGACAGTCTCCTGTGGCAGGAGGAAGAAGCCGCGGACGAAATCACCAATCTGAGGATTCCCTTGGAAAAGGAGGGAGCCGACGTCTTCTATTCGGTCATCGGTCCCGAGCCCAAGTTCAGGGCGCAGCTGATCTACCAGGCCGCCGTCATCATGAACGTCGCCGGAGTCGATTGGACCATGCCCGCCACGCCTGGATGGGACAACAGCGACATGTGCATGTACATCGGCGAGAACGAAGTGATGGGCAGGCTCAAAAAAATGCATTTCGAAACGGCCATGCGGTTGAAGGTCAAACGGATTGTCATGGGAGAATGCGGCCACGCGTTCCGGAGCATTTACGACATGGGCAACCGCTGGCTCGGATGGAAAATGTATCCGATTCCCGTGGTGCATGCGCTCGAATTCTACGACGAGCTGTTGAGGGAGGGGAAAATCAAAGTGGCCAAGAAATTCGACCAAGCCGTCACTTTCCACGATCCTTGCAACGTCGTGCGCGGAAGGGGGCTCCACGAGAAGGGAAGGAACGTGACCAAAGCGTTCACGAGAGAGTTGATCGAAATGCATCCGAATCGCGAGCACAACTATTGCTGTTGCGCGGGCGGCGGCGTGATCAACTGCGGCCCCCCTTTCAAGATGAAACGGGTGGAGGGCGACCGGATCAAGGCGGAGCAGCTGTTCAACGCCAAGTCCAGAGGCGCTACGACCATAATCGCCCCGTGCCACAATTGCCACGGCGGACTCGAGGATATCGTGCATTATTACGGATTGGGCATGGAGATCAAGTTTCTGGGCGACATCATTTACGAATGCATGGAAAAGCCGGAAGCGTGAGGACAAGGACCGCACCGCTCGCGGCCGGTTTTGGACGAATTCCAATATGAAAAACGATTCGAACAGGAGAAGGGGAAACCTGATGAGAAAAACGGCAGGCTTGATTTTTACGGTTGCTTTTCTGGCGGCCTCTTTCATCGGAATCGGCGCCCACTGTCAGGAAGACATCACGCATGTGAGCGACAGCGCCTTTTCCGAGCATATGCGTCCGCCAGTTCCTTTCTTGCACGACGATCACAACGAGAAAGCCGGGATCGATTGCGCCTTTTGCCATCACGGCGAAGAGGACGGCCAAAGGGTCGAAACCACGACCTCCGAGGGGCAGGAGTGTTCCGAGTGCCATTTGGCGGACGAAGCCGGGAACAGCAAACCCATGAATCTGATTATGCGGTACCATCAAAACTGCAAAGGATGCCATCTCGAACAAAAGGCGGGACCGGTCCTTTGCGGTGAATGCCACAAGGATTGACGCGACCGGGCTTTCCGCGGAAGCGTTTCGAGTTGCGGGCGACGAAAACAAGCGAAAGGAGAGGCGTTCGATGGCGAAAAAAATATTGATCGTCGATGACGATCCCATCATTGTCAAATATATCCGGAATGTAATGGAGGACAACGGCTACGAGACCTGTTCGGCGGGAAACGCGGAGGAGGCCTACGAAATGCTGCAAAAGGAAAAGCCCGACCTGATCACGCTCGACTTGGAAATGCCGGGCGAATGGGGGCCGAGGTTCTACCGGAAAATGAGCAAGGAGGACGAATTCAAGGACATACCGGTGATCGTCATCAGCGGCATGGCGGGAAAGCACGCGGTGAAAAAGGCCGTGGCCTACTTGGCCAAGCCTTTCGATCCCGACAAGCTTCTGGCCATCGTTACGAAAACGATCGGTTAGTGGTTGTCCGATGAAGGTCTGAAGCGTTTCGTATTTGACCGGACCCGGGGAGCTTTTGCGACGGAATCCGAAGCCGGGGCGCGTTTAAGCGCTTCGGCTTTTTTTATCCTTTAGGGAGGGTCAAGAAGAAAAACTCGAGTAACGCCTTGAACCCCATTTCAAACCGGTTTTTCCGACCAGGTTGTAGAACCGTAAAAGGCCGGCCGGTATGAGCCGTTCGATAGCCGGAGCGAGATAACACATGCGAATCAAATCCATGTAGAGGGTATTCATATCGTCGGCTTCCAGAACGATATCCCGGCCGACTTGGCGAAAGTTCCATCTCTCCGCTATTTTTGCGGCGGCTTTTTTGCCGTCCCGAAAAGTCGCTACGGCCTTGAATGGACCGATGGGGAAGTAAGGACCGGTTTTCGTGTTTGAGAGAGCGGCTTTCGCGCTTTCGCACAAGCCTCGCCTCCACTTGTCGGAATCGAATGAATCGGGACCGGCCGATTTGTCGATGGGAAAAAAATCGATTCCGGATATCGCCCTTTTCGCTTGGCGGCAAGCGACCGGGCAACCGGAGAAAAAAACGGGACGGATTCCGAAGGGGGCGAGCGAAGCCGAAAAAAGTTC